>OMOG01000357.1:3038-4961 GCA_900290305.1 Candidatus Sulfopaludibacter sp. SbA4
CGAGGGTTACCGCCGGTCAGCCCATGCCGGGTGTGATCGAGGTCAGAAGGAGCCTGCCGATCGCGAATGTGATCGGGGATCTTGTGCTCCTTTCCGAATGCAGCTTGCCTTTGGAGTGGGAGGCGCAGGTAATCTACTTGCCTCTCCGCTGAGGCGTGTCAACCGAAGGCTATGCGGCGTCGCGGACCTCGACCGTCATCTGCTTGCCCAACATAGCAAGCGCTGTTTGGATCTTCTCAGCTTTTGTGGCGTGCTCAGGATCGAGCATCCGGCGCACGACCCTTTCGTCAACACCCAACCTGCGGGCCAATTCCGAGTTGCTGACACCCTGCTCGCGCATCGACAGATATAGGGCCAGTTTCGGTGCGAGCCATAGCGGCACTGGAACAAGGCGCTGGCCGCACTTGGGAGTCGAGGGCGACGGAATATCCTCATGACGAGACAAACGGATCGACAGATCGGAGCCGAGCGCATCGATGGCTTCCTCGATCGCCTCGCGCTCGTCCTTACCATCCGTGGCAACTCGCGGAAGGTCGATAAATTCCACCAGCACGCGGCGGTCGCTGCCGGTGCTGAATTTGGCGGGATAGGCAAATGTCGACATGAGACACCTCTCACAGATCATGCGCATCGATCTTCAGGTCGCGACACATTTTGGCGAACAGATCGCGCCCGATATCTTTCTTCCGGTCTTTCAGGGTGGTGAATTCCTGGCCCAAGTACAAGCGGCCATGGCTTCCTTTTCCCTTGTCGGCTACGAACTCACAGGTGGTCTTCATCCGCCGTGCCAGTTTGCGGACTCGCCTTTCGAATTCCGAGCCCTTCACGCCTCCAGTATCGGACATTTGTGTCCGACCGGTCAAGGGGTCCTTTGAGGTAGTTCAGTTTTCCGAGGGCCTCTCGACGTGGTCGATGACGAGGGTTTCGACCGGCCCTTTGGTGGCTTCCAACTTGAGCCCAAGCTGTTCCTGCAAGGCCGTAAAGAGAGAGGGTCCAGGTGAGACTTCGGCGGGGACGCTACTGGGGGCCCACTCGAGCGTGAATTCATAGTACCCGTCAAGGCCGGTACCGTCCACCACGAGGTTTTCCAGTTCTCCTGTCATGGCCAACATTCCTGCCAATTGAGGCATAGAGGTCCCCCTCGTGATTAGCTGCCCCTTGTTGGTGTCGAATGTTTTGATTCCGAGCGGCGCATCCGCGTCCACCTTATGAAGTTTCGGCCCGTTCCTTCCCACAACCAGTTTGTATATGGGCAATTGTCTGGTTTCGGGGTGGAGCGCCAGCTTGAACCGTTCGGCAAGGAGCGACTGCAGCATCCGCTTGCAGTCGTCATATCCGACACGCGATCCCGGTCTCGCGTCGATGTCGAATCTTTCGGAAGTGAGCCAGCCGGGGCGTGCCAGGAGTTGAAATTCCTTTATGCCGTAGGCCTGTTCGATGATCAGGTTCAGAGGAATATTTCTGACAGAAACCTTTCCACCGGATGAGCATACGCCACTGCCACCGATTCCATTGGTCCCGGAGTGATTCAACTTGATCGACGCGACCTCGAAGGCGGGTGCATTCGCGGGAGCTTGGGCAAAGATCACGTACGAAGCGAACATCGACACCGCAGCGCCAACCAAAGTTGGTTTCATTTTGTTCCTCCTCTGAACTCGCTGACGCTTTTTCGTCGGGCGGCGTGCAGCGCACCTTTTGGTTCGCGGACGAAACAAGGAGCGTTATTTTCCGGCAGCGGCACGTTCGACTTCAAAAAGTACGCGGCCTAAAGTCCAGGAGCGAAATGGGTACGACAGCCGTCCCTCCGGGTTGATGACGCAATATTCCGTGCTTACCCCTGGGAACAGCTTTTTGACCAAGGTCCAATCGGCAATCACCGGAAAGGTGTGCGCGCTCTGCTTCATATAATCATGCGCGTGCGTG
>OMOG01000125.1 GCA_900290305.1 Candidatus Sulfopaludibacter sp. SbA4
ACCACTCCATCGGTGTCCTCGATGATGGCGATGTTGCCGATGTCGCGGTTTCCCGACGACGCCGCGGGCGCGGCCGCCAGCGGACGGAGCTTCGCGCGCGCGCGCATCGACTGGCGATGCAGGAACAGCGTCTCGTTCGTGGTTTCCCGGGTGGTCCCGCAGATGGACGCGCTGTGGCGTGCGAGGACGGACACACCAAGACTCGCGATCAGCAGCGGAAGGACCCCCAAGCGGCGCATAACCAGACCTAGGTTCATTCTCCCACGAGCCTTACTCCGGCGATAGCGCCACATCCTGACGCTCGCCGCCGCGCGGCATCCACAGGAACCACACTCTCCCGACGCGGACTGTGTAGGGGCGATATCCCGGCGCGGACACAATGATTCGGTGCGATTCGGAAAGCGTGAGCAACTCGTAATTGCCCACCTGATCGGCATCGGCGTGGAAGAACGGCGGCTGTCCCGCGGGGTCGTCGTCGATTCGGGCCCACGGGACGGGCTCGTGCGTGACCGCGTTGCGAACCGTTCCGGTAATGCTCCACGTGGGAGCCCCACGGTCCCCGACGCGCGACGCCCCGAAGCGAACGGCGGCGCCCGACCACGAAAGCGCCAGGAATACGAAGGTGACCAGCAGGGCAAACGCCAGGGTCAAACGAATTGCCTGGCGGACGAACGCGCGGCGCAGGTCGGCCGTTTCCTCTTCCTCGAACGTGGCGGGCCGAAACTCTTCGGGCAGCACACCCGATTTTACCGAATCGGGGAAAATCAGGCGGGCTCAAGCACTAATCCGCATTCTTGAGAAAGGATTGAAGCAGCTTTTCACTTGCGCGAAAGTTCGTGGCTCGCAGCCGCGAGATGGCCGCCGGCAAGTCCGTCAGACCTTTCTCAGCGGCACTCGCCAGAATGCGTAGGGTGCCTGCGACGTGCAGTTGCCGTCGTCTGGCTTCCTCCCGGCCCTCCCAGTCATCCATAAGCAGCGCGTCGCAGTCCCGTTCCAGGCCCAAGGCGATGGCGTCCCGCTCACCTGGACCAAGGAATTCCGGGAGGTCGGAGGGGAGTCGTTTGGGTGCCAGCACCTCCAGCCAGCGGGGCTGGCTTCCGATCCAACGCCTGACGGGCTCCGGGGTTCCGCGAGCGGTCAACTCGGCGGCCACGGCCGGGGGAATCAAGACACGGCCGTAGAGCGCGGGCAGGAGGTGAATCTCTTCGATCAGAACGAGGTAGTGCAGCGGCGTCGTGTCAGCGACGACAATCATTTTGCACGGCGCTCTCGCTGGGACTCATCGGCAAGCTCAGCTTGGCGCTTTTGCCAGAGACGTTCGCCCAACTCGCGCTCACGCTCGAAATCTTCGATGGAATACTCCAGCCAGACTTGATGCTGCTTGAGAAGGCCGTCCAGCTCGTACCGGGATTCGATACCAAGCAGCTTCTGCAGTTGGTACCCCGACATACGGTGCTCGCGGTAAGCCTCGATGCCCATGGCTTCCAGGGCGGCGCGGGCGGGGTCCTGGCCTGCGGGGACCAAGGGAGTCGCGAGTTCGTCCGGGATCTCGAGGGTGATTTGCATAAACGTTGCCGTTCCCCATTATCGGTCATCGCCGGTGTCGCCGTCAGCACCGGAGAGCGAACAGGCGAAGCCGCCGCGGCTTATGCAAAGCGTCGCGTTGACGCTAAAGCGATGCTGGCATACAATGTGAGTACATGGCTCAGATGATCCCCCAAGAATCGCGGACCAGGCGAATCAATCTGCGGGCGACCCCCTACCAGGAGAAACTGATCCGCGCCGGCGCCGTGCGGCGCGGTGAGAATCTGTCGGATTTCATTCTGGAGAGCGCCTGCACAAAAGCGGAGGAGGCCATCTCCGACCAGGTGCATTTTATTGCGTCGGAGGCGCAGTGGAAAGCCTCCACCAAAGCCCTCGATCGACCGCCCCGCGTTCTGCCTAAATTGAAACGGCTTCTCTCCAAACTTCCGCTTGCCGAAAGCCGCTAATGGCTTTTGATTTCGTTATCGAAAAGCTTGGAGCCACGCACGATGCGGGGGAGTTCGACTGGGGCGTTGAATCGATGACGACGTGGATCACGCGCTATGCGCTCGCCAGCAAGCAAAGCGACACTACCCAAACGTATGTGCTCCGTCGGCGGGACGACCAACAGATCATCGGCTATTACGCCCTTTCGGCAGGGGATGTGAATCGGGAAGCGGCTCCCGAGCGGATTGCCAAAGGAATGCCCAATTACCCCATCGGCGTGGTCGTGCTCACGCGGCTGGCGGTGGATACTCGCTTTCAGGGACGGGGGCTTGCGGCAACGCTTCTGCAGGATGCTTTTGCCCGCGTAGAGCGCGCCGCCGATATCGTAGGCGTCCGCGCGTTGTTCGTTCACGCGATCAATGACCAAGCCCGCGAGTTCTACCTGCATCAGGGATTTATTGCATCACCGATAGAGCCGCTTCATCTGATGCTGCCCATGAAGGATTTACGAGCGACTTTGAAGGCCCGGAAGACTTAGCAATCGCGCAGCATTTCCCCCGAAAATCGCCGCCTTCTCTTCCGCCGAAAGCTCCATCCCCCGGATCGTCTCCAGCATCTTCGGGATGCTCCCGATCTGGTGCGGATAATCGCTGCCCGCCAATAAGCGATCCACGCCCGCGAAGTCGATTGCCAGCCGCACCGCCCGCGGATTGAAATTAACCGTGTCGTAGTAGAACTGCTTGAGATACTCGCTCGGCGGTCTCGGGATGTTGGCGCGGCACTCGCTGAAGGCCTCGAAGCCGCGGTCCAGCCGTTCGGCCAGGTACGGAATCGTGCCGCCCAAATGGCACAGCGCCCACTGAATCCGCGGAAACCGCTCTGGCACGCCGCTGAATACCAGCTTGGCCGCGGCCAGCGTCGTGTCCATCAGAAATCCCACCAGCGGCATGAGCCAGAAATCCGTCATGGCCTCCACCCCCACCGGATGCGTCGGATGGATGTACAGCACCGCGCTCAAATCGTTGGCCGCTTCGTAGAGCGGCCAGAATCGCTGCTCGTTCAGGCCCACGCCGTTCACGTTGCTGAACAGCATGGCGCCGCGAAATCCCAAGCCGCGGCAAGCGCGCTCCAGTTCCTTCACCGAGGCCGCCGGATCGTTGAGCGGCAGCGTGGCCAACGCCGCGAACCGCCCGCCCTTGCTGCGCACCACGTCCGCGAACGCATCGTTCACCAGCGCCGCGAACTTCGCCGCCGTGGCCGGAGTTTCCACGTGCGTGCCCGGCGTAGTCAGCGTGATCACCTGCGTATCCACCCCGTGGCCGATCAGCACCTGCTCGCGATAATCGATGTCGCGATGCCCGGGCACCGCGATGTTGTAATCGCCCGGATAGTAAATTCGCGGGTTGCCATCTTCGTCGATGGTCACCTCGACGGCGCTCGATCCCGACCGCAGCGCGTCGAGGTAGGCCGGGGGGTAGTAGTGATTGTGGAAGTCAATAATTCGCATGTTTGGTCCGCACCCACAGGTAGTAGACAGGCAATCCTAACACGACGATCGCGAGGCCCGTCGCCGCCCGCCACGGGTCGGCCGCAATCTGAATCGCCGCCACCACCAGCGAAGCGCCGATGAAGAGCGCCGGCACCGCCGGGTAGCCCCAGATTCGGTAAACCGGCACGTAATCCGCGCGCCGCCGCAGCCGGAAGAGGCCGATGCCCATCAGCGCGAAGAACAGCCACTCGGTATAGATGACGCGGGTGAACAGGTCGCGGTACGTGCCCGTCCCCACCAGCACGCACGACCACACCGCCTGGATCAGGATGGTGCGGTCGGGCGTGTGGAACCGCGGATGGACGTGCCGCAGCCAACTGAACGCCAGGCCTTCGTCGGCCATCGCGAAATAGGTGCGGGGCCCGGCCAGGATCACGCCGTTGAGCACCCCGATGGCCGAGAGGATCACCAGCGCCGAGATGGCCGCCGCGCCGCGCGGTCCGGCCATGGCCTGTGCGGCGTCGGCGGCCACGCGCGACGACGAAGTCACGCGGTCGAGCGGAAGCAGGTAAAGATACGCCGCGTTCAACGCCACGTAACACGCGGTGACCGTGAGGGCCCCGATCATGAGCGCCCTGGGGATGGTCTTGCCGGGATCCCGAGTCTCGCCCGCCGTGTACGTGACCATGTGCCAGCCTCCGAAGGTGAACAGGGCGGCGCTGATCGCCAGCACAAACTCGCGAAACGATACCGGAGGCGTGTCCCCCGTCGGGGTCTGCCGCGCTGGCGAACCGAAGGCCAGCACCATGGCCAACAGCAGCGCGATCGCGATCACCTTCGAGATCGTCACCGCGGTTTGCAGCCGGCTTCCCTGCCGCACCCCCAGGTAGTTGACGAACGACAGCACGAGTATTCCGCTGACGGCAACGGCGCGAATTCCCCAGTCGTCCAGCGGCACGAAGAACGCCACGTAGCGCGCGAAGATCACCGAACTCGCCGCGATGATCCCGGAATGGGCGCTCCAGAACATGGCCCATCCCCACAGAAATCCGCACCCCGGCGACAGGGTCTCCTTCAGGAAAACGTACACCCCGCCGGTCCGCGGAAACGCCGAGGACAACTCCGCGCACACCAGCGAGCCGAACAGCGTCAGGATCCCCGCCACCACCCACACCGAGAGCACTCCCGGAATACTCGGCACGTGCCGGTTGATCTCCGAAGGCTGCACGAAGATCGACGCGCCGATGATGATCCCCACCACCATCGCGGTGGCGTGCAGCAGGCCGATGGGGCGGTCGAGGGCGGGACGGGTTTGGGGGGTAGCCAAGATGGGCCAGTGTATCACACGCCCCCCGGTAACGCCGTGGCCCAGAGGGCGCCCCTCGCCGCCGGCCCGTCGCATAGTAAACTCAATCCAGGAGAACCGCTTGTGAACTACTCGCGCAGAGAGGTGGGACTCATGCTTCCCGCATTGGCAGCCACTGCCGCGGCCGGCCCGCAGAGCCAGGCTCTTCCGTCCAAAGCCTTCAAATACGAGGATCTGCCGGTGAAAGCCAGCGGACAGAACCAGTCGCGCGCCGTCCTCAACGGCGAAACCCATTCGGGATTTCCCGTCGAGCTGCACATGACCGAGCTGGGGCCCGGCCAGGCGCCCCATCCCCCGCACCACCACGTTCACGAAGAGATCCTCATGCTGCGGACGGGCGCGCTCGACGTGACCATCGGCGGCCAGACCACCCGCGTGACCGCCGGGTCGGTGGTGTACGCGGCCTCCAACCAGGAGCACGGCTGGAAGAATCCGGGCCCGGAACGCGCGGAATATTTCGTGATCGCCCTGGGGCAAAAGGCCTGACCCGTACTTACTTTCGACTACTCCCGAAACTTCCTATTGTTTTAAGTAGAGAATTTTGATACCTTCCAACAACCATTAGATATCTTTCTCCGAATATGGGAGAAAGGACCAAATGGGGAGGGCTCGATGAAAAGGACTTTCGAGGTTCGGGAAACCAACGGCGAGTATCGGCGGCTGCTGCTCGAAAAACGCGCCGCGGTGATGGCCGGACTAGGCATGAGATTCGACACGCTGGCCGGCATGGGGCGCGTGGCGGAAGAAGACCAGGCGCAGATCTCACACGATGAATTCGTGTCCCTTCGCCTGAATGGCCTGGACTACGCGCAACTTCGGCTGGTCGAAGAGGCGCTCGACCGCCTGGATTCGGGCGACTACGGCATCTGTCTCGCCTGCGAAGAGCCGATCGCTCCCAAGCGCCTGCGCGTCCTCTCCTGGGCCCGCTACTGCGTTTCCTGCCAGGACGTGGTGGGCCGGGACATGGACCGGGAACTCGGCCTGCAGCCTGTAGGCGCCAGGTAGGGTGGGGCAGGCCCTCGGCCTGCCAACCAGGTAACAAAAGAAAACCGGGACCCGCAGGGGAGTCCCGGTCTTCGAAACCTTGGGCGTGATTCCAGCCCTACACGTGGGGATCGACCATCTTTTGCAGTTCCGACTTGCCGACCGCTCCCACGCGCTGTTCCACGATATGACCGTCCTTGAACAGCAGCAGCGTCGGGATGCCCCGAACGTTGTAACGCATGGCCGTGCTGCCATTGGTGTCCACGTCCAGCTTGCCCACCTTCAACTTGCCGGCGTATTCGGTGGCCAGGAGTTCGACCGTAGGACCAATCTGCCGGCAGGGGACGCACCACTGGGCCCAGAAATCCACCAGAACCGGTACATCCGACCGCAACACATCCTCGTCGAATGAAGAATCCGAAAGCGTTACGGTATTCGAACCTTCATGGGTTACTGTATTCGCGACTGCCATTTCATCTCCTAAATATTAGAATCCCGCTAGGACAAAAGGATTCATGCCCTCCCCAGGAGCCGCCCGTAAAGCGCCGAATAGGCCGCGGCGGACGCCTTCCAGGAGAAATCCTTCCCCATCCCAAGGCGCATCATCCGCCGCCACGCCTCTCCATCGGAAAACGCCCCGACAGCCGCCCGGACCGCCCCCAAAAGGGCCTGCCCGGAGTACTCCGCGAACTTGAACCCCGTGTCCTCTTCGATAGTATCATCCAGACCGCCCGTGGCGCGAACCACCGGGACGGTTCCGTATCGCAGGCTGTAAATCTGGTTCAGGCCGCTCGGCTCGTAACGGCTGGGCATCAGGAACAGGTCGGCGCCCGCTTCGATCCGGTGGGCCAGGCCATTGTCGAAACCGATCCGCACCGCCACCCGGCCCGGAAACTCCGCCGCCACCCGGCGAAACATATCCTCGTACTCCGCATCCCCCGTCCCCAGCGCCACCAGGGACGTGTCCTCCGCCACGATCTGGCCGGCCACTTCGCCAATCAGGTCGGCGCCCTTCTGGTGCGCGAATCGCGAGACGATGCCGATCAGCGGCCGCCCCATCGCCTCCGGCGCCAAGCCGAATTCCTCGATCAGGCTGCGCTTGCAAACCTGCTTTCCGCTCAAATCGCCCGCCGAATAATTGGCGGGAATCAGCGGGTCGGTCTCCGGGTTCCACTCCCGGTAATCCACCCCGTTGAGGATGCCGGTGAGCACATCCGCGCGGGCGCGCAGCGCGCCGTCCAGCCCGAAACCGAGTTCGGGAGTCTGAATCTCCCGGGCGTAGGCGGGGCTCACGGTGTTGAGGAAGTCCGCGAAAGCGATTCCCCCTTTCAGGTAGCTGAGCCGGCCATAGAACTCCATGCCGTCCGGCCGGAAGACGCCGGGGTCGAGCGCCACGTCGGCGACCGCGGACTTCGGGAACAGACCCTGGTAGCCCAGGTTGTGGATGGTGAACAGGGTCTTGACGCCCAGGAAGGTCGGATCGATGGCGGACGCGGTGCGCAGATACGCCGGCACCAGTCCGGTCTGCCAGTCGTGGCAGTGAAAGATCTCCGTGGCAAAAAGGGAGCGAGCCACGGTGAAAGCGGCCCGCGCGAAGACCGCGAAGCGGATGTGATTGTCCGGGTAATCCAGGCCCGCTTCGCCGTAGAATCCCTTGCGGTCGTAGAGCGGCGGGCAGTCGAGCAGGTAGACCGGATACTCCTCGGCGGCCTGGTAGATGGAAGCGTCGTACCGCACCGCGCCAAGGTAGATAGCGAGCTTATCGTAGACCCGCCGCGCGCCCTTGAGCTCGATCGAGCCGTAGCGCGGAATCAGAACGGCCACCTCGTCGCCGAAGGAGCGTAGGGCCGAGGGAAGGGAACCGACGACATCGGCCAGCCCGCCGGTTTTTGCCAGCGGCGCCGCCTCCGAAGAGACCATCAGGACGCGAGCCACACCCGGATTGTAGCAGGCGTCCTGAAGGTGGAGGCCGTGACTGCCACCCGAGGGCTGGGTCGAAGAAGAGACAGGCGACAAAAAACGATCGCCTGTCCCCACCTGTGACTAGAAGTTAATTCGGGCCTGGAACTCGAGGATGCGCGATCCGGGATCGACCGTGCCCGAGATATCCCGGTAAGCCGAGGTAACCTGGCC
>OMOG01000172.1:0-586 GCA_900290305.1 Candidatus Sulfopaludibacter sp. SbA4
GAGCGCATGGGTCCGGGAATCGGGGCGGTCTGCGCCTTTTCGCCGGCGGGCTGAGCAGTACCCAGGGTGCCGCTCTTTCCGGTACCGCTGCGGTAGGCCTCCAGGTTGCGCCGCGCGGCGTCATGGTCTCCGGCCAGCAGATCGAGCGCCGCCAGCCGTCCCGCGATCGCTCCGGTGCGCGCGGAATCCGACGAATTGCGCAGCGCCGCCAGCAGCTTGGCGTACGCGTCGCGCGCCCCCGGGTCGCCGTAGCGGTCCAGGAACTCGGCATACGCAGTCAGCGCCGGAACGCTGTTGTGATTTGCAGCAACCGCGCGTGCCAGCGCCGTGCGGGCTCCCGCGGTATCGCCGGAAGCCTCCATTTTTCGAGCCTGGTCGAGGTCCTGTTGCGCTCGAACTGTTGAGGAAACGAAAGTTAGTGCAAGAAATGTTACGACTGCAAACACCCTCATTTACGGCCTCCGCCACTGGAGAATCACTCTATCATGTCTTCGGGGTAGATTGGGGGATTGGATGTAAAAAGGCGCACCCCGGATTCATTATTGGGAATAAACCAAGCCTGGATGCGGTACCCTCGAATAGTTGG
>OMOG01000172.1:596-12977 GCA_900290305.1 Candidatus Sulfopaludibacter sp. SbA4
CACGGCGAGGACGGCCGCGCCTGGCTGCTGGCCATCGTTCGCAATACCTGCTACGACTGGCTTCGCAAGAACCGCAACCTGCGCCTCCTGGGCTCGCCCGAGGAACTGGAAGCGGTCGTGTCGGGTGGGCCCGATCCGGAGGCCGAACAGTTGCGCCAGGCCGACCGGCGGCTGGTGCGGGAGGGTCTCGAGGCGCTTCCGCCGGAGTATCGTGAAGTCCTCGTGCTGCGGGAGTTGGAAGACATGTCGTACAAGCAGATCGCCCAGGTGACCGGCGTGCCCATCGGTACCGTGATGTCGCGCCTGGCGCGAGGCCGCAAGCGCCTGGAAGCGGTGTTGGGAGGAACACGATGAACCGCCGTGAGCTAGCCCCCATTTCTCTTATGACGTGGCGCAGGNNCCGCGTCGGCACTCATGCCGACGCCTGCCGGCGACACTGCGACCCACCGGAGGAACACCATGAACTGTCGTGAAGCCGGCGACCTTCTAGGCGCCTTCCACGACCGCGAGCTCGACCTCGTGCACAGCGTAGATCTCGAAGCGCACCTGCGCGACTGTACATCTTGTTCGGCCAACCTGGCCCGCTTGGAAGGGTTACGCAGCGCGATCGTGGAGCACGCGCCCTACTTCGAAGCCCCCGCGGGGTTGCGGAAGAAGCTCTCCGCCAGCCTGGCCCCCCGCGAGCCCTGGTTCGCGAAATGGCCGGTGCTCGCGGCGGCATGCCTGCTCCTGGCGCTGGCCATCTGGCGCCTGGCCCCGCCGCCGGTCCCGGGAGCGCTCACCAGAGAGGTCGTAACAGCCCACGTCCGGTCGCTGCAGGCCGAGCACTTGATGGACGTGCCCTCCACCGACCGGCACACGGTGAAGCCGTGGTTCGCCGGAAAGCTCGATTTCGCTCCCGAAGTGGACGATCTCTCCGCGGCGGGCTTCACGCTGGCCGGCGGACGCCTCGATTACCTGGACGGCCGCCCGGTGGCGGCGCTGATCTATCGCCGCCGGCTCCACACCATCAATGTCTTCACCTGGCCGGCCGGCCGCGCCGACGAATCGCCGCGCAGGGAATCGGTGCAAGGCTTCAACGTGGTGCACTGGGTCCGCCGCGGCATGAACTGGTGGGCGGTTTCGGACCTGGCCGCCGACGAGTTGGCGCAGTTCCCTACAGCGGGTGCCTCATGACTTCCGGCGCCTTCCACCTTTTCCAATCCGCTTCCACGCCTCTTCATCATCCACAGCCGGTAGGTCTTCCATCGGCGTCCGATGGCCTTGAGCGGCCCGGTCGAACAGTTCCCAAAAGCGCCTGCTATTGCTCAGTATCAGACTTTCCAGGTCAGTGTCTTCATCAATTGGAAGTAATAACGCTGCACTCTTCCCGTTCCTGGTGACGACCACGGGGCCGGTCTTGGGCAGCGCTTCGATGACTTCGCTGAAGTTGTTCTTCACTTGCCGCAGGCTTTCAATCTTCATAGCTCAAACTCCTGGCCGTCCATGATCAGCTTATTGCCTCGTTTTTCCCCGATTAAATTAACGATCGCGAGAGTGCCCTCATCCAAAATTGTATAAAATATCCGCCAATCGTCCAGCCGCAGTTCCCGCTCCGCATGGGCTGACGGCCGCTTCAACGGGAATTTGTGCCGAGTGAATTCCAGAGGATCGTTATCGATCAAATGAACCTTGATGCCTCCCAATACAAACTTCCGATGCACCTTGCCCATCTTCGCAAGGGCCTTCAGCGCCGCGCCGGTGAACTCCACTTTCCGCTTCACTTACGCGAAGTGTAGCACAATAGAGCTACGGTTACGCAGACTTCCGGTGGCGTGTGTGACTGGGCTATCGACTCCCGTGGACGATTGCCATACCCAGGTACGGCTGCCCTCGCGCCATAATGAGGGCGATGTCGCTATGGGAAGCCAGAAGAATGTCCACATTCCCGACAAGCTATTGCCCGATGAGCGCGGCCGCACAGGCCGAGGGAAAGACGGCGGATGAACTTCTGGCGGAAGCGGCTTGCCGCTACCCGGCGCACAAAGAACTGGACGATTTAGTCGCGCGCGGACGCACCCATGCGGCGCGGGCCGGCAGAACGCCCGCCCAAGCGGTGGCGGCGGTCCGCGAAACGCGTCGCGGCCGTTAGGTGCGCCGCGTCACCCTCGATACCAATGAGTATGTGTCCGCCCTCAATGGAGGCGGCAAGGCGTTGCGCGTGCTTCACATGGCGATTTACGGGAAGATCGAAATAGCGATTAATTAGCGAGGGTCAGGCCACTCGATAAAAGTAGGCGTCTTCGCCTGAAACGTTGCGGGCCGGCCCGCCCGTGACGCTCAATCCCGCACCTAGCGCCGCTGTGCGCACCTGCTGATAACGAACATCATGCGAACCGAGGAGATAGATTCTTTCCATCGGAATCGAAATCGGCGCACCCGAGGGGTTCTTTAACATGACACCGAGCGAGGCGTAAAGGTGCCTCGGTCCGAGGGTTTCGACGTAAGGAGAGACGATCACGAGCCGCCATTCGGCGTCGTCGTCGGCATATTGCCAGAACGCTGCTGTTACCGGGATTTTGGCGAGGTCCAGTTGCTCCAGAAGGCGCTCACCGGACTGAATTTCAGTTTCTACCAGAACTTTCCGATACATTCGAGGACTCCATGATTCGTGTCGGCAACGGCTGAATAATAGTCTCGAGCTTCCTGTGCGCTACGGGTCAACTGGTAGCGGCTCTCGGGCGTCCAATTCTTGGCGATACTCCAATTGTCCTTCAGAACATCGTCCGCGTTCAGTTCATTGGCCCAGTCCAGCGAGAGC
The DNA here is from genome assembly GCA_900290305.1 of Candidatus Sulfopaludibacter sp. SbA4. GTDB lineage: Bacteria > Acidobacteriota > Terriglobia > Bryobacterales > Bryobacteraceae > OMOG01. Next base: position 3,397 of record OMOG01000172.1, read on the forward strand.
CCGGCAACCTTCACCAGGAATTGCAGGTCGTGACTGTAGAGATTGAATCCGCCTCGCTTTTCTGGCGCCGGAAACTCAAAATCCGCCGCGTAAGCGAAACAACTTGGCGACCACGGCCTTCAGTCCACACTCAACAGCATACCCGGAGATGTAGTATGCCCCAGCGAACAATTGAGCGCCAAGCAGTGCCTCCGCGTGCCTTAAGTGGAGATTCGCCAAGTCCTGGAAATCAGCGCGATTCATGAAACAAACCGACCACGGTCTTTACGCTTCCATTATGCGGCAAATCGGCATCCCCAGCACCGCGTTGATCAGCACGGCCGCCATCCCCACGGGGATCGCGATCTTCCAGCCGATGTCCATAAGCTGATCGTAGCGGAAGCGCGGGAACGTGCCGCGGCAAACGCCAGCGCCACCTCGGCAAACGCGCGATAATGGGCTCGTGCCGATTTTCGTGCGTAGATTACTCGATCAGAGGCGGCTCGCAACTGCCGTTCGGAAGGCGGAACGCATGCTTCGGCCGGACGTGAAACGCATCATGTACAGCATAGAACCCGACTGGACCGGCGAAGAGTCGCTGTTCTTCAGGATTATACTCTCCGACCCAGCCAGCGAACCGCCCCGGTTGTACATAACCACCCGGCGCATTGCGAAGGCCATCCAGAAGGGGATCCAAGCCGATGAGTTGGGGCTGCAAACCTATTTCAGCTTTCGAAGCGAATCGGAGCAAGCGGAGATGAGGGACCCGGAGTGGGACGCTTGATCGATGCCGTTTGCGCACGACTTGCTCGAACAAGCCAGGCATTCTGGCCACTCGTGAGAGGAATCGGCCCGGCAGGCAAGCCTTCGCCGGGCTGAATCAACAGCCTACTATGCGGTCTTTCATCTGCTTACCAACGCTGCTGCCGCCAAGTGGAAAAAAGCAAGTCACCGCCCAGCCCTCGCGCGGGCCTTTGAACACCGGCGCATGAACGAAGCGTGCAGAAACACCAGGAATAAGCAACTTCAGAACGGCAACCAAGCAGACGCCGGGCATTTGAAGGAGATCGCCGAGACCTTCATGCGCCTTCAACAGCGCCGCCATACCGCGGATTACGACAGCTCGAAACGGTGGACGAGGACCGAAGTCCTTAACGACGTCAAACGGGCATCGGACGCGTTCGATAGCTGGAAAGCCATCCGCAAAGAAACAATCGCGGACGATTTTCTTCTTCAGCTTCTGATCCAACGTTAATGCAAGGACAAGCGCCCCCTACAGCGGGTGCCGCAGCATCCCCAGCACCGCATTGATGAGCACCGCCGCCATCCCCACGGGGATCGCGATCTTCCAGCCGATGTTCATGAGCTGGTCGTAACGGNNAGAAACCAGAACAAGCCGATCACCGCGTGGTTCACCAGCGGGATGATAAAGAGCGCGCCGATCAGCACCAGCAGCAGCGCCACCACCACCAGCACCTTCTGCTGCATCGGGTCCTTCAGCTTCTTCACCATCGGCAGCGTGAGGGCGCCTGAGCCCACGAACAGCACCACCGGAAACGCCACGTTCAGCGGGATCTCCAACCAGTGGACGCTCGGGAAGGGGCGCAGCCAGCCGCCCCAGAACAGCGTCACCGCCACCGAGCAGACCACGAAGATGTTGGCATACTCGGCCAGGAAGTAGAGCGCCCAGCGGAAGCCGCTGTACTCGGTGTGGAACCCGGCCACCAGCTCGGACTCGGCTTCCGGCAGGTCGAACGGCGCGCGGTTGGTCTCCGCCGTGGCCGCGATGATGTACACCGCGAACGGCACGATCATGAAGAAGTAATTGTCGAAAACGAACCAGACGCCGCGGGCCTGCTGCGCGAGCACGATCTGCTTCATGCTGAGGGTGCCCGCCACCATCACGCCCGATACCAGCGCGAAGGACAGCGCCACTTCGTAGCTCACCAGTTGTGCCGCGCTGCGCAGCGCGCCCAGTAGTGGATAGTGGCTGTTGGAAGACCATCCGCCGAGAATGATTCCCAGGATGCCGACCGCCGACATGGCGGAAACCACCAGCAGGCCGACGTTCACATCCGCCACGTAAATCGTCCGCGAAAACGGCAGGACCGCGAACGCCGTCAGCCCGGTAAACGTGGAGATCACGGGCGCGAACCAGAAGATCGCGTGGTCCGAATCGGTGGGGATGATGTCTTCCTTCAACATCAGCTTGAGCGCGTCGGCGATGGGCTGCAGCAGTCCGTGGGGACCCGTTCGCATGGGGCCCAGGCGCACCTGGAAATCGGCCAGCACCTTGCGCTCGACCAGTGTGAGGTAGCCCGCCACCAACGGAAACAACGCGATGATCGCCACGGTGACCAGGATCGGCGTGAACAGCCAGTGTGAATAGATGGCTTCCATATGTTTACCGTAGTAGGGACGTCGAATTGTTCGCCAGGTTCAGGAACGGCTCGGGATAGATGCCGATCGCCAGGGTCAGCACGGCGGTCACGCCCAGCGCCAGTTGCAATCCGAAGCTGGATGCCAGCGGGGCCTTTTCCGTCTCCTCGCGAATGAACATGCTGTGCACGATCTTGAAGTAGTAGTAAATGGCCACCGCGACGTACAGCGTCGCCACCACCGCCAGCGCGTAATGCTGGGTCTGGATCAGCGCCAGGAAGATGTAATACTTGCCGAGGAAACCGGCGGTGGGCGGAATGCCGGCCAGCGAGAGCAGGAAGATCAGCATCAGGTAGGCATACGTGGGATGCCGGTGGGCCAGGCCGGCGAAATCGTCCAGGTCCTCCCCGATGATGCCCTGCCGCCGCATCGCCACCACCACCAGGAACGCCCCCAGGTTCATAAAGGTGTAGACCATCACGTAGACCGCGACGCCCTTGATGCCGGTGTCGTTGCCCGCGATAAGGCCCAGCAGCATGTACCCCGCATGCGAGATCGAGCTGTAGGCCAGAAGCCGCTTGATATTGGTCTGGTTGATGGCGGCCAGGTTGCCCACCGTGAGGGTGAGCAGCGCCACCGCAATGAGCAATGGCTCCCACATGACGCGCGCGTCTTTCAGCGGTCCGAGGAACATGCGCAGCAGGAAGGCGATGGAAGCGGCCTTGGACGCCACCGAAAGGTAGGCGGTCACGGTGGTGGGCGCGCCTTCGTAGGCATCGGGCGCCCACATGTGGAAGGGCGCCGCGGAGATCTTGAAGAGCAGCCCTACCGCGGTCGTGGTCAGGGCCAGGAAGACCACCGGATCCCAGGCCGGGCGGCGGGTGATCGCGTCCGCTATGTCGGCCAGCTTGGTGGATCCGGAGATCCCGTACATGAGCGAGAAACCGTAAGCCAGAAATCCGGTGGAAAACGCGCCCAGCAGCAGGTACTTCATGGCGGCTTCGTTGGAGCGCTTGTCGGTGCGCAGGAACCCTACCATCACGTAGAAGCACAGGGCCATCAACTCGAGCCCGATAAACAGCGTGACCAGGTCCGTCCCGGTGGCCAGGAAATACATTCCGCACTGCGCCAGCAGAATGAGGCCGTAGTATTCGCCGTGATGCTCGCCCGCAATCTCCAGGTACTTGTAGGAGACCACCGCGACCACCAGCGCGGCCACCAGAAAGATCCAGTTGAAGAAGATGCCGAAGCCATCCACCGTGACGGACCCGCCGAAGCCGGTCAACTCCGCCGCGTTGGACGTGAGCCACATCTGCTGGGTCGCCAGCCCGTAGCCGACGAAGATCTCGGCGATGGCCACGAAGATCAGCAGCCATTTGCGTTGGCGGGGGTCGGGAAAGATCGGCCCGACGAACGGGATGCCCGCGTCGAACAACAGGATGGCGCATCCGAACAACGCCAGCATCACCGCGGGGAGGATCGAGAAGTGATCGGCGAGTGTGTAGTACTGGTTCATCGGTCACCTCCGGAGAGGGTCGGTTGAGAAAAAGGGGGTTGGGGGTTGGGGGTTGGGGGTTGGGGTTGTGTGACGGCCAACCGGCCCCCAGCAAAATACCCCGGCCTCACGCGCTCCACGATCTCCGCGACCGGCCGTTGCAGGATGTCGAAGTACGGTTTCGGATAGATGCCGATCCACACGGCCCACGCGATCAGCGGCACGAAGGTTGCGATTTCGCGCAAGCTCATGTCGGGGATGGTCAGGTTCTTCCCGTTGGTCACCTGCCCCAGCATCGTACGCTGGTAAAGCCACAGCAGGTACGCCGCGCCCAGAATCACGCCGGTCACCGCAAAGGCCGCCCAGATGCGATTGGCCTCGAACGCGCCCTGCAGGATGGTGAACTCGCCGATGAATCCGTTCAGCAGCGGCAGGCCCGCGGAGCTGAGCATCGCGATCGCAAATATCACCGCGAACTTGGGCATCACGTGCGCCAGGCCCCCGTACTCCGCGATCGCCCGCGTGTGCCGGCGCTCGTAGATGATCCCGATCACCATGAAGAGCATGCCGGTCGAAATGCCGTGGTTCACCTGCTGGATCACGCTGCCCGCGATGCCGTTGGGGTTCATCGAAAAGATGCCCAGGGTGCAGAAGCCCAGGTGGCTCACCGAGGAATATGCCACCAGCTTCTTCCAATCCTGCTGCATCAGGCACACCAGCGCGCCGTAAATGATGCCGACGATCGAGAGAATCGCCAGTACCTGCACGATGGTCTTGTCCATGGACGCCTGGGGCAGCAGCGGCAGCGAGAATCGCAGGAAGCCGTAGGTGCCCATCTTCAGCAACACCGCGGCCAGGATCACGGACCCCGCGGTAGGCGCCTCCACGTGCGCGTCGGGCAGCCAGGTGTGGAACGGGAACATGGGCACCTTGATGGCGAAGCCCACGAAGAAGGCCCAGAAGACCCACTGCTGCAACCCCAGCGGGAGAGAGGTTTTGATGAGCTCGGATATCTCGAAAGTGTAGAAGTGGAACTGCGCGTAATGCTGGAAGTACAGGGTCAGGATACCCAGCAGCATCAGCACCGAGCCGGCCAGCGTGTACAGGAAGAACTTGATGGCGGCATACAGTTTTCGCGGCCCGCCCCACACCCCGATGATGAAGTACATGGGCACCAGCACCAGCTCCCAGAAGATGTAGAACAGGAAGAAATCGAGGGAGATGAAGACCCCGATCATGCCCGTCTGCAACAGCAGGAACATGGCGTAGTATTCCTTGCTGCGGTCCTGCACGGCGTTCCAGGAGCCCAGAATCGCGACGAAGCCCATCAGCGTCGTGAGCATCACCAGCAGCAGGCTGATGCCGTCCATTCCGATGTGGTAGTGAGCGCCCAGCGAGGGAATCCAGTCCACGCGCTCTTCGAACTGAAAACCGGGAGTGCCCGTCTGGAAGCGCGAGACCAGCAGCAGCGAGACGAGGAACCCGGCAAAGGCTGCCAGGTTGGCCCACCAGCGGATCAGGTCCTTGCTCTTCCCGGGAATGAAGAGCAGGACCGCGAGGCCGGCCAGGGGCGTCAGGAGAACGATGCTGAGTAAGTGCTGGTCCATATGGTTACCGCGTTACGTAGAACCCCAGAAACGCTAGCACCCCCACCACTACGAAGAACGCGTAGGTCTGTACGCGTCCGGTCTCCAGGATGCAAACCGGGTAGGACATCATCTTGACGAAGAACGAACCGAAGCGCACGGCGCCGTCGATAATCCACGTGTCCCACCACATCGAGACCGTCGAGCTGAAGCGCGTGAGCCAGCCCGCGCCGTTGACGCCGCCATCCACGACCTCGCGGTCGAATGCGCCCAGCGCCAGGCCGCCGCCCTTGCACAGTCCGTTGACGAAGAGGAAGTCGTAGATCTCGTCCACGTACCACTTGTTGTAGAGCAGTCCGTGCAACGGCTTGAGCGATTTCTCGAGCGAGTGCGGTATCTCCGGCTTGTGATGATAGAAATACCGCGCCACGGTGATGCCGNNCGATCGCCACCGACAACCCCATCAGCATCCATTCCGTGGACGCCGAATGTTCGCCCTCCTTGGCGGCCTCGACCGCGGCCGAGCGGAACGCCGGTTCCAGCCAGGTTTCGAACGAGCGGAAATTGTCGCCGAAGATGGTCCACAATTTCGGCGTCCCCAGCCAGCCGGCGAACACGCTGCCGATTGCCAGCAGGGTCAGCGGCACCGTCATGGAAGCCGGCGACTCGTGAATGTGGGCCGCCACCTCCGGCGCCACGCGCGACTTGCCGTAGAACGTCAGGTTCATCAGGCGCCACATGTAGAAGGCCGTCAGGCCGGCCGTTGCCAGACCCACGAACCACAGAACAGTGGACCCTTGCGGCGAGCTGTACGCCTGCCACAGGATCTCGTCCTTGGAGAAAAAGCCGGCCAGGCCGGGAATGCCGGCGATGGCCACCGAGCCGACGAACATAGTCCAGTGGGTGATGGGGATCTTGTCCTTGAGCGCGCCCATACGCCGCATATCCTGCTCGCCGCCCACGGCATGAATCACCGAGCCCGAGCCGAGGAAGAGCAGGGCCTTGAAGAAGGCGTGGGTAAAGAGGTGGAAGATGGCGACCCAGTAGGCGCCCACTCCCAGGGCCAGAAACATGTAGCCGAGCTGGCTCACGGTGGAGTAGGCCAGCACGCGCTTGATATCGTTCTGCACCAGCGCGATGGTAGCGGCCAGGATCGCGGTGAACGCGCCCACCGTGGCCACTACCGTGGACGTACTCGGGGTCAACTGGAACAGCGCCGCGGATCGCGCCACCATATACACCCCCGCCGTCACCATAGTGGCGGCATGGATGAGGGCGGAGACCGGGGTCGGCCCTTCCATGGCGTCGGGGAGCCAGACGTACAGGGGGAATTGCGCCGACTTGCCGGTGGCGCCGATGAACAGCAGGAGCGCCATGACACTGAGGACGCCGAACCCGCCAGTCTCGACCGCGAACTGGCCGCTGCGCAGCACCGTATTCACGTCGGTGAATTTTACGGTGCCCAGCACCGAGAGCATGAGCAGCATGCCGAGGATGAAACCGGAATCGCCCACGCGATTCACTATGAATGCTTTCTTCCCGGCGTCGCCCGCCGATTTCTTGTGGAAGTAGAAGCCGATCAGCAGGTAGCTGCACAACCCCACGCCTTCCCAGCCGACGAAGAGGAGGGCGTAGTTGTTCGCCAGCACCAGCATGAGCATGAAAAAGACGAACAGGTTGAGGTAGCCGAAAAAGCGGTAGTAGCCGTTATCGTGCGCCATGTACCCCGTGGAGTACACGTGGATGAGAAACCCGATACCGGTCACCACCAGGATCATGACCGAGCTGAGCGGATCGAGCAGGAAGCCCCAATCGGCCTGGAAGATGGCCATCTGGCCGTTGGCCATGTGGAACGGAAGTCCGGCCAGCCAGGTGAACTTGATCACCTGGTGGACACGCTCCGTCTGTTGCGAAAGCTGCCATACGGCGCCCGCCGAAAAGAAAAAGGAGAGCAGGACCATCCCCGGGCAGAGAAGGTCGATCAGGAACTTGAGGGGCGAATGCGCGTGGCCGTGATCGTGTCCGTGGCCGTGGTCGTGATCGTGCGTGTGGCCGTGGCCGTGATGATGATCGTGGTGGTGGTGCGGGTGGCCGTGGTCGTGATCGTGCCCATGTTCGTCGATCGGCTCCACTCCCGGAGCCACCGCCACCTCCGAAACGGGCTGCGGATCGAGCATCTTCCCCAGCGCCAGCATGAGCGCCGCTCCGAGGAGCGGGAACAGAGGTATCAGCCAGATTTGGTCGAGGAAATTCACGGCTCTCCTACCACTTCAGCAAATCGATTTCATCCGCCAGCACGGTTTCCTTGTTGCGGAACAATGCGATCAGGATGCCCAGCCCCACGGCGGCCTCGGCCACCGCGTCGGTGATCACGAAAATCGCGAAGACCTGCCCGCTTACCGAATGCAGGGCGTGCGAAAAGACGATCAGGTTGATGTTCACCGCATTCAGAATCAGCTCGATGGACATGAGGATGATCACGATATTGCGGCGCGTGAGCACGCCCACCGTGCCGATGAGCAGCAGGGCCGTGCTCAGGGCCAGGTAATGTACGGTCCCAATCGGGTGCATCGTCAGATCCTCTTTTTGGCCATAACCACCGAGCCCACCACCGCCACCAGCAGCAGCACGGAAGCAATCTCGAACGGCAGCAGGTACTCGCGGAACAGCGAGTCCGCCACCTGCTCCGTATTCCCCACGGCTTCGGGCAGCGCCACCGCCGCGTTCTCGGCGAAATGGAAGGCGTCCTTGCCTTTATAGATGAACCAGGAGAGCTGCGCACCCACCGCGGCCACCGCCACCAGGGCCACCAGCCACTGCCGGTTGAACTGCCGCTCCTTGGCCGCCTCGTCCAGATTCACCAGCATGATCACGAACAGGAACAGCACCATGATGCCGCCCACGTAGAGCACGATCTGCACGGCAAACAGAAACTCGGCCTGCTGCAACAGGTACAGCCCGGCGACGCCGAGCAGCGAGACGATCAGCGAAATCGCGCTGTGCACGGCATTCCGCCGCGTGATGGTGAGCAGGCCTCCGCCCAGCACCAGCAGGGCGAAGATGTAGAACAGCACCGTATCGATCAACATTTGTATTGAGTGGGCTTGGGCCCCTCTTCGAGCATTTGCCGGTCCCAGATCTGGCCATCCCGGGTGTAGGTGGCCATCTCGAAATCCTGCGTCAATCCTGCGTCAGCTCCAGCGCGTCCACCGGGCAGGCGTCTTCGCACAGCCCGCAGAACATGCATCGCGAAGTGTCGTAAGTAAAGGTGGTCAGATCTTTGCGCTTGGTCGTTTCATTGCGCTGGCTGGTGACTACGATCAAGGTTTCGGGACAGGCCAGGGCGCACAGATTGCACGAGATGCACAGCGTCTCGCCGTTGTCCGGATTGATGTTGAGCCGCGGCGCGCCGCGATACCGCTCCGCCACCTTGGGCCGCTCCGCGGGATACTGCTCGGTGTAAATGTACTTCGGATTCTGATTGCGGAACGTCACCCACAGACCTTGGAAGAGGTCTACCAGGAAGACTTTCTTGAGGAGACTGGTCATGAAGGCTCCAGGGGGTTAGGGGTTAGGCTCGCCAAAGCGCGAGTGGGTTGGGGGTTGGGCTCGCCAAAGCGCGAGTGGTTGTGTGGCATTACCGGTCTACCTCACCTAATACAATATCCAATGTCCCGATCACGGCGACCACGTCGGCGATCAGCCCGCCGCGAATCATGCGGTCGAGCGCCTGCAGATTCACGAACGAGGGCGGACGCACCCGGCAGCGGTAGGGCTGCGTCGATCCGTCGCTCACGATGTAATAGCCCAACTCGCCCTTGGGCGCCTCGATCGAGACGTACGCCTCGCCCACCGGCGGCTTNNTTGCCCATGATGGGGCCCTCGGGAATCGCCGCCACCGCCTGCCGCATGATGCGCACCGATTGCCGCATCTCCTGCATGCGCACGATGTACCGGTCGTAGGTATCGCCGTTCTGCGTGGTGGGGATCTCGAAATCGTACTTCTCGTAACCCGAGTAGGGCAGCGCTTTGCGAATGTCCCACTTCACTCCGGCCGCGCGCAGCACCGGTCCGGTGACGCCGTACTCCTTGCACTCCTCGGCGCTCAGAACGCCGACGTTCTTGAGGCGCCCCACCCAGAT
>OMOG01000360.1 GCA_900290305.1 Candidatus Sulfopaludibacter sp. SbA4
CGGCGCAGGCCGACGCGGCACAAATCAGATAGCAGAGATGGAGATATAGGCTGCGCACGGCGGCAAGCCTGGATATTTGCATCGGCTCGGTTACGCCAGCATGAACACTACATAAAGATTCAGCGCGCCGGCTTCCCATTTGACAAGCCGCTGCCGGCGCTGGTAAAAGGATTCATGCCGGAAACCTCCGACGCTCTCTCGGGCCTCACGCTGAAACAGGCGTCCAGCGGGATTCGCGCCCGCAAGGTCTCCCCGGTTGCACTGACCGCAGCGTGCCTGGATCGCATCAAGACCGATAATCCGAAGACCAACGCCTGGATTACGGTGATGCGCGAGGCCGCGCTGGCACAGGCCCGGGAGCTGGAAAAGGAGCAGGCCGCGGGACGTTTCCGCAGCCCCTTGCACGGAATCCCCATCGGCCTGAAGGACAATATCGATACGGCCGGCGTGCGCACCACCGCCGGCAGCAAGACGCTGGAAGGCAATGTGCCCACCGAGGACGCCGAAGTCGCGCGCCGGCTCAAAGCCGCGGGCGCCATCCTGATCGGCAAGTGCAACATGCACATCTTCGCCCAGGGTGCGACTTCGGCGGTGAGCTATTTCGGCCCGGTGCGCAATCCGTGGAACGTGGAGACGATCGCGGGGGGCTCATCCGGCGGCTCGGCGGCGGCGGTAGCCACGGACGATTGCTACGCAGCCCTGGGAACGGACACCGGCGGCTCGATCCGCACGCCCGCGGCGATGTGCGGGGTGACCGGATTCAAGCCCACGTACGGAAGGGTGAGCATTCGCGGCATCGTGCCCTTGACGTGGTCGCTGGATCACTGCGGCCCCATCGCGCGCACCGTGGAGGACGCGGCGCTGGTGCTGCAGGCAATCGCGGGCTACGATCGCCTGGACCTGCAGAGCATCGATTACCCGGTACCGGACTACTCGTCCGCCATCGGCGCGCCGGTCGCGCAGTTCCGGCTGGGCATTCCCCCACAGTTTTACGATTGGTTGGACGACGAGGTGGGGCATGCGTTGGAGGACGCCTTGGCCTTGCTGAAGAAAATGACCCAGGGGGCGCGCGAGATCCAACTGCCCTCGATTCTCGGTACGGGCGCGGGCAGCGAGGGCGCGGTCTATCGCGAAGCGCTGGGCAGCGCTTTTGCGGGAGCGGCGGAGCCGGCTGCGGGCGGCGGCGGTCCGAACACCGGGACGCGGGCGGTGGATTACATCACCCAATGGCGCAAGCTGCGATTGGTGCGGCGCAACGTGAACGACGACGTCTTCCGCAAGCAGGAGGTGGACCTGCTGATCACGCCGACGATCCGCCGCCTGCCGTGGACGATCGAAGACGAACTGCTGCGTGCCGCCAACGTCCGGCCGCGCACGCCGGAGCCCGGCAACACGCGCGCGCTGGACGACTACGGGCTGCCGACCATCACGGTGCCCTGCGGCTTCTCCAAAACCGGGATGCCGGTGGGCCTGCAAATCAGCGGACCGAACCTGGGAGAAGTGAATGTTCTGGCGCTGGCGCACGCCTATCAGGAGGCCACCGATTGGCACAAGCGCCGGCCGCCGCTGGGGCCGGACACGAAGGTACCGGCGCTGTCCAAAACGGCGGCGGGACAGACGGGCGAGGCGCTGAACCGGTAGGCAGGGCGCGTCTGAAAAGGGGGGCGCAAGAGCGTCCGCCCCACAGGCAAGCGTCGACACGAGCGTCCCTGGCGGCAGAAACTTTCGGGCTCGAAGCGTGGCCGACTGCCAGTCGGCCAGCAGGCTGCCAGCCTGCACCACAAGGCATTCGGAATCGGTGGGTTGTCCAGGAGTTTCTGGAAAGCAGCAGGCGCGCGCCACGGTATATACTCAACCGAGACATGCCGCGCATCGGGAGATGGTTCGCGTTCGCTCCGCTGCTTACGTTCGCGCTCGCGGCACAGCCCCGTCCCGAGGATCTGGCGGCGGCGCTGAAACGAAATAAAGAGGCTGTCGCCCGTCTCGACTATCCCGCGATCCTCCAAACGGCCCGTGAAATCCTGCCGATTGCCGAACAACTGGGCGATACGCTACAGGTAGCGAAATGCTACCGGACCATTGGAGCCGTTTTGTTCCAGTTGCAGGACGTAACGGCGGCCCTGGAATCCTACCGCAAGGCAGTGGATGTCTCTTCAGCCAACGGCCACAAGGAATTGGAAGCCGAGTCATGGCGCGGCGTCTCCAATGCGACGAACTGGCTCGGCCAAACCCGGGAGGCGTTCGCGGCCGCCGAGACCAGCCTGAGTCTATTTCGCGAATTGAACGACCCGGTGGATGTCGCCGGGGCCTTGACGGTCGTGGGGAATCTGGATCTCGAGACCGGTGAGCACCGCCGCGCCGCGGAACTGTACCAGGAGTCTCTCAGGCTGTCCGAGGCCGCACACAACGGCGATGCGATCGGCCACGTGCTGACCAATTTAGCCGTGCTCTACAGCGAGCAGGGCGACTACAACGTGGCGCTTTCCTATGCCGTGCGGCGGATGAACGATCCCCAGTTGCCGCAGTCGGACAAGCGCAGCACGGCCCGCGCGCTGAACGTGCTGGCATTGCTGTACGGCAGGAAGGGAAGGTATGCGGACGCGATGTCCGCGATCGATCGTGGGCTCGGCCTGATGCGGGAGCCGGGCGGCGATCCGGTCCTGGAAGCCATCCTGCTGGGCCAGCGCGGAAATCTCTGGCGCATGCAGGGGAATTATGCCAAGGCGCTGGAGGACTACCGCGTGTACGAGTCCACCTGCCGGGAGCACCGGATTCCGGAACGGCGGGCGGCGGCGCTGGAATCGATCGCGTCGACGCTGATCTTGCTGGGCCGCTACGAGGAAGCGCTCGGAACGGCGCGGGAAGGGCTCGACTTAGTGCGGCAACTCGGGTCACAGAGTGTGGCGTGGCGGTTCCTGACAGCCGAAGGAGTCGCGTACCGCCGGCTGGATAAGCTGCCGGAGGCTGAAGCGGCGCTGCGGGAAGCGATCGGGTCGGTGGAATCGTGGCACAGCCAGATCGCGGGCGGCGAGCAGGAGGGGCTCGGTTTTTCCTCCTTCGCGATCGTGCCCTACCAGGAGCTGATGGCCATCAAGGTCCGGCAAAACGAGCTGGCCGACGCCTTGAGCCTCGCGGAGCGTGCCAAGGCGCGGCGGCTCGCGGAGGCATTGGCGCAGGGACGCGTGCAAATCACCCACGCGATGTCGGATGCCGAAAAGCAGCAGGAACAGATGTTGGCGCAGTCGGCGGCGCGTTGGAACCGGGCGATGACGCGGCAATCCACGCCCGATCCCAAAACGGCCGCGGCGTTTGAGAAGGCGGCTGGCGATTTGGAGTCATTCCGGTCCAGCCTGTACGCGGCGCATCCGGAATTGAAGGTGCGGCGCGGCGAGGCTCCGCCGTTGACGCTGGCCGAGACGGATGCGCTGCTGCCCGACGCCCAGACGCTGCTGTTGGAATTCGCGGTGACGGACGATGCCGTATACTTGCTGGCTGTGCGCCGCGGCGCGCCGGGCCGGCCGGTGATTTCGGCGCATCGGCTGGCAGTGAAGCCGGCGGCGCTCCAGGCTCAAGTCGAGGAGTTGCGGCAGCAGATTGCCACCCGCGACCTGGGTTATCGGGCGGCCGCGCAGCGGTTGTACGGTGAGCTGCTGGCGCCGGTGGAAGACAGCTTGCAGAAATACCCGCTGGTGGGGATCATCCCCGACGGGCCTCTGTGGAGCCTTCCCTTTCAGACCCTGGTGACACCGGGCGGCAAGCACCTGATCGAGCAGAATGCCGTGTTTTATGCGCCATTCCTGGCGGCGGTGCGGGCGGGCGCCGGCCTCGATCACGCCACGGCTGCGCCGGGCTTGACGCTGCTGGCCATGGGACCTCCCGATAAGGGCTTGCCGCGCGCGGCGGAAGAAGTGCGCGAACTGGGCCGGCTCTACGGGCACGGATCGGCCGTTTTCACGGGCGCCGCGGCCACCGAGGCCAAATGGAAGAAGGATGCGCCGCAATATCGCATTCTGCACCTGGCGACACACGGATTGCTGAACGGGACCAACCCGATGTTCTCCTATCTGCAGTTGGGTGCGGACCAGGCGTCGGGCGAAGACGGCATGCTGGAAGCCCGGGAGATTCTGGACCTGGATCTGCACGCCGAGTTGGCGGTGCTCTCGGCCTGCGAGACGGCGCGCGGCGAGGTGCGAAATGGCGAAGGCGTCATCGGTTTGAGCTGGGCGATGATGATGGCGGGAACGCCCTCGGTGTTAGTCAGTCAGTGGAAGGTGGACTCGGCCAGTACGACTCAGTTGATGCTCGCGTTCCACGGGGCGCTGCGGCGCGGGCTATCGGGCAGCGCGCCGCTCAAGGGGAAAGCGGCGGCATTGCGCGGGGCGGCGCTCGAGTTGTTGCGGAGTGCGGAGTTCCGGCATCCGTTCTACTGGTCGGGGTTCCAGTTGTTGGGGGATGGATA
>OMOG01000362.1 GCA_900290305.1 Candidatus Sulfopaludibacter sp. SbA4
GACGGACGGAAGCGACGGTCCCACGGATGCGGCGGGCGCGGTGGCGGATGGCGATACGCTGCGGCGCAATCCGGAGGCGCGGCGGTTCCTGGAGGAGAACGATTCGTACCACTATTTTGAATCGCTGGGCGACCTGGTGATCACGGGGCCGACGAATACCAACGTGATGGATGTGCGGATCGTGCTGGTTGGGGCGGGAAAGTGACTGAGGCAAGATGGCATACGTCAAGAGAATCGTCTGCCTCGCGAATTCGTTCAAGCTGCATGGCCGCTGCGTTGCCGGAAGGGAGATGCTGGCAACCGGGGAGTACGGCGGGTGGATTCGGCCGGTGAGCGCGCGGCCAACAGCCGAGGTGTCGCTTTTTGAATGCGAGTATCGGGACGGTACCTATCCTATGCTGATGGACATCATCGATGTGCCGATGCGGTATGCCGCTCCGCAGAATCACCAGACGGAAAACCACGTCATCGACATAGGGCGGTGGGTGAAGAGAGGCAAGCTTGGTTGGGGCGAGCTGGAAGAACTTTGCGAGGAGCCGGAATCCATTTGGATCAACCGCGATCACACCAGTCAGGGGCAATACGACTGCATCAGCCCGGAGGAAGCCGCGACGTTCCGTAATTCCCTCATGCTGATTCAGAAGAAAGACTTCACGGTCGAAGTCACTCATAGAATCTGGGATGGCGTGAGGAGCAGGACTTACCGGGGTAAGTTCGACCACAAAGGCGCGCATTATAATCTCAGTGTTACCGACCCCATCGTCCGTGACGTCTTCAAAGACAATCGGGAAGGCGATCACCAGATGAAGGATGTGTATCTTACTATCAACTTGACCGAACCTTACAAAGATGGCCGATGTTACAAGCTGGTGGCGGCGGTCATCCGCAACCCGCCCTTGCGAGCGTAGACCATGCAGGACGGCGTCTTCACCATCGGACACTCGACTCACTCGCTGGAGCAGTTCATTGCTCTACTGCAGCAGCACGGCATTACGGCGGTTGCCGACGTCCGATCGAACCCCTTTAGCCGGTACAATCCGCAGTTCAACCGGGAGCAACTGGAAAAGATTTTGCCGGATTGTGGAATTGCGTATCGTTTCCTGGGCGAGGAACTCGGCGCCAGGAGCGACGATCCGGCTTGTTATGAAGGCGGCAAGGTTCAGTACGACAGACTCGCGAAAACGCCGGTCTTTAAGAGCGGCATAGAACGCGTCCGAAGTGGAATGAAGAACTACCGGATTGTCCTCATGTGCGCCGAGAAAGAGCCGCTGGAATGCCACCGCGCGATTTTAGTGGCGCGCCACCTCGTGGCTCTCGGCATTAGCGTCCAGCACATTCACGCGGACGGCAGCCTGGAGAGCCACGACGCGGCGATCGAGCGGCTGGCCGTGCTGTTGAACTTGCCGGAAAGCGACTTGTTCCGTTCGCACGAGGACGTATTGGAAGACGCTTACCGGTTGCAGGGAAACCGGATCGCGTATGAGCGCGGACAGGATGAGTTACAGCCAGATGAAAATCTTTACGATAGGCTTCACTAAGAAATCCGCCGAGACGTTCTTCACCGAGTTGAAGGCTGCCGGCGTGAAGCGGCTGGTCGACGTCCGCCTGAACAACGTGTCGCAGCTCGCGGGCTTCACTAAGAAGGATGACCTCCGGTACTTCACCAAGGAGATCTGCGGCATCGAATACGTGCACGTCCCCATTCTGGCCCCCACGGCGGATATCCTCGATGCATTTAAGAAGCGCAAGGGAGACTGGCAGGTGTATGAAGAGACGTTTCTGGACCTGATGCGGTCGCGAAGAATTGAAGAGACTGTTCCTCCGGAAATGTTGGACGGCGGCTGTCTGTTGTGCAGCGAGGACAAGCCCGACCACTGCCACCGCCGGCTGGTTGCTGAATACCTGAAGGAGAAATGGGGCGATGTGGAGATCGAACATCTTGGATAGTGGACATACGCTGACTACGGTAAGATTGGCTTAAGATGACCCTGGCAAAGCGGACGGGCCTGGGCGAGCGAAGCAGTTTTCTCGGGAAGCTACTCGATGAGTGGTTAGACGAGCGGCCCGGTCTCGTGGTCTCGCCAAGGCGGCTTGCCCCAGCGGTCGAAAGTCTTGCTGATCCAACTACGGACCCTGGACAAACGGCGAGTCCTGGGCCGCTACGGAAGCGTGAGCGCGGAGGGCATGGAGCGCGTGGACGGCGCCCTGCGCATCGCAGTCGGGCTGATGAGACTTTCGTGATGCAGATCGTGCTGGTAGGATCGTGAAGTGACCTTCTGGCGCAAGGAAGTGATTCAGCACGCGCTCGATGACGAGACGCGGCGCCACATGGAGGAGCAACGCGCGTGGATCGCGCGCGAGCCCTCCAATGCGCATCCCTATTACCACCTGGCGCAGTTCTACCGCATGGAAGGCCGGCAGGAGGAGGCGCTGGGGCTGCTGCTGGAGGCGGTGCGGCTGAAGGAGGGCTTCGCGGAAGCGCACGTGGCGCTGGCCGAGATGTACGCGGTGATGGAAGATCACTCGGCAGCGTGGCGGCATGCGCGGGCGGCGGAGCAGGCCGGCGATTCCCGCGCGGCGGAGTTGCTCAGGCGGCATGGGGTCCGGTAGCGGCAGGCGCCTACTCGTCGAAAAACTCCGAGACCGGTACCGAGAAGCCCGGCAGCAGTTCCGGCGCTTCGATGAGGTCGCCGTCCCGCAGCAGGCGGTCGGCGCCGGAGGCTTCGAGCACGTTCACCTCGCGCTGCTCCGGATATACGATCCACACGGTGTGACAGCCGGCCGCGAAAATACTGCTTCACCTTGCGCATGAGCTGGCGCACGCTGTCGGAGGGTGAGAAGACTTCGATCGCGAGATCCGGTGCGCCGTTGCCGAATCCCCGCCGGTGGACGGACTCAACGCGCTCCTGCCGGACGAAAGCGGCATCGGGAGCTCGAACGGTGTAGTCGCTGAGACGGAAACCCGTACGGCCGGCATAGACCCGGCCAAACCGTTGCTTCTTCGCGTAGTTCAAGAGATACGTGATGTTGCCCGCGCAATGTCCGTGCTCCAAGCTACAGAACGGCATGGTGATCAGTTCGCCCTCGTCGAGTTCAGTTCGCACCGAATCGTCGTCGGGCATCTGCTCGAATTCGTCGGCGGTGATGAGGGCCCGGCTGCTCAGGGCTGGCTCATCTCCACTCCCTTCGTGCTCACGAAGTACTTCGCCAGCATGTTGGGATTCTCCCAGGCGGGGAACAGCCGGGAGTGCTTCAGGTGCTCGAAGAAGCGGTTGGTCACCTGGGCGAAGTGCGCCTCGTGTCCCACGCGATACCGGTCCGGGATGGTCACCAGCACCTCCGCTCCGCGGTCCTCGATCGCCACACCGGGATACTGCTGCGCGAGCGCGCGAATCTTTTCCGCGAGCGCCTGTTTCACTCCGCCCTCACCCGGCACCACGTACAACTCGGGCCGGTAATTCTCCTCTCTCCCCTGGCGGACCTCGATGCGCGACTTCGAGCCGCGATATACCGCAAGGTGCGTATCTCCGGTCCCGGCCGGCGCCTCCCACCGCCAGAGCACGTCCAGTTTCACCTGGATTCCGCGCAGCGAGTACGAGACGCGCGTATTGCAGTAGTAATCGAGGCCGTCGCCCGCTTCGCCGGTGACCTGGCGGAACTGCGCCGCGCTAATGGTGGTCGGCCAGCGGCTCGCCTGGAGCACCCGAGTGTCGGCGCGCCAGTCGATGGCGGCATCCGGGTAGAGCGTCCACTGGACCAGGTCGACCAGGTGCGTGCCCACGTCCGCCAGCGCCTCGCCCTGTTCGTGGATGTCGAAGAACCAGGCGGGACGCAGGTTGGGAACTCCCGCCACCAGCTTCAGGATGTGATGCACGCTCTCCATGTATACCGCGGGCTCGTGCTCGGAGCCCGGCAGAATCGCGCCGAAGGTGCCGGAATCGTTCACCAGCTCGCGCTGCAGTATGGAGGTGATCTCGTAGCGCTCGGTCATGATGTCGTAGGCCACCAGCCCCTTGGCCTGGGAGACGGCGAGGGCGTCCTGGAGGGCCGGCAGATCGGCCGAACGGATCACCCAGGGCTTGTCGGCGAGCACGTGGAGTCCGGCGTCGAGAGCCGCGCGAATGTGGCCGATTTTGGCGCGATTGCGTCCCGAGAGCACGACGATATTGCCGGGCCGCTCGGCCAGCATGCGCTCCAGGAAATCCGGCGCCGCGTGAATGTCCAGCTCCCAGCAGGTGGGGTTCTCCGGCCGCAGATTGAAGCGGGCAATGCGGTTCAGGTGCTCGGTGAGATCGCTTCCGAGCGGGGCGTACACGGCGACGCGCGGCGACACGCCGGCATACATTTCTTTTTGAATCAGGCCGGCGTGAAAGTGGCCGGGGTCGAGGGTGATGAGGCGAAATTCGTCCATGGAAAGGTCAGTCGCCCCGGGGGGCGCAGCAGCAGGAGCGGCCCCCCGGAACAGGATCTTGGTCACTTAGGAGCGAACCACAATCCCGGTATCAGTATATAGCGGTTTGTGGGCGCCTGCGTCGCAGCTCAAGGTTGACAGCACCATGCGTTCCATATATATATACCATATGCCTAGGCTTCCGATGCCTCTCGGAACGATGCTGGTTCTGCGTTTGCTGCGCTGCCGAAGGCCCTCGGCAGCCCAAGCGCGAAATCGGATCCGAGCAGACGCCGCAGCCGTCCAAGCATCCTGAGGACCGCCTGATATGCGCAAGTTCTTCCGCCGCCTCTCCGCGTTGATCCATCGCCAAAGCCTCGAACGGGAGCTCGAAGAAGAAATGGCCGCGCATCGCGAGACGATGCCGCCCGGCCGCCGCCGGAACTTCGGCAGCACTCTCCGCTTCCAGGAACAGGCCGCCGACCAATGGGGCTTCGCCTGGCTCGACCATCTCCGCCAGGGCCTCGCCTACGCCACCCGCCAGCTTCGCCGCTCCCCGGGGTTCACCCTGACCGCCATCGCCGTCTTATCCCTGGGCATCGGGGTGAACCTGGCCGAGGCTCACATCTTCAACGCCGTCCTTCGCCGCGCGGAGCTGCACGTTCGCGACGTCGACTCGCTCTGCCGGTTTTTCCACGTCACTCCGCAAGGGCGGCGGGACGGGTTTTCCCTCCCCGCGATCGAATTCTACCGGCGCAACAACACGCTGCTCTCCGCGGTAATCGCCGAGGCGCGAGTTCCGGAAGTATTTCTGGCGCAGGATTCCAATGCCTTGCGCGCGAGCGCCGTGAGCGGCGACTATTTCGGAGAGCTGGGAATCGCGCCCGTGTACGGCCGCCTCCTGGATGAGCAGGACGACCAGCCTGGCTCGCCGCCGGTGGCCGTGCTCAGCTATCGGTTCTGGCAGAGCCGCTTCGCCGGCGATCCTGAAATGGTCATCGAGACCATCCGGTTGAACGAGAAACCGGTGCGCGTGGTGGGAATTGCTCCGCCCCAATTCGGCGGGCTCGGCAGCAACCCGAACCTTTGGATGCCGGTCTCGCAATATGCCTGGCTGACCGGATCCGCCAGGCTGCTGTTGGATTACCCGGTAACCAGCATGTTCGGCCGGCTGAAGCCCGGGATCTCCCGCGAAGCCGCCCAGGCGGAGTACCGCTCCTTGATTGCCGGGCTGCGCCAGGAACAGCCCGAGCGCGTCGAAGCCAACGAACGGCTGGAGCTCGAGCCGGCCGGCGCTATAAACTTCTCGCCCGCGAATCTTGCCCAGTTACTGGTGCCGCTGACCTTCGTCCTGATGGTGCTGCTGGTGCTCTTCTCGGCTGCCGGCGGATAGGGTGGAGATAGCGAAGGTCGCGACTCCATTGGCCCGAGAGCCGGTTCCCAGCGAGGTCGCGCCGTCCAGGAATGAGACGGTCCCGGTGGCAGCGGCGGGTGTTACGGTGGCCGTGAGAGTCACGGTGTTGCCGGGCGTGGAGGGGTTGGGAGCCGACGTCAGCGGTAGTGGTGGTCGCGGCGCCAACGTATACGCTGACCGTCGACGAGGTGCTCGACGCGTCGTTGGTATCGCCGCCATAGGTAGCGGTTAGTAGGTGGGTACCGGTGTACAGGGTGGAGGTGGAGAAACTGGCGATTTCTCCGTTGAGCGCGACGGGATTACCCATGGCGAAATTATGGCCATAGAAGGTCACATTGCCGGTGGCGGTGGACGGCGAGACGGTGGCCGACAGCGTCAGGGTTTGACCGAAAGTCGGAGAAGGCGGAGTGGCTTGCAGAGAGGTCATGGCGGTGGTCAGTGGGTTGACGACCAGAACGAAGGAGTAACCGTCGACCTGCAGGTCGTGTGCGCCGAGGGTGAAGGCTGACGTGTAGGCGTTCGGCGCCAGGGTCGCAGTACATACCGGGGTCTCGGGAAGGTAGGACGTCTGAACGGCAGTTGCAAAGCCGATCTCGAAGCCCCCATCCAAAAAGTACACTAACGTTCCCCCGCAGTAATTGTTTCCAGATATTGCAGCGGTGAGGGTCACGGGTGTACCGTAGCTAGTGTCCTGAGTTAGAAGTTCGTTCACAAAGTCGTTGGATTTTCCCGAGGATCAGGTC
>OMOG01000366.1 GCA_900290305.1 Candidatus Sulfopaludibacter sp. SbA4
TTTAAATGGCACAGTCCATCGGGGCTTTCGCCGGGCACCTAACGATTGTACATTACGGCTCCCCGACTCGGCTGCAGCCGGAGCCCATTGCCACCCTTCGACTATGCCTCCCCTTCCGCGTGCCTCCTGACGCGCCCCCGATTTGCGACCCCTTGCGGGATTTTGTACGATAAAACCGCGAATGGAGCGCATCCTGGCGACCGGGATGTCGCGGCACTGGGCACGTCGCCCTTACGATCTTCGCTCCGAGCGTTTCCGCAGTGGTCCAGGTCTCGCGGCCGCGGAACCGGCGAGTCAACCTTTCAGATCGCGGAACGCCTCCTCGATCTCCTGTTTGGCTGCTGCCGTGGGCACGCTCAACGGCAACCGCGGCGGGCCGCCGTAGTATCCGTTGAGATCCATCGCGTACTTCAAGCCCGGCACCCCGTACTTCGTGGTCACCAGGGCCGAGGCGCGGCCGATGCGATTTTGCCAGTCGAGGCCGGCCGCCTCTTCCCGGGTCCGATACGCCTCCCAAATTGCTATCACCGAGTACGGCGCCGCGTTGGCATAGGCCAGAATCGCACCGCACGCACCCATCAGCAGCGAGGGCCACAAAGTCGGCGCGGAGCCGACCATCACCTGGAATCCGTGCTTCACCTCGCGGATCATCTGCATGACCTTTTCCAGGTTGCCCGAGCTTTCCTTGATGGCGATGACGTTGGGATGCTCCGAGATCGCCACCACGGCCTCCACCGGGATATCCACGCCGGTGGCTTGCGGCCAGTTGTAGATGATGAGCGGAATGCGCGACTGGTCGGCCACCGCACGATAATACAGCGTCTGCGCATCCGCGCGGTTGACCAGGTTCTTGTAATAATGCGGGGTGCGCACCATGACGGCTTTGTAGCCCATTTCGGCGGCGCGATTGGTCAGGCAGACGGTTTCGCGCACGCTCTCCATGCCGGTGCCGGCGATCAGCAGCTTGTCGGGCGCCGCGCATTGGGCCACCTGCTCCCACAGCCCGATCTTCTCCTCGGTGGTAAGCATCACGCTCTCGCCGGTGGACCCCATCACGACGTAGCCGGCGAGCGACGTGCGGTTCCACTTCTCCACGTTGTGCTGCACTTTGGCGGCGTAGATATTCCCGTTGTGATCGAACGGCGTGGTAATGGGCGGATAAATGCCCTGCAATCGTAGGCTCATGCCTCACATATAGCACGCCCCGGCCCCTGGCCCCAGGCCCCCTTACAATGAAGTATGTTCAGAGCGGCATTCTTTGTTCTGGGAATTTCCCTGTTGCGCGCCGAGGTCCACCCCATGACGCTGCGCCAGGCGGTGGAGACGGCCATCCGGCAGAATCCGGACATCGCGCTGGCGCGCCTGGAGGAAGAGAAGGCGCGGCTGGCAGTGCGGGTGGAGCGCGACCCGTTCGCGCCGCGCATCACGGCGGGCAGCGGACTGGCCTACAGCAACGGATTCCCCATGAGCATCGAGGGCTCGGCGCCCAGCATCGTGCAGGCGAACGCCAGGCAATTCATTTTCAATCGCCAGCAGAGCTTCGCCGTGGCGCAGGCCAAGGAGGACGCGCGCGGCGCATCGCTGGCCGTCACCAGCAAGCGCGACGAGGTGGCCTATCGGGTGGCATCGCTCTACCTGGACGCCGAGCGCGCGGCCCGCATCGGCGATCTCGCGCGAAAGGATGTCGAGACCCAGGCGAAGGTCCTCGAGACCGTTCAGGCGCAGGTGCGGGAAGGCCGCGCGCTGCCGCTGGCGGAAAAGACCGCCGCGTACCAGGTGGCGCGAGCGCGCCAGATCGCGGACTCCCTGGAGGACGACCAGGCTACCGCGGAAACGGCGCTGGCCATCGGTCTCGGTTTTGCGGCCGAGGACCGCGTGCGTCCGGTGGAGGAGCAGAGGTCCGCGCCGGTGCTGCGCCAGTCGGAGGAAGAGGCCATACAGGCAGCCCTCGAATCCAATACGGAGCTGCGGCGCCTCGAATCGCAGATTGTCTCCAAGGAGTTGGAGCGGCGCGGCGAGAAGGCCTCGCGGCTGCCGCGCGTCGACCTGGTGGCGCAATACGGATTGTTCGCCAAGTTCAATAACTACGCGGAATACTTTGTGAAGTTCCAGCGGAATAACGGGCAGATCGGCGTGTCGTTCCAAATCCCTTTGTTGGCGGGCCCCGGCGTGAGCGCGCAGGTCGCGCAGACGCTCACCGACATCGCTCATCTGAAGATCGAGCTGACCAACACGCGCAACCGCATCGCGTCGGACCTGCAGCAATCGTTCCGCCAGGTGAAGAGGGCGGAGACCGCGGGCGATGTCGCGCGCCTGGACCTGGAAGTGGCGCGGGAACAGCTCTCGGTCGACCTTGCCCAGTTGCAGGAAGGCCGCCTCACCTTGCGGCAGGTGGAAGAGGCGCGCATAGTGGAGAACCAGAAGTGGATCGCATTTTACGACGCCCAATACGCCGTGGAGAGGGCGCGGTGGAACGTATTGCGCCTGACGGGCGACCTGGTGGCGTCGCTCGAGGAGCCGCCGAAGTAAGGGCGGCTGCGACCAGGGCAAAGGCAGGCCACCAGAAGGCGATGGCCTGCCCCACAAGCATTGGCATCAAAAGGCGGCGCGCTTTGCGATTATGAGGCTCCCCTGAAACAGGCGGCTCAGATAAGGGGGAGCATCGGCGCTTCGAGGCCCCATCGCTTTGACCTGTTCCAGCTCGGCGTCCGCTTCCTGCTTGCGGCCGAGCGCGCGCCAGGCCTGCGCCAGTCCGTCATGCGCCTCGAGGAAGCGCGGGCGCTGTCGGATGGCGGCGCGCTGCCGCTCCACGGCAAGTTGGTATTCGCCCCGGGCAAAAGCGATTCGGCCGGCGAGAGCCTGGATCCAAGGGTCGGCAGAGGAGAGTTTGAGAGCCTGCCGGATGGCCGTCTCGGCCGCGTCTTTCCGCTCCGCACTGGAGCGGAGCGTTGCGTCGGCCAGATAAAAGTAAGCCTCGGGACTGTCGGCCCCGAGCGCGACGGCCGACTCCAGCGCCTGCCGCGCCTCATCGTACTGCCGGTGGGTATCGAGAATCATCCCGCGCGCCAGCCAGACGGCGGACCACTCCGGCCAGCGGTTCTGAATCTCATTCAGCAGGCGGCCGGCCTCGTCCGTGTGCCGGGCAAACTCGAGCGTGGTGGCCTGCATCAGGAGAATCTCGCGGTTCTCCGGCAGAATGCGCGCAGCCTCGCCGATGCGGCGCAGGGCTTCGGACGCCCTGTCCTTCTTCACCAGGAATGCGGTTGCCCGCAGGTATAAACCGGGGCGTTCAGGGGCCGCGGGGAGGGCCTGGTCAATGGCCTGGTCTACGGAAAGTGCCGCATCCGGAGACTTCCCCGAGGCATCCAGCATTTCGGCGCGAGCCAGGTAGTAGTCGCCGCCGCGCCCGGATTCCGGAATGCGCTCCATCAGGTCGAGCCCGGCCTTCGCATCTCGGGCGCCGCCCGTGACACGGTAGGTCGCGATGGCCAGTTGCAGATCCACATCGCTCGAGTGTGGACGGGCTGCGGCGGCCTGCTGCAACAGGTCCCTGGCGAGCGCGAAATGATCCGTTTCCAGGAGCGCATGTCCGGCGTCCGCCAGCACGGCCGCGCCGGGTTTCAAGGCGGCGATGCGCTTCGCCGCGGCGGCAACCTGGTCCTGCTTGCCGTCGTCGATCATCAGTTTCAGATATTCCAACTGGGTCGCAGGGTCGTCCGGTTTCTCGCGGGCGGCTTTCTCCACGCGGGCGCGGTATTCGGCATGTCTCTCGCCGGGCGTGAGAGCCAAGTAATCCACCAGGCCGGCGGGCACACTCTTATTCTTCTCGGGACCCAATTGGCGAAAGCGGTCCATCACCACTTTGGACTCTTCGAGGTTTCCCGCATCCGCCAGCGCACGGCCAAAATGCAGCAGCGTTTTGGAGTCTTCGGGCGCCAACTCGACCGCGCGGCGAAGCACCCGGACCGCATCGGCGGGCCGATCCAAGGCCTGGTAAGTCTGGCCCAGGCGATCGAGGTTCGCTGCGTCGTCAGGCTGGAGGGACGCCGCCAGCTCCAGGTCCTTCACGGCAGATTCGGGCTTGCCCTGCTGATTGTAGAGACCGCCGCGAGCCGAGAGCGCGGGAACATACTTCGGGTCGAGCGCCAGGGCCTTGTCGAGGTGCGCGAGCGACTGCGCCATGTCGGTGGTGCGCTGGGCCTGGGCAAGCTCGTAGTGGCCGACAGCGTCATCCGGATGGCGTGCGACAAACCACTCCAGATCGGCGAGGCTTTGCTCGAACTTTCCCATTTTGGCCGCGATATAGGCGCGCTCGCGGCGGGCAGCGTCGTCGTCGGGCTGGAGTTTCAGGTAGCGGTCCCAGGCCGCAGCCGCGTCGTCCAGCGCGCCCAGCTCGGTGGTAGCGACGGCCAGGAGCTTCTGAACGTCGGCGCGGCGCGGATCGAGCCTGGCGGCCTGGGCCAGGGCGGCCTGGGCCAGCCGCAGAACGGCCGACTCCCACTGGCGGGACGCCTCGTCGACGCACGCCAGGCGGTAGAGCACGTCCACATTCTGTGGCTGCTGCCGCAGAGCGGTCTCGAGAACTTCGCGCGCCCGCTCGAAGTGGCCCGTATAGGTGGCCATGATCCCCAGATTGTAGAGTACTTTGAAATACGAAGGTGCGGCCGCCAAGGCGCTGGTGAAGGCGGCTTCGGCCTTGTCGTATTGTCCGGCGCTCCACAGGTGTGTGCCGTAATTGTTTAGAATGTCCGCGGAGCGCGGCGACAGCTCCATCGCGCGGCGATGGAACTCTTCGGCTTCCGGGATTTTCTTCCGATTGTCGAGCGCGACGCCGAGAAGGCTCCAGGCCCATGCGTCGCCGGAGTGCGCCTGGACTTCGGCGCGCAGGATCGTTTCAGCCGCGGCGAAGTCGCCCCGCTGCATGGCTGCCACTGCCTGGCCGGTGGCCGCACTCTGACCCGCGGCCGGGCTGAGGGATATCGAAAACAGCAGGAACGCCAGCAGGGAGGCGGGATGGAGCGGCGAGCGGTCCATGCGTTCAGACGGTCTGATTGTCTCACAATTCGCATATCCTGAAAGCTAATGACTCGCCGACAAGCGTTGTCGCTCCCCTTAGGAGCATTGGCCCTGACGGGGGCGGCCCGCGGACAGAATCGCGGCATGGCTTCGCGAGGGGTCGCGGCCACTCCCAGGGGGACGCCTTCGGGGAGGCCGTTCCACGCGCGGTTCGTCAACGTGGCCGCGTCGGCGGGATTGCGGGCGCCGGTGATCTACGGAAGTCCCGGGCGGACGGACTACATCCTGGAATCCATGGGCTGCGGCGCGGCGTTTCTGGATTACGACAACGATGGCTGGCTGGACATCCTGGTGCTCACGGGGCGGCGTTTGCAATCCACGCCCGATGGGGCGATCATCCGGCTCTATCGCAACAACCGCGATGGCACGTTCACCGACGTCAGCGAAAAATCCGGCCTGGCGCGCAGCGTGTGGGCCAGCGGCATCACGGTGGGCGACTACGACAACGACGGCTTCGACGATGTCTTCATCACCTGCTGGGGCCAGAACCTTCTCTTTCACAACAACGGCAACGGCACCTTCACGGACGTGACGGAGAAGGCCGGCCTGATCCATCCGGGGACGCGCTACGGCACCGGCTGCACGTGGATCGATTACGATCGCGATGGCCGGCTGGATCTGTTCGTCTCGCACTACAACGTTTTCGACCTGGCCAAGGTTCCGGCGCGCGGCAAGGATCCCGGCTGCAACTACAACGGCGTCCCGATCTTCTGCGGACCCGCGGGGCTTCCGCAGGAGAGTTGCCGCCTATACCACAACAACGGGGACGGCACATTCAGCGACGTGAGCGCGAAATCCGGCATCTCCTCCGTCAAAGCCGGATACGCGCTGACGGCAGCGGCGGCCGATTTCGATGGCGACGGCTGGCCGGACATTTACGTCGCATGCGACACTTCGCCGAGTCTCTTGTTCCGCAACCATCACGATGGCACGTTTACCGAAGAGGGTCTGGAGCGCGGCGTTTCCCTGAGCGAGGACGGGCAGGAGCAGGCGGGCATGGGGTTGGGCATCGGGGATTTCGATGGCGACGGATACGTGGACATCTTCAAGACGCATTTCCGCGGCGACACCGGGGTGCTCTACCGCAACAACGGCAAGGGCTATTTTCGCGACATGACGCTGCGCGCGGGTCTGGGAGTGGAGACAAGGTTCGTATGCTGGGGCGCCGCGATTGCGGACCTGGATAACGACGGCCTTCCCGACATCTTCTTCTCCACCGGCATGGTCTATCCCGAAGTGGAACAGAGAATCCCCGATGCTCCGTACAAAACACCCAACGTGGTGTTCCGCAACCTGGGCGGAGGCAAATTCGAGGAACTGCTGCAGGAGGCCGGGCCGGGTATCGCGGAGGCGCATTCCAGCCGCGGAACGGCCTTCGGCGACTTCGATAACGATGGCGACATCGACATCCTGGTCATGAATATGAACGAGCCGCCGTCGCTGCTGCGCAACGATGTGAGCGGCACGGATCATTGGCTCAAGGTGCTGCTGGTGGGGACCGCGTCGAACCGCAGCGCCATCGGGGCGCAAGTAGTGGTGTCCTACGGCGAGCGCAAGCAGGCACAGGCGGTGCTGGCGCAGAGTTCGTATCTCTCGGTCAACGACCGGAGGCTGCATTTCGGACTGGGCTCGGCGACGACGGCGAGCGTGGAGATTCGCTGGCCCAATGGCGGACACGAGAACGTCGCCGAGGTGGCCGCCGATCGACTGGTGGTGATTCGGGAGGGCTCGGGAGTGGTGCGCACCGAGCGCTTCGGGAAGGGCGGGCTGGTATAACTCGGGTTATACTAAAGGCATGAAAACCGCTGTATCGGTACCCGACGAGCTCTTCCGCCAAGCCGAGGCGGCGGCGCGGCGTCTCCGGGTCTCCAGGAGCCAACTCTACGCCACCGCGATTTCCGAGTTCCTCGACCGGCAGCAAAGCGACACCATTACCGATCGCCTGAACCAGGTGTACTCACGCCGTCCCGCGAAGGTCGACCCGGCACTCAACCGCGCCCAATTCAGGTCCCTTGATAAGGACTCCTGGTAGCGGTGACGGAACACGTTCAGCGCGGCGAGATCTGGTGGGCCGATCTCCCCGAGCCTCGCCGTTCCGAGCCCGGTTTCCGGCGGCCGGTGCTGGTCATTCAAGCGGACTCCTTCAACCGCAGCCGCATTCAAACGGTGATCGTGGCCGTGATCACTGGTAATCTCGACCGTGCCGAAGCTCCCGGCAATGTGGTGTTGCCGGCCTGCTCATCGGGTCTTCCGCGCGACTCGGTCGTCAATGTATCCCAAGTCCTGACTCTCGATCGCGGTTACCTTATCGAGCATGCCGGTACGTTGCCCGCGCGGCTCAAGGCTCCGTCGATGCCGGCTTGCGCTCCGTTCTGCAATTGTAGCCTGAGGTGGTGGATCGAATGAAGAAAAAACTCCCGTCCGCCAACGCACCTCTTCCGAAGTTCCGGTCGGACCGAGAGGCCGCCGAATATTTCGAGCAACACTCGGTGGCAGACGCATGGGATCAACTGCCCGAGGGCCGGCCGGTCAAGCTGTCTGCGGCGCTCGCCAAATCGATTCAAGAACGGCACGCTCGAGCCAAATCACCCATCTCCCTTCGCCTGGCCGCCGATCAGATCGCGGCGGCGAAGAGAATCGCGGCAGCGAAGTCGGTCGGCTACCAGACGCAGTTGCGCATGTGGATCGCCGAAGGGATCCGGCGGGAAGCGAAACGCGCTGACCCGTCGTTCCGTTTCTCACCGCAAAACGACGCGGGCGACGAGTGCTGCCGCCCAGGGGTCGCCATCATGCGCAGCGCACCGAATAACCAATTTTAAATGTGTGGTTTAGTTATCCGGCAGCGTGCCGGCATACGTTTCTCCATGCAAGACGATGATCCGCCAAAAGATCCGTTTGATGAGAACAGGATTTCCAGGTACAATTACGCCAGTCCAATAACACCGGTCGCACTACCGGCGTTACCAGGGGAGTTTTGGAGGGATCCTATGAATCGTTTGCTTGTGATCGCGCTTGCGGGCGCATTGGCTCTATCGGCGCAGACCAACCGCGGCAGTATCAGCGGCACCGTCACCGACCAGACTCAGGGTGTCATTCCCGCAGCCACCGTGACGGTCACGGATGACGCTGCAAGCCGGATCGGTGGATACCGAGGTCACAGTCAGTGCCGTCTCCACCACGATCGACACGCAATCGGGCACCTCCAGCAACACGGTCACGGAACGGCAGATCCAGGATGTCCCGCTGCTGAACCGGAGCGTGCTCGACCTGGCACTGACTCTGCCCAACGTGGGCGGCGACGCGGGCAGCGAGAATCCGGTGATCACCACCGTCACTCCCTGCCCGGGGTGCAACCTGACGGTGGGCGGCGGCCGGCCCCTGAGCACGCTCATGATGGCCGACGGCACCAATAACACGGGCATCAGCCTGGCGCGCACGCTGGTGAGCTTCACGCCGGAGACGGTGCAGGAATTCACCGTGCAGACGTCGGCGTTTTCGGCCGAGTACGGCACTACAGGCGGCGGAGTCATCAATGCCACCACCAAGAGCGGGACTAACAGCTTCAACGGCACGGCGCTCTGGTACAATCGCAATCCCGATTTCGCGGCAGCGCCGTACACGTTGGCGGCCAGCAACCGTCCGACTCCTACCCTCAAGTACAACCAGTTCTCGCTGGCCGCGGGCGGCCCGATTTACATCCCCAAAATCTACAACGGAAAGAACCGGAGCTTCTGGTTCGCCGCGGTGGAGCCGTTCTACCGCCGCGATCACCTGGACCAGTACGGCGTGCTGCCCACCGACGGCATGCGCAACGGCGATTTCAGCGGCCTGGTCAATACCGCCAGCGGCTGGCTGCCGCAGAGCGTGGTCAATCAATTTACGGGCATCGCGCCGGCCAGCGCCCTGACCGCCAGCGACAGCGTGATCTACAACCAGTACAACGTGATCAATGGCAACCAGTTCACCCAGGCGACCATTCCCACCGGATCCACCACGTACGCGCCCTTCCCCGGCAACGTCATTCCCAAAAGCCTGATCGACCAGACGGCCGTGAAGACCCTTCCTTACATCGCCAACGCGGGCCCCTATTTTCTGAACAGCAACGGCACCATCTCCAACATCTTCGCCCCGCGCCTGCTGAGCCAGAACGAAACCCGGTATACGTTCCGCGTGGACCAGATCGTCTCCGAGAGGAACCGGATCTACGGGCGCTTCAGCGTCACCCCGATCGTGAAGATCCAGGGCACGCCGGTGAGCCCCACCAACAACGGAGCGCTTTACAGTTGGGGCCGGCAGGCCATGCTCGCCGACACCCACACATTCACGCCCACCCTGATCAACGACATCCGCCTGAATTACACGCGCGGGCGCTTCAGCAACACGGTGGATCCGCAATGGGACCCGTACACCGGCGCCAACCTGAACACGCAGTTGGGACTGCCCAGCATTACCAAGGGCGGTCTGCCCTCCTTCAACAGCCTGTTCCCCGGCTCGTCGCTGGGCGGCGGCGGCAGCACGGCTACGGGTTTCGGCGGGGCGGGTTCGACCAACGTGGAAGACCGCGAGGAGCGCTACGCCTTCACGGACATCGTTTACAAGAACCGCGGAAACATGAGCATCAAGTTCGGCGTGGATCTGAACCACGCGCTGCAGAATGTGCTGCCTTTGTATGGCGCGTTCGGCGGCATTTACACGTTCGCGGCCACCCAGACCAACTCCACGGGCACTTCCACGGGCACCGGCGGCAGCCCCTGGGCCAGCTTCCTGCTGGGCGTGGTGAACGGAAGCGTGACCATGCGGAATGTGCAGATTCCTTACTACTACCGCTGGAATTCCGGAGCGGGGTTCATCCAGGACGATTGGCGCGTCAAGCCCCACCTGTCGATCAATATCGGCTTGCGGTATAACCTCGAGTTGCCGCGCACCGAGAAGTACAACAACCAGGGTGTTTTCCGGCCCGACCTGGCGCAGCAGGTGACGCTGGCGACGCCGCTCACGCTGGCCAACGGCCAGGTGATGACCACGGCGCTCAACGTGCCGTTCGCGTTCAGCGGCCTGGGCGGCAACTCGCGGTATCTCACCCCGCCGCAGTACACGGATTTCGAACCGCGCTTCAGCTTCGCCTGGCAGCCGCCTTTCCTGGAGAAGCACCACATGGTGTTCCGCGGCGGGTACGGCTTGTCGCACGCGCCGGTCAACGGTTTCAGCCAGTTGCCGAATCCGGATTTCAGCGCCACGTCGGGGTTCGCCTCCACGGTGCCCTCGTCGACCGCCAATTCGCAATACGTGATGCGGCTGGGCGAGAATCCGCCGGTGATCACTCCGGTCTCGCCCGAGACGCAGGTGTTCGGGCCCGGCGGTCCTCCGTCGAATGGCCTGTCGTACGCCAACGGGCTTTACTACCAGCAGTCGTTCGGCGGGTTCGCGGTCTCGCAGAACTACCACACTCCTTACGTCAACAACTGGAACCTCACGCTCTCCTGGCAGGCCAACAACTCGACCACGGTGGAAACGGCCTACACCGGGGCTATGGGGATCCACCTGTTCATGGGGGCCGAGGACATCAACCCCAAGAACTCGGACGTGATCAGCGCGGAGCTGGCCAACAACATCAACACCACGGGGACGATCACCGATCCGTTGGGGCGCAAGAATCCGCTCACTGGCGCGGCGCTGGCGATTCAGAACGGCACGCTGGGCGGGCCGTACCTGGGCTTCTCCACGCTGAACATGATGTTCGACGCCTCGGGCAACAGCATCCGCCACGCGGGCTATATCAACGTGACCCACCGGTTGGGCGGCGGGCTCACCTTCATTGCCAACTACACCTATGCCAAGTCGATCGATACGGCGTCGAGCGCGGGCGGCGACAAGAACGTGCTCACACCCGTGGGCGGCCAGGTGGGCGGGCAGGTGGCTTTCGGCGGGACGCGCCAGAACGACCGCTCGGTCTCGACATACGACCAGCGCCACGTCATCCATGGCACGGCCATCTACGACCTTCCCTTCGGAAGGGGGCGCCGATTCCTGACGCACGCCTGGAAACCGCTCGAATTCGTTGCCGGTGGCTGGACGACTTCGAGCTTTATCCGATTGAACTCGGGCTTCCCGTACATGCCGTACCTTTCCGACGCCAACCAGCTTGGCGATGCCACCCACACCATCCGGCCCGACATGGTTCCCGGCGTGCCCCTGGTCAATCCGCTGTGGACCGGCAGTTGCCCGGTGGGAACGGGGTGCGAGCCGTATGTGAACCCGTCGGCATTCATGCGGCCCCCGCTGGGGCAGTTGGGCACGGCGCCGCGCACGCTGGACGGGGTGCGCGGGCCGTGGCAACAGTACTTCGACCTCTCGATCCAGAAGAACTTCCGCCTGGGCGAAGGCAAGCGCAGGCTGCAGTTCCGCATGGATGCGTTGAACGCGTTCAATCACCCGGTGTTCCAGGTGTATCCCAACAATGCCGGCGGCGCCGACTTCATGGGGGCGCCCAGCACCGCGACCCTCAGCACCGCGTCATACAACAGTTGGGCGACAGCCAACAGCCAGCCGTTGTATACCACCGCGGCCGGCACCGCGCTGTACAATCAGATCACCGGCATGGTGAATGCGCAGAAGACCGCGGCCGGCGTTCTGCCGGCGAGCTTCTACACCATTCCGCTGCCGCCGGATTTCTACGGTAAGCAGCCGAACTCCTACGACATCACCACGCTGCAGGGGTATAAGCTGTACCAGTTGCGGACGGCGTACTCCACCAATTTCGGCACGCTGTACAATTCGAACACGCCGCGGTACGTGCAGTTCGGAGTGAAGCTGTATTTTTGAAGCTTTCAGCAATCAGCCGTCAGCTTTCAGCCTCTGTTTTGCCGGCGCTTCGGGCTGGCGCCGCCGTCGGCCATGACGCCTCTTGCAGGCTGATCGCTGACTGCTGACCGCTGACAGCT
>OMOG01000512.1 GCA_900290305.1 Candidatus Sulfopaludibacter sp. SbA4
GATTTCTCCGCGTGCATGCGCGATCGCTTCCTTCAACCCTGCAATCACTCCCCGTCCTACGGGTGTCAATTTCTTCGCTGAGGATGCCGCCCTAGCGGCGCTTTTCTTCTTTGGCACGCTTCAGTTCCTCCACAAATGCTTTCGCCGCTTTGCGGTCGCTTGGACTCATGTCCGCCTGTTCGTTTTTGGCGTACATGAAGAGCAGGTATACTTCGTCATCCGAAACCCAGTAGTAGTAGATTATCCGGACACCGCCGCTCTTCCCTTTCCCCTGACGGCCGTAACGTGCTTTCCGCACGCCGCCTGTTCCTTTCACCACGGGATGAAGTTCCGGGTTCGCCGAAATCGCATCCTGGATGTCCGCCCTCTCCTCGTTGGTAAGGAGCCGCTTCGCACTTCGTTCGTACCGGCCAGTCGCGAATACGGTTGGCTTCATCTCTGTCTGTAATCTATACTATACGTGATTCACGGATAGGTTGGGACGCTCCAGGAGCGGAGCCATCGGGGCTCGCTGCTTGGAGGTTAGAGTCAACGCGGGCGTGGGCGAATCGGGCCGATCGCACCAAGACCACAAGTTCGCGAAGGCGAAGGTCGGGGGTTCAAGCCCCTTCGCCAGCTCCATGAACCCAGGCTGGGAGATTACGGCTGGCGGACCAGGCGCTGCTCCTCAAGGCGCTCCACGCGGCTTCTCAATTCGTTTCTCTGGTGATGCGCAACTCCGCCTCGGCGATTTGCTGCTTCATCTCCACACGCAACGCCTTGATCTCCGCACGCACCGCATTGATCTGCGCGGAGAGAGCCTTGGTGTTCAGCCAAGCGGTGATGACCACCATAAGGCTTCCGAACAAAGCGAGAAACGCCGGCATCCAGGTCTGGACGGTCTGATTCATTGTCCGCATCGATTCTGACACCGCATTGGTATCCTCAAAGGTGGCATCCGAATTTCTTTTCACCCATGAAAAAACTGCTTGCCTTGAATCGCAGCGAAATCGCGATCCGCATTCTGCGCGCCGCCAACGAACTGGGCCTGCGGACCGTGGCCATCTACTCCCAGGAAGATCGCCTGGCCCTCCACCGCTTCAAAGCCGATGAAGCGTACCTGATCGGAGAAGGCAAAGGGCCCGTAGAGACGTACCTGGATGTCGATGGCATCGTCGCGCTGGCCAGGGAAAAGGAGATCGACGCCATCCATCCTGGGTATGGTTTTCTCTCCGACAACCCGGCCCTGCCGAGGGCCTCTGGACGGAAGCCAACGTCTTCCGTCCGCAATCGTTCCTCCCGGCAAACGCCGCTCACGGAAAGCGCTTGCCTGGCTTGTTGTCCGGGCTTGAAACCGGACGCCGGCCGGGCAAACGGCCTACTTGGAAACCGCGGCTCCCGTGTCCGCGCTCACCACACGCCGAATAATTCAGAAAGTGAACCGAAAGGGCTTGAACCAAAATCCCAGTCACGCACCGGCGGACTATTTTTTTCGAAACACTTTTGCTGATTCTAAATCACTTACAAGCGCCCTCGGACCCCTCCGCACCCAGTCCTGACATGCCTGTCTGCTACATTGAAATCAGGAAGGGAATTCCGCTCCCGAGCAGCACCAGCCCAAACGGAAGTTTTATGAACCACCACTTCCCCGCAACCCAAAATCGCCCCTCGCCCGCGCCCTTATCCCGCCCGGAATCCATCACCTGCATGAGTCCGACGCCATCCGCGGCATTCGGGAGACAGTTGGCGTCAAAAAAACCCTCCCCAACCGTCTCCCATTTTCGGGCTGTCCCCGCAACCTCCAGAATCAAAATGACTTGCACCCTCATAAAAGCATGCGCGCAAAAAGGCTCTCCAACCGTCTCCACTGTCTCCCTCCCGTTGCGGCGGGCATCCCTCCTGGCCAACAATAAACTCATGCGCCTATGTTCTCGATGGGGTCTCGGAATCCTTCTAATCTCCTCCCTCTGGGCCCAAACTCCCCCGTCCCCCGACGCCCTGCCCGCCGACGTCGATCGCGGCGCCGCCGGGCTCACCCGCTGGCTGCACGCCCTCCAAACCCGCGCCAGCATCATGATGATCACCGCCCACCCCGACGACGAGGATGGCGGCATGCTCGCCCTCGAAACCCGCGGGGCCGGCGCCCGCGGCGTCCTCCTCACGCTGAATCGCGGCGAGGGCGGCCAGAACGCCATGTCCCCCGACATGTACGACGCCCTCGGCCTCGTGCGTACCCAGGAACTCCTGGCCGCCGATCGCTACTACGGCGTCGATCAATACTTCACCCGCGCCATCGACTACGGCTTCTCCAAAACCCGCGAAGAGGCCCTCGAAAAGTGGGACCACGACCGCGTCCTGGCGGAAGTCGTCCGCGTGATCCGCATGACACGCCCCCTCGTGCTCACCTCCGTCTTCGTGGGAGCCGCCACCGACGGGCACGGCCAGCACCAGGTATCCGGCCAGATGGCGCAGGAAGCCTTCCTCGCCGCCGGCGACCCGCAGCGATTCCCCGAACAGATCCAGGAAGGCCTCCGCCCATGGACCCCGTTGAAGGTCTACGAGCACGTCCCGTTCTTCGACGTCACCCCGCAGGGCATGTACGATTACGCCATCGACAAATTCGTCCCTGTCCGGTTCTTCGACTACATTCACCAGGCCTGGTCCACCGAGAAGCCTTCCACCACCCTGGAGATTCAGGAGGGTGCCTACGACCCGGCCGCCGGTTTGACCTATTTGCAGATCGGCCGCGCGGGCCTGGGCGAGCAAAAGAGCCAGAACAATGGCCTGGCGATTCCCCGTCCCGTGCCTTTCGCCAGCGCCTACCACCGCTATGATTCGCGCGTGCCCGCCGCGGAACACGAGGAGACCTTCTTCGACGGCATCGACGTTTCGGTCAACGGCATCGCGTCGCTGGTTTCCTCCCCGCCCGACTACCTGAACAAGGACCTCGCGGAGATCGCCCGTCTGGCCGCCCAGGCCAACCGCGACTATCGGCCGGACCAGCCGCAAGCCATCGCTCCGCTACTGGCCGATGGACTCCGCACGACGCGCGCCCTCATCGAGCGGGTGCGCGCCGCAAACCTGCCCGACATCCTCTTCGAACTGCGCGTCAAGGAAGATCAGTTCGAACATGCCCTCGCGGAAGCGCTCGGCCTTTCGATCCAAACCACCGTAACCCTCGCCGCCCCGCCGCCGGTCCCGTCGGGGCCTCGCAACCCCTTCTCCCTGACGGCCCCGACGTTCACCATTGGGATTCCTGGCCAAACCTTCGGCGTTCAGGTCGACCTGACCAACCAGAGTCCCGACGCGGTCGCCGTCGAAGCCGTCACCTTCGAAGCGGCCGATGGCAAGCCGTGGAAGATCGCGGCCGCCGGAGAGCCGCCCAAGAGTCTTGCCGCCCACGCGCAAGCGTCCGGGCGCTTCACCGTGGCCGCGCCCCAGGATGCCGCGCTGACCCGGCCATACTTCACCCGCCCCGACGAAGAACAGCCCACCTACGACCTCGCCGACCCGCGCTATCGCGATCTCCCGCTGGCGCCCTATCCGCTCTCCGCAGGCGCGCGCGTCTCGTACCGCGGAGTCGCCCTGCACTTGTCTCAAGTGGTCCAGACCTATCAACGGATTCCCGCGATGGGAGTGGTCCCCCAACCGCTGCTGCTCGGTCCCGCGATCTCCGTGACCCTGTCTCCGGCCGCCGGCGCCGTGCCGGTGGGCGCCAAATCCTTCGCCTTTTCCTGCACCGTGCACAGCAACGTGAAGGGGCCGGCCGAAGGCGCCCTTCGTTTGCGATTGCCCGCCGGATGGCGTTCCTCTCCCGAGTCGGCGCCGTTCTCCATGGCGCGCGATGGCGAGGATCGCACCATCGCCTTCTCGGTGCTCCCCGACCTGGTGAAGCCCGGAGACTATCGCATCACCGCGGTCGCCGAATACCAGGGTCACAGCTACGAGGAAGGATACCGCCTGGTCGGATATCCCGGCGTGCGGTCCTATCCGTTCTACCGGCCGGCAGTCTATCGCGCCGTCGGTGTCGACGTGAAAACCGCGCCCGGGCTGCGCATCGGATACCTGCCCGGAACCGGCGACGACGTGCCGCAGGCCCTCGAAAATCTGGAGCAAACCGTGCGCGTGCTGGCCTCTAGCGATGTCACCCAAGGCAACCTCTCGGGCTATGACGCCATCATTCTCGGCACCCGCGCCTACGCCGTGCGGCCCGAGCTGAAGTCCGCCAACAGCCGCCTCCTGGAATACGTGAAGAACGGCGGCGTCCTGATCGTGCAGTACAACCTGCAGGAGTTCGACCAGAGCTACGGACCGTATCCCTTCAGCCTGGGCAACAATCCGCAAAAAGTCGTGGACGAAACTTCCAAGGTGCGTTTCCTGAAACCGGCGGATCCCGTATGGACGTGGCCGAATCGCATCACCGAAGCCGACTTTTCCGGATGGGTCGAAGAGCGCGGCCATGGGTTCATGCAGACCTGGGACCCGCATTACGACGCCCTGCTCGAGACCAACGATCCCGACCAGGATCCCCAGCGCGGCGGACTCCTCTTGGCGCGCTACGGTAAGGGAGCCTATATATATGATGCGTTCGCGCTCTACCGGCAACTGCCTTCGGGAGTGCCCGGGGCGTATCGCATCCTGGCCAACCTGGTCAGCCTCGGAAAGAATCCCGCGTTTGCAGGCGGCGCCCAGTGACTAGTGACGTGGCGCAGGCATTCCTGCCTGCCGCGTCGGCAGTCGTGCCGACGCTTGGCTTCGTCAGGCACCAGTGCCCTTGCCCCATCCTCCCGCGGAGCATGATAAATGCCAGCTAACGACTCCTTCCCGGCGCCGGTCTACGCGGAAACGGTTCTCGGCCCGAACTTCGAAGACGCGAAGCAACACTACATCGACGCGCTCATCGAGATTCACTACGCCCACACCCGCATGCTGGCGTGCCAGGGCATCCTGACCGCCGGCGAAGCGCGCGCGCTGATCGCGGCATTGGACGGCCTCGATCCGGAGAAAATCGCCCGTGCCCCCTACGATGGCGCCTGCGAGGACCTGTTCTTCTACATCGAAGGCCTCTTGCAGGATGCCTGCGGAGAGCTGGC
This sequence comes from Candidatus Sulfopaludibacter sp. SbA4, assembly GCA_900290305.1. GTDB lineage: Bacteria > Acidobacteriota > Terriglobia > Bryobacterales > Bryobacteraceae > OMOG01. Next base: position 5,073 of record OMOG01000512.1, read on the forward strand.
CGGCAAAATGCACACCGCGCGCAGCCGCAACGATATCGCCATCACGCTGTACCGCATGACCGTGCGCCGCGAGTTGCTGGCCCTGGCAGCCGCCATCGCGCACGTGCGTTCGGTCCTTCTGGATATGGCCGGGCGCCATCTGGAAACGGTGATGCCGGCCCACACCCATACGCAGCCCGCGCAACCGACCACGCTGGCCCACTACCTCCTCGCGGGCGCCGAATTCCTGGCGCGCGATGCGGCCCGCATCCAGGCGGCTTTCGCGCGCGTGAACCTGTGTCCGTTGGGCGCGTGCGCCATCACCACCACGGCCTTCCCCATCGATCGCCACATTACCGCGCGGCTCCTGGGCTTCGAGGGGTTGGCCGAGAATTCCTACGGCGCCATCGCGGCCATCGACTACCTCACCGAATCGGCGGCAACGGTAGCGGTGGCCATGGTGAACTTGGGCAAGCTGGTGCAGGACCTGCTGCTCTGGTCCACCCGCGAATTCGGTTTCCTGCGCCTCTCGGAGGCCTTCGTGCAATGCTCCAGCATCATGCCGCAGAAACGCAACCCCGTGGCGCTCGAGCACACCCGCATCCTGGCGAGCCGCGCGCTGGGCGAGGCGCAGGCGCTCTTCACCTGCGTGCACAACACTCCCTTCGGCGACATCAACGATAGCGAAGACGACCTCCAGCCGCTGGCCTTCACCATGTTCGGCAACGCCCTGCGCGCGCTGCGTCTGCTGGCCGGAGTACTGCGCTCGGCCGAGGTCGACCGCGACCGCCTGGCGCGCCGCGCCGCGGCCGACTTTCTCACCGTCACCGAGTTGGCCGATACCCTGGTGCGCCGCGAGGGCCTGAGCTTTCGCGATGCCCACGCCATGGTCTCGCGCGCCGTCCAGGCATCCGCGGGGGACGATCGGCCAGGCGCCATCGCCGCCGTGCTCCTGAATCAGAATCCGTCACTACGCCTCACGCGCGACGAACTCGAGCGCGCCCTCGACCCCGAGAACTTCGTTCGCACCCGCCGCGTCGTAGGAGGTCCCGCTCCCGAGGTGGTAGCGGAATCGCTCTCCCGAGCCCGCCAAGAGCAAGCGCGAATCACCGAATGGACCCGAGCTAAAGAGTCTCTGCTGGAAGCCGCCCACCGCCAGAACCGAGCCCCCCAATGACCTATCCCGCCAAAGCAAAGAGTCAATTCTCAGGTCCTCCCACCGTGACAACCGAGGCCCCCATGGCCCACCGCGCCAAAGTGGGGCGGACGCCCTCGTCCTGGGTGCCCTCTGGGCACGACCCCCTGGTCGCGCTCTTGCCCTTACCCAGTCGTCCGCAGCCGTGGTCCCCTCGGCGCCCTCTGCCACCTCCGTGCTCTCAGGTTTTGACTTTCTCTTCGTCTTCTCCGCGTCTTCCTCCGCGGCTCCGCGCCTCCGCGTCAAGGACACGACTCCCTACCGCGTCGCCCGCAGACGCGCCGCCCGCGCTTTCACCCCGTTGGAATCCACGAAATTGGGCGCCAGCAGCACATACGTGTCATACGCCTCCAGAGCCTTTGGAATATCGCGGTTCGCCTCGTACGCCAGCCCCAGCTCGGCATACGTGGGGGCGTAGTTGGGGTCCACCTGAATCAGCGCGGCCGCCTCGCGGATCGCATCGGACGTGTGGCCGAGAAGCCGCTCGAGATGGACCAGGCTCCAGCGATTGCCCACCGACCGCGGGCTGTACGCCACCGCCTGCTTCACGTAAGGAAGCGCCTTCGCCAAGTCGCCCGCGGCGATCAATTGCGAGGCGATCTGGAAGGGCGGCAGCGCCCACTCCGGCGTGAGTTTCGCCGCCGTCTCGAACGCCTTCCGCGAGTCCTTCGCACGGTTGATGCGCGAGAGCGCCACGCCCAGCGCGTTGTAAGAGCACGCAAACCGCGGATCGATCTTCAACGAGTTCTCCAGCGTCACCACCGCCTCCGAGAACCGTCCCTCCGCGATTTCCAACCGCCCGGTGCAGAAGAGCCGCCGCGCTTCGAGAGACGAGTCGCCGGGGCGCAGCACCAGGAGGCGCGCGTATGCGTCAACTGAGCGCGCGAGCAGCGCGCGCTTCAGTCCGGTGGCCGTCGATTGCACGTAGTCGCTGACGCAGGCCTGCCCCAGTTCCTCCACTGCTCCGCTGATCAGGGCGGTGGCTGCCACCTTCGCGGGGCCGGAAAAGTTCTGGGCGCGGTAGAAATCCCAGGCTCCGTTCGGCTCCAGAACGCGGCCCGCGTTGAGGCGCTCCCGGAGTTGCCCGAGGGGGCTCGCGGCCGGTGAAGCGATAGTCACGCGCGCGGGCAGATTGCTGAGCGTGATCGTCCCGTCGAGGCTCGCGCCATCCGGGAAGTCGGCGGAGAACGCGTGCGGCCCGGGCGCTACGGCATCGATCCGCAGCGATCCTGCGGCCCGGATCTTGCCGCGGAAGATGTTGTCCAGGTAGAGGGCGCTGTTGGCCGGCCCGGTCACTTCCACTTCGACCCCGCGCGCGCGGTCGATCTGGAACGCCGGCGCGGATTGCGGTGCCACTGCGATGGGAACTCGAACATCGAACGTGCCCGCCACCCGCGGATGCTGCAGCCCGCCGGTGAGCTCCGGAACGCGGCGCGAGGCGAAGTCGATGGCTTCCGATGCGCGGATCACGTGGTCGCCATCCAGGTCGGCTGGGCCGCGCAGGCCTTCGAGCAGGGAATACGTGAACACGCCGTGGCCGCCGTCCCACTTCTCGTTCTCGAAGGAGAGTTCGCTCGGCCGCGTGGCAAGCAGCTTCAGGAAACCGCGGTCGCCGTGGCCGATCTTGGCCAGCGGCTCGTTGGCGCGGCTCGGAACCTTGGGGTCATAGCTCGACCATCCCAAGCGGCCGGCGTGACAGGCGTCGGCCACCACCACGACGAGGCTGGCGCGCAAACGGTCGCTGAGAGTCTGGTCGACTTCTTGAAAGGAGAGCCCGGTGGCGTGGAGGTTCTGCGGGTCGGTGTCGCTCATCACCAGGTACCCTTCGTCCTGGTCGTCCACCACGCCGTGGCCGGCGAAGAAGAAGTAGACGATGTCCGCAGGGCCCGCCGAGTCGACCAGCCAGGTGTGGAGCGCCGCGCGGACCTGGGCAAGCGTCGCCTGCTCGTTGCTGAGCAGCCGGATGTGGTCTCCGGGAAGGGCACCGCCCTCGAAGCTGCGCAGAAACGTCGCGAAGTCGTCGGCGTCGCGATGGGCGAATCGTAATTGAGCGGCGGGCGGAAGATTCGGATACGAGGAGACCCCTACGATCACGGCCCAGCGGGTTCCCCGGTCGTGCAGCGGGTTAGAAACGGCGACGGGCTCGATGCGCAGGTCTCGCGGAGCCTGCGCGAGCAGCGCAAACGACAGCATGACGAACGGGAGGCCGCCGCGCATAGCAGAGATAATATCAGAGAACTCACGGCAGCAACCGTCCGCCGTCCACCACCATCGTCTGACCTGTGATATAAGACCCACGATCGCTGGCCAGCAGCAGCGCCAGTTCCGCGACCTCCGCCGGCTGACCGAGGTGCTTGACCGGCTGCTCCTCGACGATCTTGTCGCGGGCGGCCGGGTCTTTCCAGTAGTATTCGCTGAGCACGGTCTGTATCAGGCCCGGCGCGATGGCATTCACGCGCACGCCCCTGGGACCCAGTTCCAGCGCGTACGACTGGGTCATCATGATCAGCGCCGCCTTGGTCATGCTGTACAGCATCCCGTAATACTGCGGGCGGATGCCGGCGATGGAANNCGCGGCCCACGTGGCAGGACAGCGGGTAGAGCTTGCCTGCGCCGTTGCCAAGCTCTGCTGCGGCCTGGGCCGCGACCTGGGCCAAAGTTTCCTGCTTGCGGCCGCAGATGACCACGGTGGCGCCTTCGCGCGCGAACACCTGCGCAATCGCCTTACCGATTCCGCGGCTGGCTCCGGTGACAATGGCAACTTTGTTCTCGAGTATCGGGTTCGACATTTTCTTTTGGCCTCGACAATGCTAGAATCGGCAAACTTGAAGGATACGAAGAAAACCGCACTGGAATTTCTGACGCGGCACGCGTTCAACCACCTGCTGGGGTTCGAACTGGTGCGCGTGCACCGCGACGGCATCACGATCCGCTGCCAGGTGCGCGAGGAACTGCTGAACAGCGCCGGCTCGCTGCACGGAGGAGTGACCGCCAGCCTGGCCGACGCAGCGGTCGGCAGCGCGCTCTATCACCGCTTCGGCGGGACCCGGCGATTCACCACAGTGGAGCTGAAGGTCAACTACTTCCGCCCCGTCACCGAGGGGCGCCTGGTGGCGCGGTCGCGGCTGCTGCGGGTGGGGTCCACGATCTCGGTGGGACGCGTCGACCTGGCGGATGGCAGCGGCCGGGACGTGGGCGTGGCCATCGTCACCTACATGTTTCTGGACGGAACGAAAGCCTGATCCGGCCGATGTGGCGCGGGCACTCGTGCCTGCCGCGTCGGCACTCATGCCGACGCCTGGCTTCGATACTGTGTCACAACCGCGAAAGGGTGTCGGCATGAGTGCCGACACGGCAGGCATGAATGCCTGCGCCACGCTACGCATCGATCACCATCCGGGCGATGCGCTCGCGATGGAATGCGGCGTCGCCGAAAGCAATCTCGGACGCCTTGGCGCGCCGGTAGTAGAGGTGCAGGTCGTTCTCCCAGGTGAATCCCATGCCGCCGTGGACCTGGATCGCGCGGTTGCCGGCTTCGCGGTACGCCTCGCTGGCGTACGACTTGGCCACCGACACGGCGGTGCGCGCATCGGGTGCGTTTTCCTGCAGCGCCCACGCGGCGTAGTAGGCCGCCGAGCGCGAGCTTTCGGTCAACAGCAGCATGTCGGCGCACTGGTGCTGTATGGCCTGGAACTGGCCGATGGGCTTGCCGAACTGCTTGCGCGTTTTGGCGTAGTCCACCGCGATTTCGGTGATGCGCTCCATGCCGCCCACCATCTCCGCGGCCAGCGCGACGGTGGCGATGTCCATCGCGCGGTCCAGCGCCCGTTGCGCCTCGTCGCCGGTAGCCAGGATCTCGACCTCCACCTGGTCGAAGTCGACCGCGTACAAATGCCGCGTGCGGTCGATCGAGGGCATCGCCCGGATCGAGACGCCGCTGGCAGCGTTGTGGACTTGCGTGATCGCCAGTTCATCGCCCGCGCGCACGATCGCCAGCAGGCATTCCGCGGCGGAGGCGTCCGGCACGAACAGTTTGCGGCCGGTGAGGCGGCCGTCGACAACCTGCATGCGGACGCCGCCGGTGTCCCATCGCGCGCTCTCTTCGAGCAGGGCGACGGTGGCCCGTTCGCGTCCTTCGCATATGGCAGTGGCACAGGCATTCCTGCCTGTGTTTTTCGGAAGCGCATTGAGCAGGGCCCCGGCCAGGAAGACCGTGGAAAAGTACGGACCGGGGAGGAGTATTCGCCCCATCTCCTCGGCGGCCACCGCCATCTCGACCAGCCCGAGCCCCATGCCGCCGTGCTCTTCGTCGAAGATCATGCCGGTCCAGCCGTGCTCCGCGAGCAACCGCCAGAGCATCACGTCGTAGGCGCCGTCGATCTCCATGATGCGGCGCACCTCGGCCATGGGGCACTCGGCGGGGAAGAAATCGCGCGCCGAGTTTTTGAGCAACTGCTGGGTTTCGGTCAGTCCGAATTGCATGGTCAGTAGCTCCTCGGCAGGCCCAATACGAAGTGCCCGATGATGTTGCGCTGGATCTCGGATGTCCCGGCTTCGATGGTATTGCCGCGGGCGCGCAGGTAGGAATAGGCCCACTGGCCGTCGTCGAAAGCGAATTCGCTGCCCTTTTCCAGTTGCGCGAACGGCCCCAGAACTTCCTGGGCCACCTGCTGGAAGCGCTGGTTCAATTCGCTCCAGAAAATCTTCTGGATGGAGCCTTCGGGACCCGGCGCCCCGCTCTGGCTGATGCGGCTGATGGAGCGCATCTGGTTGAGCCGCATGATTTCGATCTCGGCGTAGATCTGCGCCAGCTTCTGCCGCACCACCGGATCGCGGGCGGCCGGGGCGCCGTTGCGGTCAATGCTGTGGGCGAGCTTTACGAGGCGTTGGAACTGGCGGCTGTAGACGATGTGCAGGCCCGCGCCCAGCGTGGCCCGCTCGTGCATCAGGGTTCCGAGCGCTACGTTCCACCCGTTGTTCACGGCGCCCAGGACGTTCGCCGCGGGCACCCGCACGTCGCGAAAGAAAACCTCGTTGAACTCCGATTCGCCGGTCATCTGCCGCAGCGGGCGGACCTCCACGCCGGGGCTGCGCATATCGATCAGCAGCACGGTCAGCCCTTTGTGCTTGGGCGCCGCCGGGTCCGTGCGGACTACCAGTTCGCACCAGTCGGCGGCCCAGCCGTAGCTGGTCCAGACCTTCTGTCCGTTGACGATGAAATCGCTGCCGTCGGGCCGGGCTTCCGTAAGCAGGCTGGCGAGATCGCTCCCGGCGTTGGGCTCCGAGAATCCCTGGCACCAGATCTCCTCCGCGCTGAGGATCTTGGTCAGGAAGCGCTCCTTCTGCGCCGCGGTGCCATGGGCGATGATAGTGGGGCCGATCAGCGCCAAGCCTAGAACGTTGGCCAGCGGCGGGGCCGATGCACGGGCCATTTCCTCGGTGAAGATCACCTGCTCGATGACGGTGGCGCCGCGCCCTCCGCACTGGCGCGGCCAGGAGATGCCGGCCCATCCGCCTTCGTAGACGCGCTTCTGCCAGGCGCGGAGGTAGGCGAAGTGTTCCTCCATGGAGCGGCCGGGGGCCTTGCGGCCCGTCCAGTCCTGGGGCGCGTGATCGGCCAGCCAGGCGCGCAGTTCGTCGCGAAATTTCTGTTCGGCGGCGGTGTAGTTGAGGTCCATATGAAGTCACCGATAGGTGTGCAAGCCCAGGTCGTGAAGATGGTGGATACAATTGAACGAGTCCAGCGTGAGCCGCTCGCGGTCGAAGACGAATTCCGTCATCGACGTATTCCGGACGCGCCAGTGCACGTCCAGAAAGGTTCGGGCCGGGGCTTTCATCGCGAAGTGCACGGAGAATCCGATGGGGCCGCCCGACGTGAAGACCGCAATGCGGCGCCTGGAAGGTCCTGCCATCAGTCGGCCGAGGGCGCCCGACACGCGGTCGCGGAAGGCCGGCCAAAGTTCCACGCCCTCCGCGTCGATCGATCCTTCGATCCAGCGGGTCATCGCCCCCAGGAACATCGCCTGGAACCGGCGTTTCTCGTCCGGCCCGCCGCGCTCGAACTTCACGCCGAGCGCCTCCATCACTCCGGGGGCGTCGTATTCGTTCCACGCAGGATCGCGCGTCGCATCGGGCCACGGCTGGCCGGCCTCGCGGAAACATTGCGCGATCACCTGCTCGGTTTGTATTTGCCGCACCAGGGCGCCGGTGTAGACATCGTCGAAGCGAACGCCCTTGGCGAGCCACCATCGCGCCAGCGCCGCGGCCTGTTGTTCGCCGGCCGGAGTGAGCACCGCGCCCTCCTGCTGGAAGGTTTCAGCCTGGCCGTGCCTCACGAGCGTCAGAGTACTCACTCAGTGGACTGCCTCGAACAATCCCGCCGCGCCCTGGCCGCCGCCGATGCACATGGTCACTACGCCGTAACGGGAGCCGGGGCGCCGCGCCATCTCGTTGGCCAGCGTGCCGGTCATGCGCGATCCGGTCATGCCGAAGGGATGGCCGATGGCGATGGATCCTCCGTTCACGTTGAGCTTCTCCATGGGAATGCCGAGGCGGTCGCGGCAGTAGACCACCTGGACGGCGAAGGCTTCATTCAGCTCCCAGAGATCGATGTCGTCCAAGGTCAGACCCTGGCGCTTGAGAAGCTTGGGCACGGCGAAGACCGGCCCGATTCCCATTTCGTCCGGCTCGCACCCGGCCACGGCGAAGCCGCGGAAGATCAGCTTGTAGGGAATGCCGAGTCGATCGGCCCGTTCCCGCGACATCACCAGCGTTGCCGATGCGCCGTCGGAAAGTTGCGACGCGTTGCCCGCGGTGACGCTCCCGTGGCCGCTCTCCGGATCGAAGTGCGGCTTGAGGGCAAGCAGGCCCTCGAGGGTGGTATCGGGACGATTGCATTCGTCGCGGTCACAGCAGACTTCCTTGGTGCCGATGCGCTCACCGGTCTTCTTGTCGAGCACCGCCATGGTGACTTTCATGGGGGCGATTTCTCCGGCGAAGAAGCCTTCGCTCTGCGCCCGCGCGGTGCGCTGCTGGCTCACGACGGCATACTCGTCCTGGGACTGGCGGCTGACGTTGTAGCGCCGCGCGACTACTTCGGCGGTATTGCCCATGACCATGTAGAGGCCCGGCACTTTTTCCTGGAGCACGGGATGCGGATCGAAATCCCGGCGCGTCAGCGAAATGCTCTCGACCCCGCCGCCGATGGCCGCCTCCACGCCTTCCTGCACCACCTGGTGGGCGGCCATAGCGATCGCCTGGAGCCCCGACGAACAGAATCGGTTGACCGTGGTGGCGGCGGTGGAAACCGGCAGGCCGGCCAGCACCGTGGAGATGCGGGCCACGTTCTGGCCTTGGGCTCCGTGCGGCATCGCACAACCGAGGATCACGTCCTCCACTTCGGCGGGATCGAGCTGCGGAGTCTTGTGCAGGACGTCCCGGATGCAGTGGGCGGCCAGCTCATCCGGCCGCGTCATATTGAACGAACCGCGATGCGACTTGGCGAGCCCGGTCCGCGAACTGGCAACTACGACAGCTTCCCGCATGGTGTTTTTGCAGTATATCGCAGCCTCAGGGGCCGGGGTCAGGGGCCAGGGGCCGGTCTGCCGGCTGTCCGGCAAATGTCGGCATATCGGCACCGGGTCAGTCAAGGCCGACTCCCTGGCAGAGACCCGGCCGATACGTTTCAATCACTTCCCCGGATTTGCGGTTGGCGCGTGGCCTGCTCTCACCACTCGGGCGGTGTCCGTAACCCCATGATGAAGATTCAAACGAAAGAGCTCGACGACCAGTTGATACTACAGGTCGAAGGGCGATTGGCCGGGGCCTTCGTGCCCGAGCTGGAAAACTGCTGGCAGGTTGCTCTGGTGAACCAGCCCAAGCGGAAGATCTCGGTTGACCTGAAGAGTGTCACCTGCATCGACCGGGCGGGCCGCTGCCTGCTGCAGTCGATGCACCGCCAGGGAGTAGGCTTCCTCCGGGCGGGCCTGGCCGTTCAGGACATCCTCGAACAGATTATGGAGCAGGCCGAATGCAAACACTAGAACACGCGAACAAGAGCGCGGCGGAGATTTACTGGCTCGTCTTCCTCCTCACGGGTCATCGCGCGCCGAGCCTCGATGTGACTCTCGAAGCTCTCGGTTTCCAGGATGGGACGAACCCTTTCTTCTCGGCTTGGATGGTTGCCTGGTCGCGAAGAGTGGTGATTGCGAAAGCCCTGTCCGCCATTCGCGACGAACTCGCGGCCTCCGGACGCCGCACGGAATCCAGTCGCACCGAGAAGGCCGGTCTTACGCCGCGGAATTGGTCTCTCGACGGGGACACGACGAGAGCCCAGATCGAGAGCGCCCTTCTGGCCATCGATGTGTTGCCCAGATGCGCCCTGCTGCTGACGATCTTCGAAGGGGAGTCCCTGGAAGATGCGGCGGTCCTGTTGGACGCTGGCCGGGACTTGGTCCGCAAGGCCCAGATCATCGGTTTGCGCGAGCTGACCCGCAACCTCGCCAGGATGCAGGGTTGGACATCCGCCGCCACACGCCCATACGTACTCACTAACGAGATGCAGCATGCCTGACGCCTCACTGCCACTCATCGTCATACTGGCAATCCTGCCGGTTTCAACCGTTCGGGCCGCGGGCCCGCCCCGGGTGCAGAGCGCGAGCCCCTGGAGTCTGGAAACCGTCGAGATCGATGCTTCGCTGCCGAAGCTCGGCAAGCAGGGGCGGCTGCGCGCCATCCGCCGTCTGCTGCCGCTGGGCAAGCCGGAATACCAGGTGCTCGAAAGCGCCGGAGATCAGACCGTGAAGCGGCAGGTGATCGCTCGTTACCTCTCGGCGGAGGTGCAGGGCGCGGCCATTCCGGCCTCCTCGGTTGCGATTACTCCCGCGAATTACCGTTTCCGCTACAGAGGTTCCATAAAGACCGGTGGAACCGTGGTCCATGCCTTTCTCATCACGCCACGTAAGAAACGGGAGGGCCTCATCAAAGGGGAAATCTGGCTGGACGGCGAGACCGGCGCGGTGGTGCGCCAGTCCGGGTACTTAGTCAAGAAACCTTCGATATTCGTAAAGCGCGTCGATGTTACTCGGGAAACAACGCTCCGCGACGGAATTCCCACGGCGCGAGTTACGCATTTGTCGGTAGACACCCGGTTGGTTGGACGCGCCGAGCTGACCGTCTACGAACGTCCGGGCATTGAGGAGCGGTAAGATGTGGACCTGGCTTCGCAAGCATCCCATCGCCGGCGCACTGCTCTGCGCTGTTGTGACGCTGGCCGCCATCGGATGCGCCGTTCTGCACTATCTCGATTCGTGGCTTGTTTTGCCCCTCTTTTGAGCTTCCGGGCAGCCGGTGCCGGAATGCCGTCATTTGCCGGCCTGCCGACGGCACCTCCAGCCGTCAAGTTACTTCCATGTTAGTAAGTTCTTTGTTTCTAGCGGACAGTTGACACATTGCTTTGGCTTCCGACTTGCCCTTTGTAAGTTGCGGGCCACGATGCGGTGGCCACTTTAAACAAGGGAGTTCAAGACGATGTTCAGAACAAATAGTTTCGCAGCGATACTTTTGGGAGGAGCGCTGGCAGCGCTGCCGGCTTTTTCGCAGGAGGCCGGGCGATCCGACGTCACCGTTCAGGCATTCGGAAGCTTCGTGAAGACTACAACCCAGAATGGGGTGGACCAGAGCGCCACGAACAGCGGCGGAGTGCTGGCAAGTTACCGCTATTTCTTTTCGAACAGCCACGGCGTGGAAGTGAACTACGGCTATTCGCAAAATACGCAGAGCTACGGATTGGCCGCTGGCCCCGAGGGAGTGAAGTCGAACCAGCATGAAGTGACCGCGGCCTACGTCTACCGGCATGCCCTGCGTCACTTCACGCCGTTTGTGGAGGCGGGGGTTGGCGGCCTGGTGTTCGACCCCACGGCTGCGCCCGGAGCTTCGACACAGGCACGAGCTGCGTTCGTGTACGGCGGGGGCGCCGACTTCAACCTCACCAAGCGGGTCTTCATTCGCGCCGAGTACCGCGGGCTGGTTTACAACAGTCCGACCTTCGACCTGACCGAGGCGCAGGGAGCCGATCGCGTCACCCACCGTGCCGAGCCTTCCATCGGGTTTGGGTACAGGTTCTAACTGGAGGAGCCAGGAGTCGGGAGTCAGGAGACAGAATGGCGGCGGCATGCGCGTTCAGTTGGGGCGCCACGGTTTTGGCGCCCCGGCACTCCCCGACGGCCGGGCGATGACCATGAAACTGAATTTCATTATCCCGGTTCTGCTCGCGGTTCTCAGCGGCCCAGCCACCGGCCAGCAGTCTGAATTCGCTATCGGCCGGGCCTGGTACACGGAGGGCGAGTTCAAGAAAGCGGCGGCGCATTTTGAACTGGCGCTGAGAGCCGATCCGAAGGATGCCGAGTCCTGCTACTGGATGGGGATGTCGTATCAGATGCTGGCGGATATCGCGTCGCCGCTTGGCCACAGTTACAAAGCAAAGGCGCGCCTCTACCTGATGAAGGCGGTGGAACTCGCGCCCACGCGGGCAGACTACCGCCGGGAGCTATTCAACTTTCTGGCGGATTCCGCCGGCCGCCCGCGGGCAGAGGCTGTGCTTGGCGGGCTATTCCTCGCTGTTCCGCGAGCGGCCTACCGCATCGCGGAGTGACGCCATTTCGGCAGTTGCCCGGATATCGGCAGCGGCAGCGCTGGTGCGTGACCGTACAGTCATCACTGGGTTTTCAGATTCAGTTACATGAGGTGTGTTCGTGGATGGCTCCAGGAGTGCTCCGTAGAGGGATAATGGTAGCAACTCAGAGCATCCGCATGACTTCACTTTCCGGGGCACCACTTTCCGGGCAATCGTCAGAGTACTTGCTGTCCGAACGGTACGAAGCGTTGATCCGCGTGTCGCAAGCCGTGGGCGCGCACCGCGATCCCAAAGACCTCTTCCGCGCCATGGCGACCGAACTGCGCCGGGTGGTGCAGTTTGACGGCATCACGGTGGCGCAGTACGACGAAGCGTCCAACGAGATCCTGTGGAAGGTCTGCGAGTTCTGCAGCCACCAGGGCCCGGCTTCGCCGCCCGACATTCCCGCCGACGAAACCATCACGAAGTGGGTGTATCAGCGCCAGGAACCGCTGGTGATTCCCTCGCTCGAACGGGAGACGCGTTTCCCGCGTATGATTGCGTTTCTCCAGGAGAAGGGATTTCAATCGGTATGCGCTCTTCCTCTGACCACGGTCCACCGCCCGATTGGCAGTATTGCCGTCGCCAGCAAGCAGGCCGACGCCTACTGCCGGGAAGAGGTGCGATTTCTCTCGCTGGTAGCCGACCAGGTGGCGCTGGCCATTGACGACGCGCTGAATTTTCAGGCCTCCCAAATCGCACAGAGAGCGCTGGAGCACAAGAACGATCGCCTCAAGCTGCTTCTCGAAGTGAACAACACCATCGTTTCGAACCTGGAGCTGCGCGATCTTTTGCGGGCCATTTCAGCCAGCATTCGTTCCGTCATGCAGTGCGATGGTGTGGGCGTCGCCCTGCCGGATCGCGAGAGCCGGCAGTTGCGTGTCTACGCGCTCGATTTCCCCAACAGCAAAGGGTTGACGCGGGAGGACATCGTGCTGGCGACCGACGATGACTCGCCCGGCGCCCGCGCATTCCGAACGGGCGAGCCGGCAAGTATCCTCTGCTGCGGGCCGGATCGCATCGACCCGATGGCGGAAGCGGAAGGCGTGCAGTCGCTGTGTCACATCCCGCTGATCAGCCGGAACCGGACCCTCGGGCTATTGAGCCTGGCCCGGCTGGCTCCCGTTCCTTTCTCGCCGAAGGACCTGGAGTTTCTGACCCTGATTGCCAACCAGGTGGCGATCGCAGTGGAGAACGCGCTTGCCTATCACGAGATCGCGGAGCTGAAGGACAGGCTGGCACAGGAAAAAGTTTACCTGGAAGATGAAATTCGCAGCGAGTTGAACTTCGAGGAGATCGTGGGCCGAAGCTCCGCCCTGCGGAGTGTGCTGCAGGAGATCGAGACCGTGGCGCCGACCGATTCCACGGTATTGATCTACGGCGAAACCGGAACCGGGAAGGAACTGATCGCCCGCGCGATCCACAATCTGAGCGCCCGCGGCAAGAGTTCCTTCGTCAAGCTGAACTGCGCCGCGATCCCCACGGGATTGCTCGAAAGTGAAATGTTCGGGCATGAAAAGGGCGCTTTCACGGGCGCGGTGGCCCAGCGGATCGGACGCTTCGAGCTGGCGAATCACGGGACGGTGTTTCTGGACGAAATCGGAGAGATCCCGCTGGAGTTGCAGCCCAAGCTGCTGCGCGTTTTGCAGGAACGGGAATTCGAACGGTTGGGAAGCTCTCGAACGCTGCGCACGGACGCGCGTCTGATCGCGGCGACCAATCGCGATCTGGGGGCCATGGTGGCGGAGCAGAAGTTTCGCGCCGATCTTTTCTACCGTTTAAATGTGTTTCCGGTGCAGGTTCCGCCGCTGCGGGAGCGGCAGGAAGACATCCCGCTGCTGGTGCGCCATTTTGTTCAGCAGTTCGCGCGGCGCATGGGCCGTGCGGTGGACACCATTCCCACGGAAACCATGAACGTGCTGGTGCGCTACCACTGGCCGGGGAACATCCGCGAGCTTCAAAACCTGGTGGAGCGCGCCGTGATCCTGTCGGCCGGCCCCATCCTGAAGGTGCCTCTCAACGACTTGCGGGCGCTGCCCGCGCCGGCCGCGTCCAGGAGAATCGAGACCCTGGAAGAGGCGGAGCGCCGGCACATCCTGGAGGCGCTGGATGCTTCGGACTGGGTGATCAGCGGGCCCAATGGCGCCGCCTTGTCGCTGGGGTTGAAGCGGAGTACGCTGCAGGCTCGCATGGAGAAACTNNGCGCCGGCTCAGGGCTAGGGGTAGGGGGACGCGGAACACATTGATGTCGGACATATCTGATAGAATGTCAGACAGGGATATATATGAAGGACCATCGCATTACGGTGCGGTTTTCCGCTGGGATGCGCCGCCGGCTCACGGCCGCTGCTCGCCGCGGCGGCACACGCGAGTCCGACCTCGTTCGCGACGCCGTGGAACTGCGCCTCGCCGCGGAGGAGGGTTCACCCACCGCCTACGAACATGCGAAGAAGGCTGGATTGATCGGGGCGGTGAAGGGGACCATTCGGGACCTCAGCACGAACCCAAAGTATTTTGACGGATTCGGTGGCTCTTGACCGCCCAGGTGCTGGTAGATACCGGCCCGATTGTGGCGATCCTGCTGGAATCCGACCNNCCTCTGGGTGAGACCGATCTTCCAGGTATTGCCGCGATCCTTGCCAAGTATGAAAGCTTGGGGATACAGGTTGCCGATGCCTCGCTGGTGCACCTGGCAAACCGCGAAGGGCTTGAAACGATATTCACTCTGGATCGTCGTGATTTCGGCGTACTCCGTCTGGCCCGCGGCAGAAAGTTGCGCCTGCTTCCGTAGAGGCCGCCACCGGGGGCATGTTGCCGGTAATCCACATATCCGGCCACGATCCTCGCGCAGGAACGTTGCGGCTGTCCACGGGTCAGCTTGGTTCGGGGCTTAATTGCTTGGTGAAGGGGGAGTTTTGATCTTGAGACAGGCAAGCTCAAATAGGGCAACAAATAAAACTGCTCTGGCAAGTGAGGGAATGGAATTTCACGCCCCGGTCTTTGAGGTCATCGAGCATGGTTATCAGGTCGCGC
>OMOG01000368.1 GCA_900290305.1 Candidatus Sulfopaludibacter sp. SbA4
GGGCGGGGCGGGCGGGTATGTGGTTTCCGGCTGGTGTGTGAACCTGCTGCTGCGGTTTCTTCCGGCAGAGGGCAACAGGCCGGTGGCCGTCCACGTGGCGGCGGATGTTCGTCTGATGGGCTTCACCTTGCTGGTCTCGATTGGGGCGGCGCTGCTGTTCGGACTGGCGCCGGCGCTGCGGGCCACCAGTCCCGAGCTCGCGGGCGCGTTGAAGAACGATGGCAGCGCGACGCGGTCGCGGCGATTCGGGTTGAAGAGCGCGCTGGCGATGGTGCAGGTGGCTCTCTCGCTGCTGCTGCTGGTGGGAGCGGGCCTGTTTCTTCGCAGCCTGCGAAACGCCACGGCCATCGCGATCGGATTGAAGACGGAGAACGTGGTGCTCGCGACCATGAATCCACGGCTCAGTGGCTACACTCCCGAGCAGACGGCGGCCTTCTACAGCCTGCTCGAAACGGAGCTTCGCGGGAAGGCGGGAGTGCGCGCCGTGGGCTTCTCGGAGGCGCCCTGGCTGAGCGGCGCATTCAACCAGGTGGGGATGCAGGTGCCGGGCAGACCGGACCCGCCGGGCGGCCGTTCCATTCTGGTGGCCGGAGTAGGCGGAGACTTCTTCGACGCGGTGGGAATCCGCATCCTGCGCGGGCGCGGATTCGGACTGCAGGATACTGCCGGCAGCGTGAAGGTCGCGGTGATCAGCCAGTTGGCGGTCCGATACTTCTTCGGCGAACAAGAGCCAGTCGGCAAGACCGTTCGGATGGGAGGGCAGTTGGTCGAGATCATCGGGGTGGCCGCCGATTCGAAGTATCGCAGCGTGCGCGAAGACATGCCCAGGGTCGGCTATCTGAGTCAGGCGCAGTCCCCGGCCGCCGAACGAACGGTTTACGTGCGGACCGCGGGCAACCCCGTTCCCATGATGGCGGCGGTGCGGAGCACGGTCCGAGGCCTCGACCGGAGCTTGCCGGTTTACGATGTAAAGACCTTTGCCGAGCAGAAGAGCGAATCGCTAGTTCGCGAGCGGCTGATCGCCACGCTCACCGGATTCTTCGGGGCGCTGGCCGTGCTGCTGGCGGCGATGGGATTGTACGGAGTGATGTCTTACGGGGTGGGGCAGCGGACGCGGGAGATCGGCATCCGCATGTCGCTGGGCGCGGATCGAGGCACGGTGGTGCGGATGGTGCTGCGCGATTGTTTCGCGATGGTGGCGGCGGGGATTGCGATCGGGCTGCCGTTGAGCGCGTGGCTTTCGAGGCTGGTCGAGAGCGAGTTGTTCGGCGTGCGGCCGAATGACCCGGCGACGGTTGCGGGGGCTACGTTGTTGTTGGCGGGAATGGGTGTTTTAGCGGGGTACGTGCCGGCGAGGCGGGCCTCGCGGGTGGATCCGATGCGGGCTTTGCGGTACGAGTAGGTCAGTGTTCTTCGGTGAGGACCGATACGCCTACGGCGAGCGCGGCCATGAGCAGGTCGCGGATCGCTAGGCCCCACTCCTCACGCTCCGGCAGCCGGCGTGGCGCAGGCACTCATGCCTGCCGTGTCGGCAGGCACGAGTGCCTGCGCCACGCCTGCGCGCCCGTTTGCAACCTCGAAGCCACAACGCGGGCGTCTCCCCGTGGACGGTCTTCAGAGCTGCGACCACGCTCTCGGTAAACGGCGTAGCCTCGTCGTTAAAGGCCCAGCTCAAGGGTCAAGGAAGCATCGAGAACAAACGGGCCGTAGCTCAATATTTCCGGCCTTAACGGATCAAGTCGACGATGCGTTCACCGGGTCCCAGTGTGAAATGGTTGTTTTCCATGAATTCACGCATGGCAGCTACCGCTTGGCGGCTCCTGCTTAGGTCCTCGTCGACCGCCGGCACGTCTCGGGCAACTGCTTCAAGAGCCCGCTCGACGGTTTCCTCGGGTGAGTGGCCGACTCCCCGGGCCATCGCGATCTCCAGCAACTCCTGGCCGTGAGGCGTCAGTTCGACCGTCATGAGACCAGTATAGCGCGGGCCCTACAACTCACCCGGCATCACCTCGTCGACGTAGCACCATATCCAGCTCTCGCCCGGCTCGATGGACCGCACCAGCGGGTGTTTGGTCGCGTGGAAGTGTTTGGTGGCGTGCTTGTTCTTCGAGGAATCGCAGCAGCCCACGTGCCCGCAGATCAGGCACAAGCGCAGGTGCACCCATGAATCGCCGATTTTGAGGCACTCTTCGCAGCCGCGCTTGTGCGTGCTGGTGGTTTTGATCTGGTCCATGTGCGTGCAGGAAATCGACATCGTCAGGCCTCCAGTGATTTGCGGTCCCAATTCGCGCGCTTCGCTCCCGCCTCGTAGGTGCTCTGGAAGAAATCGAGCAGCGCGTCCCGCGGAGATTCCGCGCGGCGGACCTCGTCATACATCAGGATGAATTCGGACAGTTGGCGATTCCACGCCGCGGCCGCGGGGCGGACCGGCTCGTCCTCGATCCCCGCGGGCTGCGGCGCCGTGTAGGAATAGAATGCCGGGCCATCCACCGCTCCGCCTCCGGGCCAGAAGCCGGCGCTGATCACCTCGTGCGAGTAGGCCGGAGCCGTGATCACGCCCTTGCGGGGAGGCGCCGGCCGTCCGGAAAAGCGCGTGCACGCCAGGTCGAAGCTCCCCCAGAAGAAATGGGGAGGGCTCGATTTGCCGATGAAGCGGCCGCGGAATTCCTGCATCGCTTCGGTCGTCGAGAGCAAAATGCGCGCGAGCCGTCCCACGGCATCGCGGTCGTACGAGCCGGGGCGCGTGTCCTGGTCGAAGGGCACGGGGTTTGCGACTTCCTGCGGCCTGGTATTGATGGCCACTTCGATCCCGAGCGAGCGCAGCGCCTCCATCAGCTTGCCGTAGAAGGCGGCGACCGATTCGGGCTCGAGCGGGAGCACGCGGCGGGCTCCGTCGCAGGTATCGATCAAGAACTGGTGATCGAGGAAGTCGAACTGGATTTCAAAGGCGCCCGTTTTGTAGGGGATCGGCGAGGTGGTCAGCCCGCGGGCGTTGGCGTACAAGGTGACGTGCCACCAGTGGTTCAGCGGCGGAGTGAGCGCCATGCGGATCTTGCCCACGATTTGCAGCCACATGTGCAGAGTGCGATAGGTGTCCTCCCAGTCGTGAAGCGGTAGTGGGGGCCACGGCTCGTACGGCGGCATCATCCACAGTGTCGCACGGCAAACGTGGGCACGGCGAACGTGGCACGGCAAACGTGTGCAGGGAGCCGGCTACTTCTTCAACTGCGCGAGCGCCTGCTTGCTGACCTTGGCGACGATGTTGACCTGCGGATCGACCACCTCGGCAATATCGTAGCGGATGGAGGTGCCCAGAACGATGGCCGATTCATTGGCGGTGAGGTGGTAGTCGCGCTCCAGCCAGCGGGCGAGCTGCGTAGTGGCCTGCCGAAGGGCATCGGGCAGCGAGTTGGCGATGCCCATGGCCATGATGAACTCGTCGTTCTCCGCGCGCGGGCCCCCGGTGCTCTGGCCCTGGACCAGGTTGACGGTGAACTCCACGTCCATGGAGGTTTCGAGCGCATCGCCGGTCAGTTCGCCATCGCCCTGCGCGGCGTGGCCGTCGCCCACGAACAGCAGGGCGCCCTCCTGATTGACGGGCAGGTAGAGAGTGGCGCCCTCGCGGAGCCCGTTGTAATCCATATTGCCGCCGTAGGAGCCCAGCCAGCCGGAGCGAACGGACTGCTTGTCGGGCGGGGCCACGGCGACGCATCCCAGCATGGGCTGGAGCTTGACGCGAAAATCCTTCAGGTGTTCGGAGGGCTTGGCAAGGGTGGCGAAGCCCGACTCGCGGTCCAGTTTCCACTCGCTGCTGAACTTGTCGTCGTACTTGGCGTTGCGGTGATAGCCGGGGGCCAGGGCGTCGGGGACGATCTGATCGCCGCTCCCGGCCGAGTCCCGATTCAGCCGGATTCGGTTGAACTTGACGACCAGGGTGTCGCCGGGCATGGCGCCCTCGACGTAGAACGGGCCGGTTTCGGGATTGCCGCCGTTGGAGCGGCGGACGCCCTTCGCGTCGGTGCCGCCCGCGTCGACGGTGGTGGTGCGAACCGTATCGCCGGGATTGATGTGCAGCGCGGGAGCAATGGTGCCGGAGAAGTAGCGGTGGAACTGCGACGGCTCGAACGTGCGGGTCTGGGGCGCGGCGGTGATGGTGGCCGCGCGGCGGGCGATCCACGGGCGATCCTGGTCGCCCATGTGGGCATTGCCGGCCAGCTCGTCCCCTTTGGTGCGGCCTTCGAACGTGCCGAAATCCTGGCCATTGGGCCGCTTTCCGGTAAACTTCACCGTGCCGTCGCGGAAGGTGCCCTCGATGTGAATCTCGTTGAGGGTTCCGGTAAGCTTCTCTCCCTGCACCTGGATTTCGAGCCTGGCGGGAGATGTTTCCTCGGCAAAGGTGACGAAATAGATTCGCCAGGAACCCGTGATATCGGCCGCGGACAAAGCCGCGGCGAGTGCCAGCAACAGCAGCGTGACCCTCGACATTTTCCCCTCCCTTCCTGCGATTACATCACCCGCCGCGATTATTTCACGCGGGCGAGATCCATTTTGGCCTTCAGGGACTGACCGTTACCCGCCGTGGCGCTGACGTCCCCTTTCAGGTGGTCGCCCACCAGCGTCAAGTCACACTTGTAAACCGTGCCGTCCTCGGGGGACTTCACTTCCACCAGAACCTTG
Source organism: Candidatus Sulfopaludibacter sp. SbA4 (assembly GCA_900290305.1). Taxonomy (GTDB): domain Bacteria; phylum Acidobacteriota; class Terriglobia; order Bryobacterales; family Bryobacteraceae; genus OMOG01. The sequence continues at coordinate 4,678 of OMOG01000368.1, forward strand.
TCGCCTTTGATCGAGCCCGTCAGCCCCGGCCATTGCTGGCTTTCGTCCGGCCCGGCTGTACCCGTAACGGCCGTACCGCTCTGCTTCAAGACCGCGAAGGCCGTGCCGGGCTGCTGACCTTCGGGAACAAAGCTGCCACTCCATTTACCGGTAACGTCGGCCGCGGCGGCGACTAGCGCCATCGCGGCCGTCAGGAAAGAGCACACCAGTATCTTCTTCATCGGACCTCCAGAATATTCAATATACGCGCGCGGACCACAAAAGTTCGCGTTTTTTTTCGAAAAGTGGCCCGAATTGCCGGTTGTCTGGGGGCTGGGCCGGGACCGGGTGCGGCGGCCGTGCCCCCTCACATCGGCCCGTGGCTTGACGCAAAGTCAGCTCTGATCAAAAAGAACACTTGAAGTCAGCCGAAAAGTAAGGTAAGATGTAACTGCGTGACACAAGTTATCCAATTCGCCGGCGTAGTCAAAGGCACCGAGAGGCGCATGAATCATGATGCGCGCGCGGCTACCTGACCGTCTTGGAATAACATTCCGATTTCAAGAAGGGGGCGGCCACCAAAATGGCCGCCCCCTTTTTCGTGTTTATCGGGCGACTTAACTTATTTGACTGACTTGCTCTTCATCGCTCGCCAAAGCGCGAGTGTGGAGCGGGCCGATATCGGTGTGCCTGTGCGGCTTCCAGGCAGGATCTTTGACAAATGAATCGTTCGATGCGGGCGAGTCACTTCGCCCGCGATCAGTCGGGCGGGTGTGGCCTATTGGTTGGGCATCGGATCGCCAGTCCGGTCAACGGAGTTCGATTCTCCGCACCCGCTCCAGCCCCGTAAGCATAGATGGCGATGCGCCGGACCTGTACTCCGGAAAAGTCAGTTCGAATCTGGCACGGGGCTCCAAAGATGCGGGCAAGTGAACCGGTGTCATGCTGGCCTCATAAGCCATGCGAGTGGCGTTCAACTCGCCAGCCCGCAACCATTTCCGGGGAGGTCGTTCGATTCCCCCAAGTTCGCCAGGGAGGCCGTTGCGGTCAAGGCGCCAGTCCGAAAAGCTGGACAAGCACGTTCGACTCGTGTCCCTGGCACCAGGTGTGACCGTGGCCGAGTGGCTGAGGCGTGCGACTGTGGATCGCTCCACGAGAGTTCGATTCTCTCCGGTCACCCCATGCGGAGCGTAGACCGACTGGCGAGGTGCCCGGCTGTCTACCGGGCTTAGACGAGTTCGATTCTCGTACGCTCCGCCAAGTTTTTGTAGGGTAGCTGAACTGGTCCAGCGCTCGCCTGTTAAGCGAGAGGATGTGGGTTCGAGTCCCACCCCTACAGCCATGCCGGGGATCTCCGCTGGCCGCGGAGTCTGGTCCTACAAACCAGCACAGTTGAGTTCGATTCTCAGCCCCGGCACCAGTTTTGGGAGCGTAGCTTTCCCTAAGGGGTCTGTCATCTAACAGGAGAAGGTACAGGTTTCCGAAACCTGCGATCACGGTTCGAGTCCGTGCAGGCCCACCAAATTTCGGGCGCGTCGTCCAACGGACCAGGGCATCGGTCTTCTAAACCGAGAATGGCAGTTCGAGTCTGCCCGCGCCTGCCAGAAGCAGGTAACCGCCCGGGGAAATGCCTCCCCGGGCACGTCAGCAAGCCGTCGATGAATCAGGCTGCTAAAGGGTAGGTAGCCACGTCGATGCTCTTGATCTGGCCGCGCTGCATGAAGTCCACGAGGGAGGCGATCCGTGTGGCGACCGGCCGCAGAGCAGGCCAGTGATTCGTCGACAGGATCACAATCGCCAGTTTGCGGCCGGTGAAGTTCTGTTGGTAGCGAACGTTCTGGTCGCAGGTTATCAGAACTTCAAACCCAGCCTGTTCGGCTGCATCGAGCAATTCTCCATTTTCGAGATTCTGCCAGCCCAATTCGCCAGTTCTGGTCACATCATGCCCCCTGAGCGATCGGGCCAAAGGGGCTGGAGTATTGGTATCGACCAAGATCTTCAAGCGACAGCCGCTGGTTCCTCAAGGGAACTCTTGGCAAAGGTCAGCACTTGATGCACCTGCTCTCGGCTGACTTCAGGGAACCACTCCAGGAACTCATCAATCGTCGAGCCTTGATCGAGGTGTTCGAAAAGGGAAACCACCGGGAGACGAGTGCCGGCGAAGCACCATGTTCCCCCAAGCTTTTTCGGATTTCGGTCTACCGCCGCGCACAAGGCCCAGTTCATAATTCGAGTTTACCGCCTGCATGGGACCCAGGCAAACCGGCGATCCCAGGTTGGTAGGGCCATGTCGGGAACCTCCCCGTGGCGCCCGCCGCACGCATAGACTCGACCCCACGCCGGGTCAAGAAAGGCTCAACCGCCCAGTTCGAAAATCGATGGCCAGATTAAGGCCGCGGAGGAAGTCCAGCCCAAGGAGGCCATCGACGCTCGCGCTCGGCGGCAAGGTGTGACCGAGTACCGGAAAGCCCGGACGTTCCAGCCCCAGGGCACTGATCCGCTGCAGGACGACACGAGGTGCGAACTCGACCCTACTTCCCGTAGTGACCTGGACCCGTTGCGTAGTTAGCGCCGGATCGCATCCGATAGCTACGAGCATTCCAACGTTAACCAAGGTGCTGGTTGCTCCGGTATCAAGGGCCAACCGGAGAATGCCGCTGCCGCTCGGGCCCCACGCTTCCGCCCGCACGACGATCAGGCCGCGCCGCGGATCAAAAACGAAATTCACAGGACGATCTCAGTATCCTGAGGCATCTTGCCTGTGTACACAATGGCAAATCGCTTCGGACGAATCTCAACGGCCCGGCGGTAGACTTCATCGCGGTCCTTGCCGTGCCAGCGTACGGTTCCGCCGTGCACTTCCAGAGCTTCATCCGTCCGGGGGTCCTCGATCAGCACCCATTCCGAATCGAATTTGGCCTCGATCTCGGTCATGGTCAGTAGTTCGTCCATCTCGCTTATGTCCTATGGTGATTATAGAGGAAGCTGCTTTCTTGGTGGGAGCCGAATTCGGCTCATCACCGGGACCGGCCGCCGGACTCGCGTTCTACCATTTCGGCGAAGGCCTCTTCCTCAGCTAAGTCCGCTTCGATCTCCTCCGTATTGGCGTGATAATACGTCAGGGCGGCGTGAACCTGGGCGAGACTGAGATGCCCGTACTGCGTCGCAATCTCTTCGGGAGTCAGGCCCATTTTGTACCAAGCCGCGACACGCATCACGGTCACTCCCGTTCCCGCAATCTTGGGCCGGCCGGCCCGTATCACGGGATCGCGGTCGATCAGACTTCCGATTTCGACGGTGGCAACCATAGCTTGATTATCTCACTCCTACCCCCGCAGCCGCGCCTTCAAAAACCGCCCCGTATATGACGCCTTGCACGCAGCGATGGCTTCCGGCGTGCCCGTCGCCACTACTTCGCCGCCGGCGTGCCCGCCCTCGGGACCCAGGTCGATCACGTGGTCGGCGGTCTTGATCACATCCAGATGATGCTCAATTAAGAGCACCGTGTGGCCCGCGTCCACCAGCCGGTTCAGTGACTCCAGCAGACGCTCCACGTCCGCCAGGTGCAGCCCCGTCGTCGGTTCATCCAGGATGTAGACCGTGTGCTTCGAGCGCTGCAACTTACTCAGCTCCGTCGCGATCTTGATGCGCTGCGCCTCGCCCCCGGAGAGTGTCGTCGCCGACTGACCCAGGGTCAGGTACCCCAGCCCCAGGTCGCGCAGCACCTCGATCTTCTTGCCCACCACCGGCTCTCCGGCGAAAAACTCCACGCCCTCCTCCACCGGCATGTTGAGCACGTCGTCGATGGTCTTCCCGCGCACGGTCACATCCAGTGTCTCGCTGTTGAACCGCGCGCCCTTGCACGCGCCGCAAGTCACTTCCACATCCGGCATGAAGTAAAGCTGCGTGGTGATCGCGCCCTCGCCCTGGCATTCCTCGCAGCGTCCGCCCTTCACGTTGAAACTGAACCGACCCGCCTTGTATCCGCGCTCCACCGACAAGGGCGCCTCCGTGAATAAGTCGCGGATGTTGTCGTAGAAGCCGATGTAGGTCGCGGGATTCGACCGGCTGTTGCGCCCGATGGGCGACTGGTCGATGTTCACCACCTTGTGCACGTGCTCCATGCCATCCACGCCATCGTGCTCGCCCGGCAGCGTGCGCGTGTCCACCAGCCGCTTCCACAACGCCTTGTACAGGATCTCGTTGATCAGGGTGCTCTTGCCCGAGCCCGACGCGCCGGTGATTGCCACCAGCTTGCCCAGCGGGATGGCTACGTCCACGCCTTTGAGATTGTTCTCGCGCGCCCCGCGCACCGTGAGCGTCTTGCCGTTGCCCTTGCGGCGCCGCATGGGCATCTCGATCCGCCGGCGGCCCGAGAGGTACTGCCCCGTCGGCGAGGCCTTCGACGCCAGCACGTCGCCGATGGTGCCCTGCACCACCACCTCGCCGCCGTGGACTCCCGGCCCGGGCCCCATCTCCACTATGTGGTCGGCCGCGCGGATGGTGTCCTCGTCATGCTCCACCACGATCACGGTGTTGCCGATGTCGCGCAGGCTCTCGAGCGTGGCGATCATTTTGACGTTGTCCTTGGGGTGCAGCCCGATGCTCGGCTCGTCGAGCACGTAGAGCATCCCCATCAGCCCCGAGCCGATCTGCGAGGAGAGACGGATCCTCTGCGACTCACCGCCCGAAAGCGTGCCCGAGCGGCGATTGAGGCTCAGATAGTCGAGCCCGATGCCCAGCAGCAGTTCCAGACGGCCGCGGATTTCGCCCAGCACGTGCCGGCCGGCGTCGGCGCCGCGGCCCACCGGCTTGACCGTGCCGAGGAATGCGTGCAGCTCGTCGAAGTGCATCTGCCCGATATCGTAGATGGACTTTCCTTCGATGGTGAACAGCAGCCTGGTGGAGCGGACGCGCGCGCCCTTGCAGTCGGGGCAGGTGTGCTCCACCATCACCTTGTCGAGCCACGCCTCCATCCCCGAGCTGGCTTCGCCGCGCTGGCGGTAGCGGCGGTAGTGCCGCTCGATGCGCCGCGCGATCCCGTGGAAGCCAACCTCTTTTCCTGCCGAATCCTCGCGCTTCACCTTTGCCTCAGGCGGCACCAGCATCACGATCTTCCTGCCATCGAGCCCGTTCAGGATGGCGTGGCGCGCCGTCTCCGGCAGCTTCTCCCACGGCGCTTCGAGCGAGAAGCCAATCGCCTTGGACAGGCTGTACATGATCCTCCCGTCCCAGGTGTCGGGGTTGTACTTGAAGGCCTCGCGCACGAAGCAGCCGCCGACGATGCTGCGCCGCGGGTCGGGAACCAGCAGCTCGGGATGGGTGAGCTTGTGGACGCCGAGTCCACCGCAGGTGCGGCAGGCGCTCTCGGGATTGTTGAACATGAAGTACTCGGGCTGGATGTCGCCGTAGACCAGGTGCTGAGTCTTGCTCGCCAGGCCGCGGTAGAAGCGCTCGGCCTCTGCCTTGTTCGCGCCTTTGACGATCTCCACCTGCAGCAGCCCATCGCCGACCAGCAGCGTGGCGGCGATCCCCGCCTTGATGGCCTTCTCGTGCTTGCGTCCCACCACGAACCGGTCCACCACCGCGTCCATGTCGCGGATCTTGGATTCGTCCAGCTCGACCTCGGCTGAGATGTCCACCGGCTTGCCGTCGATGATCAGCACGCGGCAGCCCTTCTTCCGCACCTCGGTCAGGACGAAATCCAGCTCCTCGCCGTACTGCTGGAATACCGGCGCGCGCAGCTCGATTTGCGTGCCCTCGGGCAGCGCGAGGACCGCTTCGAGAATCTGGCTCGCCGTCCGGCTGGGCGCCGGTTCGCCGGTGCGCGGGCAGTGCGGCTGGCCGATGGTGGCGTACAGCAGGTTCAGGTAGCTGGCCATGTCGGTCATGGTGCCGACCGTCGAGCGCGGGTTGTTGGCGATGGTCTTCTGCTCGATCGAGATCACCGGCGAGAGCCCGTACACGAAGTCCACGTCGGGCTTGGCCACCTGCGCGACGAACCGCTTGGCGTAGCTGGAGAGCGACTCCATGTAGCGCCGCTGTCCCTCGGCGTAGATGGTGTCGAAGGCCAGGCTCGATTTGCCGGAGCCCGAAAGGCCGGTCACCACGATGAGCCGGTTGCGCGGGATCTCCACGGATATGTTCTTGAGGTTGTGCACGCGCGCGCCGTGCACCGCAATGGTGGTGCGCGCGGAGGTTTTGGCTGCGTTAGTCCCCATTGTGAACGCCNNGGCAGGCGTCGGCATGAGTGCCCGACCCAGAGGGTACCCCGGCAGGCACGAGTGCCTGCGCCACGTTACTCCTCATCCCTGTCCCCCGTGTAGACGAATGCCAGCTCCTGCACCATGACGTTGCTCCGTTTCGTGAGCTGGACGGGCGTCGATGCCTTGCCGATGAGCCCGCGGTCGGCCAGGTACTCGCACGCCGTAGTCACTCCCTCCACGTCGAAGTTCCGCTTGAACCAGTTCTCGATCTCGGTTGCGGACCGCGCTTCGCCCACCTCGCGCAGGTGATCGAGCACCGGCCGGAAGAGCGTGTCCGTGCGCTCGGCGATGTAGCCGTCGATGGCGTCCAGCGCGGCCTGCACGTTCTTCCGCGTCTTCTTCACGTTGAGCATCGCGGTATAGATGGTCGTGAAGAATGCCGGATTCAGCTTCATCGCCTGCGGAATCACCTCGCGGTCCGCCAGTTGGCGCGCGCCCAGCACCTCGATTCGCGCGAGAGGCGTGGCCGCATAGAGGATCCACAGCGCGGTGTAGTCCAGGTCGCCGCGCGTGACGAACCATTTGTGGGCCTTGTCGATGGGCGGCAGCGCCTGTGTGGCCGCGGCCAGAAGCTGGACCTGCGTGTCGCGCTCGCCGATCTCGTCGAGGCGTGCGCACAGGGCGGCGATGGTGTCGTCATGCGTGTAGAGCAGCCGCCCCTTGGCCAGCAGCGAATGCCGGAACGAGTTGCGGACCGCGCCTTCCACCGTCTTGCGGAACTCCGCGCGCGGCATCAGGAACGCGTGCACGTTCACCCCGTCCGCGTAGAGCGCCAGGCCCGCCGGCTCAACCTTCTTGTCGTCGATGGTCACCAACGCCAGGTCGATGTCGGACTTCGCCCAGACGGTATCGTGCGAGAGGCTGCCGCAGAGGATGGCCGCCAGGATAGAGCGGTCCTGCTTCACCAGCGCGACCAGCCCCTCCAGCGCCGCGGTGAACTTCTGCCGGACAGATTCTGCCGAAGTGCTCACGCTCCCCGATCCCAGCTCTCACACCCGCGTGATGCGGGCCAGCCAACCCAGAATTCCCTCCGGGCCCAGCAGGGTTTCCAACGTGGCCGGCTCGATCCCGTCTACCTGCCACCCATCCGCGAAACTCGAACGGATCTCGTCCTGCCTGATTCGGCGAGGGCCAAATTCCCCTGGCTGGCGGTCGCTGAAGCAGAGCATGAAATAGCGCCCGCCCGGACGGATGGCGGCCCTGAGGCCCGCGACGAACGCCAGGCGGTCGTCATCCCCGAGCACATGGAACAATCCGCTATCGAGCACGGTGTCGAAAGACTCCCCGAGAGCGGGTAACTCAAGCACGTTCCACACCTTGAAGCGCGGTGCCAAACCGCGTTCTCTGGCTTTCGCTTCCGCCCGCGCGATGGCGGCCACCGCCGTATCGATGCCGGTGGCATCGAGGCCCATGGCGGCGGCCATCAGGACGTGCTCGCCGGTGCCGCAGCCCACGTCCAGCACCCGTCCGCGAATCGCTCCCGATTCGGCCAGCGCCAGGAACGCGGGCTGCGGCCGCCCGATGTCCCAAGGGGGCGTGCCAGTGTAGAAAGTGTCGAAGTCTTCCGGGCGATGCGATGCCATGGAAACCCTCGTTGCGTCAATGGACCGTGTACCGGGCCTTCAGAGCGAACGGCGCGATCTCGATATCGAACTGCTCTCCGCCCGCGCGGACCATTTGGTAAGTGCCGCGCATCATGCCGGTGGGAGTCTTCAGGGGGCACCACGACGAGTACTTGAACGACCCGCCCGGCGCCAGCACCGGCTGCTCGCCGACCACGCCCGGACCCCGCACCTCTTCGGTGTGCTCCAGGGCATCGGTGATGATCCAGTGCCGGCTCAGAAGTTGAACCGTGTCGGTTCCCAAATTGGTGATGCGGACGGTGTATTGGAACACCCATTCGCCCTGTCCCGGACGCGAGTTCTCGGGCGAGTGCCGCGACATAACCTCGACGCGGATGTGGCCGGTAACGGCTTCGGACATCGGAGCAAGGTCCGATTGCAGATCAGGCATAACGCAACGATCTATGATACCAAGCCCAACACCCGGGACTGGCCGGGTATAATCAGATCCTGATGTCGATCAATCGAAAACGCGTGGTGGCGCTGACAGCGGAGTACGGAGGGGATTGGGCGGTGCAGCACGCGCACCGCCTGATCAGGCTCGTGGAGATGGTCGGCGAGGGGCTCGACTACGACCCCGAGGCGATCTGGCTGGCGGCCCACATGCACGACTGGGGGACCCTTCCCCGATGGGCGCGCGAGGGCGTGACGCACTCCGAGCGGAGCCGGCAGCTCGCCGAAGAGCACCTGCGCAAATGGAAGTGTCCGAAGCCCATTCTGGAAAAGGTGCTGGAGACCATCGAGTACCATCACGGCGGCGCCGACGAGCGGTGCGTCGAGGCGCTCCTGCTGCGCGACGCCGATGCCCTGGATGGGATCGGCGCTGTGGGCGTGCTGCGCGAATTCGCGATGGTGCCGGCGGAGTGGAACGGGTGCTACTCGATTCCCACGGGATGGGGAATGCGGGGCGCGTACGAGCGCGTCCGCATGCGTCTCGAGAACAACCCCCGGATCGTGCGGCTGCCGAAATCGCGGCAACTGGCGCGCCGGCGCGCGCGGGAGATGCGCCGGATTTTGAACGCGTTCGAAGAAGAGAGCTTCGGCTTTATCTGAGACCGATTCCCGGTCTCTATACCTCCGCTTCCTCCGTTTGCTCACGTTTTGATTTTCTCTTGGTCTTCTCCGCGTGTTCCTCCGCGTGCTCCGCGCCGGGGTACCCTCTGGGTCCGTCAAGGGCACTGTTGCAGGTACCGGTAGAGCTTCGGCTTTATGTGAGGCCGATTCCCGGTCTCTGTACCTCCGCTTCCTCCGTTTGCTCAGGTTTTGATTTTCTCTTGGTCTTCTCCGCGTCTTCCTCCGCGTGCTCCGCGCCTCCGCGTCAAGGGGCACTGTCGCAGGTATCGGTACAGCAGCGCCACCGGAAGTCCCACCACGTTGAAATAACACCCGTCGATCCTCTCGATGAACTTCGATGCCAGCCCCTGGATGGCGTACCCTCCGGCCTTGTCCATGGGCTCGCCACTGGCAACGTACTCTGCAATTTCGCGCTCGCTCATCGGAGCGAACCACACCGCGGTCACCGCGCGGTCGCGGATCACGCTCGGGCCGCGCCGGAGGCAGATGCCGGTCATCACTTCGTGACGGCGGCCGGAGAGCATCGCCAGCATGCGGCGGGCATCGGCGGCGTCCTCGGGCTTGCCCAGCATCTCGCCATCCACCACCACCGTGGTGTCGGCGCCCAGCACGGTCTCGTCCGCAGCGGCATCCACGGCGAACGCTTTGCTTTCGGCCACCCTCCGCACGTAGTCGCCGGGCGACTCCTGGTGGAGGGGCGTTTCGTCCACGGGGGCAACCCGGACCACGAACGGAATCCCGGCCTGGCGCAGAATCTCACTGCGGCGCGGCGACTGGGAGGCGAGCACGAGCATCTTTCCAGTGTAGAATGGGGGCCAATGAAACATCTGGCGAAGGAACTGATCGTACTTCCAAACTCGAAGGTCAAGCTCGCCGCCATCGATCCCGATGGCACCCACGGAATCGACAAGGCTGCGGCCGCCGACCAGTTCGAGAAGAACTGCAAACGCCTCTCCTTATTTCAGTACCTGTTGTATGCCGAGTCGCGGCGCGCGTTCCTGGTGGTGCTCCAGGGCATCGACGCGGGCGGCAAGGATGGCACCATCCGCCACGTGATGAGCGGGCTCAACCCGCAAGGCGTCAGCGTGGTTCCCTTCAAGGCGCCCGATGGTGAGGAGAGGCGCCACGACTATCTCTGGCGTGTGCACAAGGCGGTGCCGGAATATGGCAAGCTCGGCATCTTCAACCGCTCGCACTACGAAGACGTGCTGATCGTGCGCGTGCACAACCTGGTGCCCAAGGCGGTCTGGTCGAAGCGCTACGACCAGATCAACGATTTCGAAAGGATGCTCACCGAGAGCGGCGTGCGCATCGTCAAATTTCTGCTCTACATCAGCAAGCAGGAGCAGGCCAAGCGCTTCCGGCTGCGCCTCGAGGACAAGGCCAAGAACTGGAAATTCTCCCCCGACGACATCAAGGAGCGGGAGTATTGGGACCAGTACATCGAGGCCTACGACGACGTGCTGCGCAAGTGCAGCACCGAAGCGGCGCCCTGGTACGTGATCCCGGCGAACCGCAAATGGTTCCGCAACCTGGCCGTCTCGCAGATCATGGCGGACGCGCTGGAGGACATGGATTTGAAGTATCCCAAGCCGGCCGCCGATCTCTCCAGCATTCATTTCGACAGGACATGGATTTGAAGTACCCCAAGCCGGCCGCCGATCTCTCCAGCATTCATTTCGAGTGAGGGCTCAAGGCAAGCGAGCGTGTAGAGGAGATGCGGATGAGGAAATGGTTTTTGGGCGGTTTGTGTTTCGCGGCCCTGGCCCAGCAGCCGGTGGAGATTCGGGTAGACGCGAACGTCACGCAGGGCGCCTTCCGGCCGATCTATGCGTACTTCGGGTACGACGAGCCCAACTACACGTACACGGCGAACGGCAAGAAGCTCATCGGCGAGCTGGCGGCGCTGAGCCCGGTGCGCGTGGAGATTCGCACGCATCATCTGCTGGTGACGGGCGATGGCACGGCAGCGTTGAAGTGGGGCTCGACCAACGCGTATACAGAGGATGCGAACGGCAAGCCGGTGTACGACTGGACGATCGTCGACCGCATCTTCGACACCTACGAGCAGGTGAAGGCCAAGCCGTTTGTCGAGATCGGGTTCATGCCGCAGGCGCTCTCGAACAATCCCGAGCCGTACACGCTGCATTGGCCGAAGCAGGACGGGAAGGGCTGGAGCTATCCACCGAAGGACTATGCGAAATGGGCCGAGCTGGTGCGGCAATGGGTGCTGCACGCCGTGGCGCGGTACGGGAAGGCGGAGGTGGAATCGTGGTCGTGGGAGCTGTGGAACGAGCCGGACATCTCGTACTGGCGGGGTACGCCGGAGGAGTACGACAAGCTGTACGACTACACCTCCGATGCCATCAAGCGCACGCTGCCGGCGACTCACGTAGGCGGGCCGGGAACCACGGGGCCCGCGTCGCAGAAGGCCGCGGACTACCTGAAGCAGTTTCTGGAACACTGCGCGCGCGGCGCGAATGCGGCCACCGGCAAGCGCGGGGCGCCGCTCGATTTCATCAGCTATCACGCCAAGGGTTCGCCCAACGTGGTGGAGGGCCACGTGCGGATGGGGCTGCGCAAGGAATTGACCGACGTCCAGCGGGGCATGGAGACGATCGGCGGATTTCCCGAGTTCCGCGCGCTGCCCATCGTGCTGAGCGAGGCCGACCCGGAGGGCTGTGCGGCGTGCTCGGCGCGGCAGTATCCGCAGAACCAGTACCGCAACGGCACGATGTATCCGAGCTACACGGCGGCGGCGCTCAGCAGCATGATCAAGCTGGCCGACCGATACCATGCCAACCTGGCGGGCATGCTGACGTGGGCGTTCGAGTTTGAAGACCAGCCGTACTTCGACGGGTTCCGCACGCTGGCGACCAACGGGATCGATAAACCGGTGTTGAACCTGTTTCGCATGACCGGGATGATGGGCATGTCGCGCGGCCAGCGGGTGAAGGTCGAAAGCAGCGGCGCGGTGGGGCTGGACGGAATCCTGCAGGCAGGCGTGCACGGGGCGGCGGATGTAGACGGCCTGGCCACGCGCGGCGATCACGAGATCGATCTGCTGGTGTGGAATTATCACGACGACGAGCTGCCCGCGCCGGCGGCCGCGGTGCACGTTTCACTGGCGGGCGTGCCGGGCGGGGCAGGGCGGGTACTGGTGGAGCATTTCCGAATCGACGATGACCACAGCAACGCTTACACCGCGTGGAAGCAGATGGGATCACCGGCCGAGCCTTCGCCCGAGCAATACGCGCGGATGGAGGCGGCGGGGCAGTTGCAGTTGCTCGAATCGCCGGAGTGGCGCGCGGTCAAGGATGGCGCGGTGGGGATGGAGTTTCAGTTGCCGCGGCATGCGGTGTCGCTGGTGAGGGCAAGCTGGTGAGCATAATCTTACGTTGCAAGAGTACTGCAACAGCCTCAAATCTTCGCCTGCGACGATTTGGTGGGGCGGACCCCCCGGGGGGTACCCTCTGGGTCCGCCGACCCCCTGGTCGGCTTTTGGCTGCGGCCATGCTGCTTTGTGGGGCAGCATCAGCAGTTTATAGCACAGTGATCCTGGCCGGATGGATCTTCCTCGCGGCGGCCTGCGCCGCGCACGCTGCCGAATTTCGGGCTGACCAGTTCGGCGCGAAGGGCGATAGCTCGACCGTCGATACACAGGCGATCCAAAAGGCCATCGACGCCGCGGCGAAAGGCGGTGGAACCGTTGTATTCCGGCCGGGCGTTTACCTGTCGGGCGCGCTGTTTCTGAAATCGGGGGTCGAGCTTCGGGTGGACGAGGGCGTGGAGATTCGCGGCGTCCAGGACCTCGCGGCATACCCCATCATGCCGACCCGCGTAGCCGGCGTGGAGATGCAGTGGCCGGCCGCCCTGATCAACGTCTACGAGCAATCGGGCGTGAAGATCTCGGGCAAGGGAGTGGTCGACGGCGACGGTAAGATCTGGTGGGACCAATACTGGAAAATGCGCCGCGAAGAGTACGAGCCCAAGGGCTTGCGCTGGGCGGTGGACTACGACTGCCGGCGGCCGAGGCTGATCCAGATCTACAAGTCCGCGATTGTCGGCGTGACCGGGCTGACGCTGAAGCGCTCGGGCTTTTGGACGGTGCATGTCTGCTATTCGCAAAAAGTGAACGTGGATGGAGTCACCATCCGCAACAACATCGGCGGGCGCGGGCCGAGCACCGACGGAGTCGATATCGATTCGTCCTTGGACGTGCTGGTGGAGCATTGCGACATCGATTGCAACGACGATGCCATCTGTTTGAAGGCCGGAAGGGATGCGGATGGGCTGCGGGTCAATCGGCCGTCGCAAAAGGTCATCATTCGGGACAACACGGTGCGCGGCGGGGCGGCCGGAGTGACGTTCGGGAGCGAGACGTCGGGCGGCATCCGCGACGTAGAGGTGTACCGTGTCCACGTGCTGGCGGGCGTGCCGAACGGCATTCTGTTCAAGTCGGCGAGCACGCGGGGCGGGACCATCCAGGACATCCGAATTCACGATATGGACATGCAGGGGGTGGCGACGGTTCTCGGGGTCACTTTCAACTGGAACCCGAGTTACAGCTACGCGAAGATGCCGGAGGGCATGACCGGCGCGCCGGACTATTGGAAGATACTGACCGAGCCGGTGCCGCCTGAGAAGGGACTCCCGCACCTGCGCGGCGTCAGAATCTCGAACATCAAGGCTACCGGCGCGCGTACGGCTTTTTCCGTGACCTCGTATGCCGATTCGCCGCTGCGGGATTTTCAGTTTCAGAATCTGGAGATCGATGCCAAGACTGCGGGGACGATCCAGTTCGCCGAGGGGTGGAGCTTCGAAGGCGCGCGGATTCGCACCGAGGATGGCAGCCGCGTGACGGTGAAGGACTCGCGGGACGTGAAGGGGCTGCCCGACCGATGAGGTCTCCGGTATCAAAAAGTCGGCCGTGCGCGATTGCGTTATTGGCGGCGGCCGCCGCGGTGGCGCAGTCCACCACGGTCAATGTGCAGGTCGGCAATCAAACGGACACCTCGGTTGGCATCGAGGGCCGTCTGCAGTTAGCCATGTCCACGTCGTTTCAACTGGCCAGTTGGGACTATCTCTTCTTCAAGGGAGCGCCCGACGCCACGACTGAGCTGACCGCTCTCTATCCCTGGCGCAGCCGGGTGCAGGTGGTTTCGGATGGTATTCCGCTCACGGCCCCCGGCGCCTGGAATTTCACGGAGCTCGACACCATGCTCGCGCCGATCCAGGGCAGCGGCGACCACAGCCCCGAGTTCCAGATCGGTACGGCGCCGGCGTACATGAGCGATAGCTCCGGCCACATTCTTCCCGGCAGCATCGCGGATTTCGCGCAGATGAGCGCCAACCTGGTCCGCTACTACAACACCGGCGGTTTCACCGACGCCGGTCGGCACTATCAGAGCCCCACGCCTTACCCGGTCACCTGGTGGGGTATTTTCAATGAGCCGGATTTCAACAACGTTCCGGCGGCGGAGTACGTGACGCTTTACAATACCGTCGTGCCCCAAATGGCCCAGGCGGACCCGTCCATCAAGTTCGTGGCCGTCGAGCTGGGCGGATCCGTCCAAAGCTATCTGCCGATCTTCGTGGCCGGCGTCACGGCTCCGGTCGATGTAGTGGCCAAGCATTTCTATTCCACCTGCAACCAGAAGGACGTCGACCAGGCTCTCTTCGCCACGGTCCCCTCTTTTGCCAGCCAGGTCCGGAGCACGTATGCCGAGCTGGGCGTCAACCCCGTGCTGGCCACCGTGCCGGTCTGGATCACCGAGAACAATGTAAACGCCGACTACGACAAGGGTAATGGGATCAGCGCCTGCAACTCGCCGTTGAAGTTTGTGCTCGATATGCGCGGTTCCAGTCCGTTCTTCGCGGCCTGGCGTACCCTGGTTTTCGAGCAACTGGGCGAAGCGGGCGCGCAAGCCCTCTACCACTGGGGTTTCGGTACCGACCAGCAGTACGGCGAAGTGGATAGCTCGGGGAAACCGTTCTTCAGCTACTGGGTGGATCATTATCTGTCTCACTGGCTTCCCTCGCCGCCCGGTCAGGATATCCTGCAAACCACAGTCACAGGCTGCTGTCCACCCGACACTCAGCACGGTTGGCAGGGAAGCGGCGGACTGGCGTTCGATACCCAGACGATGGCGCTGCGCAATGTGGACGGATCGGTGGTGATTCTGATGTCCAACTATGCACTCGAGGCCGTCCAACCCGCCGGCAAGATCAACCTCGACAATAATGGCCCCGGTGCGGCGCGAACGTTCGCGCTCGATCTTTCGGCGCTGGGCGCCTTCACCTCGGCCACGCTGGTGACGCTGGATGCGTCCACGCCGGCGGGTGGGCCGGTGCCGCAAACGCCGGCCCCTGCCGCGCAGATGCAGGTTACGCTGCCGGGTTATGGCGCGGCCCTCTTGCGCCTGTCCAACGCTCAGCCCAATTTATCCGCGGCAGGCGTGGCCAATGCCGCCAGCTCCCTGCCAGGCGCCGTGGCTCCGGGAGAGTTGGTGGCGCTCTATGGAACGGCGCTCGGCCCGGCCGGCGGCGCGCAACTGCAGCTCACGAATCCGCTCCTGGTGGCCAATGCGCTGGCGGGAGGGCACGTCCTGTTTGACGGCGTGCCCGCGCCCATCGTCTATGCCTCGTCTGGGCAAGTGAATGCGGTGGTGCCCTATGCGGTGGCCAGCCACTCCACCACCACCCTGCAGGTGGAATACCTGGGGGCTGTTTCGGCGCCTGTCTCGCTGCCGGTAGCCGCTGCGGCGCCCGGCCTGTTCACGGCCAATGCCGGCGGCAGCGGCCAAGGCGCGATTCTGAATGCCCGTGACAACAGTGTGAACTCCGCCGCCAATCCCGCTGCCCGCGGCGATTGGGTGAGTATCTACGGGACAGGCGCGGGCGCCACCACCCCCGCCGGGGTGGATGGCTTGTTGGCAACGGCTCCGTACCCCCAGGTGCCCGCCAACGTCCCCGTCGCTGTGACCATGGGAGGACTGCCCTGCGCAGTCAACTATGCGGGCGCCGCGCCGTACCTGATTTCGGGCGTCACCCAGATCAACGCGCAGGTGCCGGCGGGTGTGACGCCCGGCCCGAGCGTGCCGCTGGTGGTCACTATCGGAGGCGTAAGTGCGCAGACCGGAGTCACTCTGGCAGTGAAATGAACTCGCCTCGACACGCCGGCCGCGCACGAAGATTCCGGCGCGGTATCAGGCCAGAATCAAGCGGCGGCCCTTCGGTTCCGGGATCGGATCTCCAAACTCCTTCGCTGTGTCGATCCACAGGCGAATCGCATCCTGAGCGTTGCTGAGTGCGTCCTCCTGGGTTGAGCCATGGGCGGCGCAGCCTGGAAGCTCAGGCGCCTCGGCGATGAACGCTGCATCTTCCTCGCTCCAGTAGATGATGACTTCGTATTTGATCATTCTCTGTCGCCAAGCTTGGCTTTCAAGATGGCGGCATCGGCGGTGCCGCTGAGGACCCCTCGAAGAATTTTGTCCGCCCCCACCATGACATTCTACCTGCCGTCTCCGGTCCCATGATCGTTCAGCTTGACCCGTGCGGCGAATGTGTCCTAGTCTTGAGTCGGTGCTCACTTGATTCCCTCTCATCGGCAGTGGTTTAACCAGAACTATTCGCCTGCGAAGTATACCCGCTTCCTGGAACTGCTGGAGCGGCGCTGCGGGGAAGGCACGCAGTTCCGCCACAGCGAGACGCCGTGTTTTTTGCCGGGCGCGCTGGTGGAGAGGATGGCGCGCTACGGACGCGAGATGGTGGAGCAACTGCTGGCCGATCCGCGGTACCAGGAGGAGTCGCGCGAGGCCATCCCGGCGGCCTCCCGGGCGCCCAATGAGGCGCGCGAGCCGCTGTTCGTGCAGGCGGATTTCGGGCTCGACGCGGAGCTCGAGCCGAAGCTGGTGGAGATCCAGGGATTCCCCACGCTGTACTGCTACCAGCCGGTGATGGCCGAGAGCTACCGGGCGGCTTATGAAATCGACGGCCGGCTGGAGACGCTTCCGGGCGGGCTCGGCAGCGCGGAGTACCATTCGTTGTTGCGGCGGGCGATCGTCGGGGGGCAGGATCCGGAGAACGTGATCCTGCTGGAGATCGATCCCGCGCACCAGAAGACGCGCCACGATTTCGCGCTGACGGAGCAACTGTACGGCGTCAGGACCGTGGATATTGCGACGCTGCGCAAGGAGGGCAACCGGCTGTTCTACGAGCGGGGCGGAAGGCGGGTCCCGGTGCGGCGGATTTACAATCGGGCGATCGTGGACGAGCTGGAACGGAAGAAGATTCCGCTGGCCTTCGATTTTCGCGATGAGCTGGATGTGGAGTGGGCCGGGCATCCGAACTGGTTTTTCCGGTTGAGCAAGTTTTCGCTGCCCTACCTCCGGCATCCGGCGGTGCCCGAGACGCAGTTCCTGGACCGGGTGGGGAAGGTGGAGCGGCCCGAGCGGTATGTGCTCAAGCCGCTGTATTCCTTCGCGGGTTCGGGGGTAATCGTCGGTCCCACGGCGGAGCAGATCGCGGCCGTGCCGGTGGAGCGCAGAAGCCAATACATACTGCAGGAGCGCGTCGATTTTCGCCCGGTGGTGGAAACTCCGTTCGGGCCGAACAAGATGGAGGTGCGGATCATGTATGTGTGGCTGGAGAAGCTGCGGGCGGTCAATACGATTATCCGCATGGGGCGCGGCAGCCAGATGGGAGTGGACCACAATAAGGGGTTCGAATGGGTGGGGGCTTCGGCGGGGTTCATCGAGTCCGCAGCATCCCACGCAGCCTGATTGTCTTGCGCCAGGCCAACTGCGACAATGATAGTGGATACAGATGAAACACTTCACGCATATCACGATCGATGCCGCACAGATGGGTGGGGTCCCGTGTGTGCGCCACCTGCGAATACCAGTCGCTACCGTCTTGCGCATGCTTGCGGGTGGACTGACGGAACCTGAGATTCTCTCTCAATACCCGGACCTCCAGACGGAAGATGTTCGCGAGTGCCTGCGCTTCGCCGCGGCTTCGGCGATGGAGCGGGAACTGCCCCTTCCGTGTTCCGTTTGAGATTTCTGATCGATAATGCGCTTGCCTCCGCGCCTGGCCAGCCTGCTTCTGGCGGCGGGACATGATGCTGTCCACGTCCGAACGTACGGAATTCAAGCGGCAAGCGACGAGAAAATCCTGGCACGGGCTCTCCAGGAGGACCGGATTCTCGTCTCGGCGGACTCCGACTTCGGCGCCATCCTCGCCGCCCAAGAGTCGGAGCGGCCATCTTTCATCCTCTTCCGGGAGCCGGATCTGCTGGTCGCCGGCGATTACATCGACATTCTGCTTCCCGCTCTTGGCGTACTCGAGCCGGAACTGTCGAACGGATGCGTCGCGGTCTTTCGACATGGCCGCCTGAGGGTCCGCAAGCTACCGTTCACCGCGTAGGCGCCGGCGGGTCCACCCCGACCCATGGAGATCCGCCTTCTACCCGGTTGTCAGGACTTGATTGTCACATCTTGACATCGCCGTCCATCGGCAAAGGCTGATCAAAAAGCTCGGTGAGGCCGGCGGGTTGGCGCTGGTCCAGGTGGAGCAGGCCATCAAGGCCGCTTTCGGGTTGCCCTATCTGGCGGAGTGTTGAGAAGATTCCGCACTGATCCCAGGATCAAGGGGCCTCATGCTCGGCGCCTGCAAAAAGAGCCTGCGCCAGCTTTCGGCTGTTTGCCCTATTCTAAAACCATGCCGAGGTAACGAATGGGTGACGACACAACGGCGGTCACGCGTTTGCTGCAGCGCTGGCAGGCGGGTGACCCGGGCGCGCTGGAAGCGATGACGCCCTTGATCTATCAGGAGCTTCGGCGGATCGCTGCCAGCCATTTGCGGCGCGAAAAGAGCGGCCACACCTTGCAGCCAACGGACCTGTTGCACGAAGCCTTTGTACGCCTCATCAAACAGCACGATCAAAATTGGAAGAATCGCGCCCACTTCTTCGGCGCGGCGGCGAACCTGATGCGGCAGATCCTGGTGGACCATGCGCGCGCCAAGGCCTGTCTGAAGCGGGGCGGCGGCGTGGAAAGGGTGGGGCTGGACGAGGCGGTATCGGCGGCGGCATCGCGGCCGGCGCAACTGATCGCGCTGGACGATGCCATGAAAGAACTGGAGAAATTCGACGCGCGCAAATGCCGTGTTATCGAACTGCGATTTTTCGGGGGGATGAGCGTGGAGGAGACCGCGGAGGTGACGGGCGTTTCGGCTTCCAAGGTCAGCCGCGAACAGCGGATGGCGGAGGCGTGGCTGCAGCGGCAGATGTTGATGCAGGCGTGAGGCCGGGGAGGAAAAACCAAGGCTTCACCGCGGAGCCGCGGAGGGACGGAGATCAGCGCGGAGAAAACCGAGAGACCCCTGAGGGGATCCCGAGCTAGGATTGGCTGCCCTGCAAGGCCTCGGACAGCCAATTTGAACCTGACTTTCTCTTTGCCTTCTCTCCGGAAACCCCCTTGCAAGTTGTCCATTCCGTGTCGCAGGACTTGTGGGGCAGCCAATCCTGGCTGCTCAGCCGGCGTTCCCCGAGCCGCGCGGCCGCTCCCACCAAGTTTCCCTTCTCATTCCGCCACGGGCATCGTGGCCAAAGCTCCGCGCCGATCTCCGTTCCTCCGCGACTCCGCGGTGAGGTGCGGGTTCACTGCCGCTATAATGGCAGGCAATGCGCGCGGAGGAGTGGCAAAAGCTGGAGGAGGTCTTTCAAGCCGCGGCCGACCTGCCGCCGGAAACGCAGACTGCCTATCTCGATACGGCGTGCAGCGGGGATGCCGCGCTGCGGCGCGAGGTGGAGGCGATGCTGGCGGCCTCCCAATTGCACCTGATCGAACCGGCCATTGCGGCCACGGCGGAGGACCTGGCGGAGCAGGTGGATCACGATCCGCTGGTGGGGACCTGGCTGGGCCCCTACCGGATCGCGAGCCTGCTGGGCCGCGGCGGAATGGGCGCGGTGTACTGTGCGGTGCGCGAGGACGATCAGTTCCGGAAACAGGTGGCGATCAAGGTGATCCCGCGGGTGATGGCCGGGCCGGAGGCGGTGGCGCGGTTTCGATCGGAGCGGCAGATACTGGCCAACCTGGAGCACGCCAACATCGCGCGGCTGCTGGACGGCGGGACCACCGACGGAATTCCGTACCTGGTGATGGAATACGTGGAAGGGGTTCCGATCACCGCGTACGTGAGGGTGCAGGCCCTGCCCATTGCGGACCGTCTGCGCCTGATGCAGGAGGTATGCGCAGCGGTGCTCTATGCACACCAGAAACTGGTGATCCACCGCGACCTGAAGCCGGCGAACATTCTGGTGACGGCCGATGGGACCGTGAAGCTGCTCGATTTCGGAGTCGCCAAGCTGGTGGATCCCGCGGCGGGCGATACGCCGCTGACATCGAACATGATGATGACTCCGGACTACGCCAGCCCGGAACAGGTACGGGGCGAGGCGGTCACCACGGCGAGCGATGTGTACTCGCTGGGCGTGGTGCTTTACGAAGTGCTCACTGGAGAGCGCCCCTACCACATCACGAGCACCAGCCTGCTCGAAGTGGAACGGATTGTCTCGACGACGGCCCCGAGGAAGCCCAGCTCGCTGGAGGCCTTGCCGGCGCGCACGCGGCGGCGCCTGGCCGGCGATCTGGACAACATCGTGCTCAAGGCGCTCCACAAAGATGAGACGTGCCGTTACGGATCGGCAGAGCAACTGTCCGAAGACCTGCGGCGGCATTTGCAGGGGCTGCCGGTTCACGCGCGGCCGGATACACTGGCTTACCGCGGCGGCAAGTTCGCACGCCGCAACCGGTGGGCCATCGCGGCCGGCTTGCTGGTGGCG
>OMOG01000370.1 GCA_900290305.1 Candidatus Sulfopaludibacter sp. SbA4
GCCGTCCTGAGCTGATCGAGGGAAAAATAAAGCCGCAAAAAGACTTCCTGAGCGACATCCTCGACATCTTCCGGACGGGCGATCAAACGGGTGATCGTCCCCAGAATCCGCTTCCGGTAGGCTAAAACGACTTCGTTGAACGCGGCGTTGTCGCCCTTTTGGGCGCGCTCGATCAATTCGAAATCAACCAGCATGCCGCACCATGAGTGCCGGCATCCGAAAGCTCCTTTGGCTCCGTTTGCATAGGCGTACCGGCAACTAGACAGGTTACAAAGCTTTGCATGGAAACGCAAAAGCCGGTTCCAGGCGCTGCGCATCCCCTACGGAGAAGCCATCGGAGCCATGACAGGTCCGGGGATTCCGTTTTTGGAAACTTCATGTCGTCATTTACCATTATTTCAGAGGCGCGTCCAGCCAAGTGGGACGGACGATCGGTTTTTGTCGTCTGTCACTGTGGCGGAATGCCCCACCCCATCCGGGGAATCCCTCATGCCAGATCTGTTTTGCCCCTATGATGGTAGCCTGAAATCATGCAGTTCTCAGAGTCGATTTTTGCCACCCGTTTCAACCTCTCCCGGCAGGACCTCGAAAACTACCTGGCGGATGCGCTTTCCCAAGGGGGCGACTACGCCGACCTGTATTTCGAATATTTGCTCACCAGCTCCATCAGCATCGACGAATCCATCGTCAAAAGCGCTGCCCAGGGTGTCTCCATGGGGGTGGGAGTGCGGGTGATCTCGGGCGAACGCACCGGATACGCCTACAGCGACGACCTTTCGCCCGAAAAGATCCGCAAAGCGGCGCGGGTGGCCGCCCACATCGCCGCCGGCCCCAGCAAAGTGGACAAGTTCGATTTGTGCGAAGGCGCACATCACAATCTATATCCGGTGCTGACCGCGCCCACCGAAACCGCCTTTTCCGAGCGCGTGGAACTGGTGAAGCGCGCCGACCGCGCGGCCCGGGCATACGACCATCGCGTCTTCCAGGTGCAGGCTTCCTATGCCGATAATCTCCGTCTCGTGCTGGTGGCCACCAGCGAAGGCGTCCTGACGCTCGACCGCCAGCCGCTCGCCCGCCTCAGCGTCGCGGCCCTGGCCCGCCAGGACGGCGGGACGCCGCAACGCGGCCATGCCGGTGGCGGCGGGCGCGTGGAGCTGGACTTTTTCCTCAAGGAAAAGACGCCCGAGCACTTCGCCGCCGAAGCGGCGCGCGAGGCCGTCACCATGCTGGATGCCGTCGACGCTCCCGCGGGCGAAATGACCGTGGTGCTCGGCCCCGGCTGGCCCGGAATCCTGCTCCACGAGGCGGTGGGCCACGGGCTGGAGGCCGATTTCAACCGCAAGGGTATCTCGGCCTTCAGCGGCCGCATCGGCCAGAAGGTGGCCAGCGAGCTGTGCACCGTGATCGACGACGGCACCATCAGCAGCCGGCGCGGATCCCTCAACGTGGACGACGAGGGCCACGCCACCCAGCGCAACGTCCTGATCGAAAACGGCGTGCTGCGCGGCTACCTGCAGGACAAGCTTTCGAGCACGCTCTTGAATTCCGAATCCACCGGCAGCGGCCGCCGCGAGAGCTACGCCCACATCCCCATGCCGCGCATGACCAACACCTTCATGCTGGCGGGTGAAAGCGAGCCCGCGGATATCATCCGGTCGGTTCCGAAGGGCCTCTATTGCGCGAATTTCGGGGGCGGGCAGGTCGACATCACCAGCGGCAACTTCGTGTTTTCGGCCTCCGAGAGTTACCTCATCGAAGACGGCAAGCTGACCAGGCCGGTGCGCAACGCCACCCTGATCGGCAACGGCCCCGAGGCCCTGAAGTACGTGAGCATGGTGGGCAACGAC
Organism: Candidatus Sulfopaludibacter sp. SbA4; assembly: GCA_900290305.1. Classification (GTDB taxonomy): domain Bacteria; phylum Acidobacteriota; class Terriglobia; order Bryobacterales; family Bryobacteraceae; genus OMOG01. Next base: position 1,848 of record OMOG01000370.1, read on the forward strand.
CTGCGCCTGGACGAGGGCATCGGCGTCTGCGGCAAGGAAGGCCAGAGCGTGCCCGTGGGAGTGGGAATTCCAACCATCAAGATCGACCGCATGACGGTGGGCGGAACGGCGTAATATGGCCGGCATCACGATCCGGCGGGACGCCGGCCAAATGTTGTGGTCGAGGACGATCACGGCGTGAAGTCCAAAGGTGGTCGAAACGCCTTCGCAGGGAGAAATCCCTTGCTGTCAATCACATATGGAGCCTGGCATGAAAGGACCAACCCTTTTAAATGAACCATAGCACTTTATTGTGATAGCATGAGTTGGAGAATATTCGAGTATCTGGAACGCGGCGACCAGAGCACTATAGGCGTATGGCTAGTCGAGAAGGACATTACCGAAAGGGATCGTGGCCAGTTGGTTCAGAAGATGGATTTGCTGGCTATGCACGGTCCCAATCTTCCGCCAGGCTTGCTGGCTGGTCCAATCAAGTCGAAGCGCAACCGGAAGATGCAGAGTCACATTTACAAGCTCATCATTCACGGCGACAAGATGCTGCGCCCGATGCTCTGTAAAGGGCCGATCGAGATGGAGAGCGAGTACACCATGCTCATCGGAGCGATTGAAGTTAATTTCAAGCTGGACGTCGATGCTGAGGACGCAGAAATCCGCCGCGCCGAAATTATTGAGAATCCGAATCGAAGGAGAATCAATGGCCGCTATAAGTGAAGCTTTGCGACATGACCTTCAGCAGCCCGAGTTCTCTGAGGGATACGCGGAATCGTTTTTGGACACGTTCATCGCGACTCAACTCAAGGTTCTTCGCGAGCAGAACGGGTGGAGCCAGACGCAGCTCGCGGAGAAGATGGGTAAGAAACAAACCGTGATCTCGCGTTCCGAAAACGTGAACTATTCATCTTGGAACATAAGCACTCTTAAACAGTACGCCCGCGCGTTCAGACTGCGGTTGCGCGTCTCTTTTGAGACCTATGGATCTCTAATCGATGAAGTAGCGAATTTTAGCAAAGAGAACCTTCAGCGATCACCGCGCGAATGCGACCACGATCTAGCCGGCACACCGCTCAAAGCCGAAAAAAAAGAGCCGGTAGAGAAGCCGTCCCTAGGACAATTGGCGCCAGGACCGATGCCAGCGTCTGCGACGCAAGGAACGGCCAATGTCCAGGATCAGCGCCCAAGCTATCGCGCGAGATTACTGCAATTCGATCGGAGGAAGAAGCCTCTTCGTTCCTCCGTGTCGGATTTGCTTAGAGGACAATATCAGGAGGCGTCGTAAGAAATGCGCTGCAGCGTCATTAAAGCGCGGTCGCTTTGGTTCATCGATCTTCTCGAACTGAATCCGCGCGGGAAGGCGTTCTTTCCGGACGTCGTTGACACATTGGAGGAGAAATACGAATTCGAAAAGGTTCCCGAGTCCTCCTCTGACAGAAACCAGCAGGGCGGCTACGAGTTCGTCGATGGTATATTCGAACCGCGTCCGGACGATTGGATCGATGTGTCCCTTACGGTTTTCTCTGATGGCTTGGCGGCTGATACCAGGTCCTCTACCAAAGATTCAGACGCGTTCCTCAATGATTTTCTTGCCTTTTGCCAGAACGCGTTTGGATTTGAAAATTCTGCCGGTTCCGTTCAGCGTAAAGGATATCTTAGCGAACTCACGGTGCGTACGGAGAAGTCGTTACAATCGCTGAATCCAAAATTGATCAGCTTCGCGCAAAGAGTCGGATCACTGATCCCAGACGGGAACTATGGACCCTTCGAACCGTGGGGCATATCGTTCGGTGCCGACCAAATAACACAACTCAAGCCGGCTCCCTTCCAGTTTGAGAGAAAGGCTAACGTGCCCTTTTCGGAGAATCGGTACTACTCCCAGGCCCCGCTTCAGACCGAGGATCATATTGCACTTCTCCAGGAATTTGAAGAACTCTTCCTCGGATGAAAAACAGCGAACTCGGCTCCTCAATCGGCCACGCCGGCCGCCCCGATGGTAGCCTGAATACATGGAGCTCTCGCCGAATCACCTTCCCGAACTCGCGCAGGACGTGGTCAAACGCGCGCTCGCGGCCGGCGCCACCGACGCCGAGTGCACCATCGAAGAGGGCGACGAGTTCTCCGCCAACGTGCGTATGCGCGAGATCGAGAACCTCAAGGAAGCCGGCTCCCGCGGCGCGGGCCTGCGCATCCTCATCGGCCGGAAAACCGGCGCGTCCTACACCTCCGATCTCTCGCCCGAAGGCATCGCCCTCATGGTGCGGTCGGCCATCGAACTGGCCGACATCACCACCGAAGACCCGCACGCCGGCCTGCCCGATCCCGATGAATTCGGCGCCATCCCGGGCGATCTCGGCCTGTATTCCCCGGACGTCGAAGCGCTCGATACGGAGCTCAAAATCGACACCGCGAAGCGCGCCGAAGAGGCCGCCCTCTCCGCCGATCCGCGCATCGTCAACTCCGAGGGCGCCTCCTTCGACACCCACGTAGGCCGCCACATTTTCGCGAATTCCCGCGGATTCTCGGGCCAGTACCGCTCCAGCTACTGCTCCCTGAGCACCGTCCCCGTGGCCCGCGATGGCGACTCCATGGAGCGCGACTACTGGTACACCATGGCGCGCGGATTCGCCGGCCTCGAATCCCCCGAGCACGTCGGTCGCACCGCCGCCCGCCGGGCCCTCCAGCGGCTGAATCCCGTGAAAGTGGACACCCAGAAGGTGCCCGTGGTCTTCGAGCCGCGCACCGCCCGCACGCTGCTCGACAACCTCTTCGAGGCGGTCCACGGCATGTCGATCTACCGCCACGAGTCTTTCCTGGCGGGCAAGTTGGGCGAGAAGGTGGCCTCCGAAGACCTGACCGTGGTGGATGACAGCACAGTCCCCGGCCTCTTCGGCACTTCGCCCTTCGACGACGAAGGAGTGCCTTCGCGGCGCACCGTGGTGATCGAGCGCGGCGTGCTGAAAAGCTACCTGCTGAATACCTACGCCGCGCGCAAGCTGGGCATGAAGACCACGGGCAACGCCTCGCGGGGATTGACCGGCAATGCCGGCATCGGGCACGGGAACTTTTTCATCCAAAAAGGCGTCCAAACCCCGGAGCAGATCATTGCGGCCATTCCTGACGGGTTCTACGTGACCGAGCTGATGGGCTTCGGAGTAAACATTGTCACGGGAGACTACTCGCGCGGAGCTGCCGGGCTCTGGATTCGCAACGGAGAGTTGGCCTTCGCGGTTTCCGAGGTCACGATTGCCGGCAATCTCAAGGAGATGCTGCTGGGCCTGGAGACCATCGGCTCGGACCTGGAATTCCGCGGCTCGGTGGCGGCTCCCACTTTGAAGATCGGAGAGATGACCGTTGGTGGCAAATAACGCTGCAATTCCCGCCAAGAAGCAGGCCACCATTCCGCCGGCCGCGATTGTCATCGGCGCCGTGCTGGTAGTGGGCCTGGCAGGGTTTTTCTACCTCGAGAGAGCCGCGAACCGGCCGCCCGCCCCTCCGCCGCCGTTGACCGGTCCCGCCAAGGACTACGTCAAGTACCTGCAATTCGTCTCCGCGGACGGCAATGCGCTCGAGTCCCCGCAGATGACCGCGCACGAGAGTTACATGAAGTTGTCGGTGGTCGAAATCACCGGCAACATCCGGAACACCGGCGACCGCGTGCTCGAAGTGGTGGAGATCAACTGCGTGTTCACCGATCCCTACGGCCAGGTGCTGCTGCGCGAGCGCGTGCCCATCGTGAGCAAGAAGATGGGAAAGCTGGCGCCCGGCGAGACCAAGCCCTTCCGCCTGGCATTCGACAACGTCCCCGAGGGCTGGAACCAGGCGATGCCCCAGATGGTCATCGCGCGCATCGATTTTTCGTAGGTCGGTATCCGCTTGACCAGGTAATCGCTCTGCCGCGAGCAGGGCAGGGCGTTCGCCCCCGGTGAACTCTCAGGACCCGCCGACTTTGGGCGCCGGTCCCTTGTGACTCCGCCTCCTCCGTTCTCTCGGGTTTTGACTTTCTCTTTGTTCTCCGCGCTTGTCTCAGCGTCTCCGCGCCTCCGCGTCAAGGCCCAAGTCCCGTTTGGTACCGGCTGCCCCGAGTTAGTGAGCGGCTCCCTACTTCTCCGCCACCTGGTAATCCGGCCACCCGTACTCCGCCGCGATGCTGCGCAAAATCTCACCCGCAAGTGCCCCGCCCCGGTCCCCGTTGGTCATCACCACCGCCCCGCGTCCGCCTTCCAGATACCCGAACATCATGCACTGAAATCCTGCGTTCGAGCCCCCATGCGAGAAGGATTTCTGCCCGCCCGTCTCGGCCAGCGCCAGCCCGAGTCCGTAGTCGCCGAGCACCTTGGTGAGCATTTGACGCTGCGTCTCCGGCTTGAGCACGTGACTTCCAGTCTGCAACTCGCGAACCACCCGCAGCAAATCGGAGGGCGTAGTCCAGAGTCCTGCGGCGGTCATTTCCGGGTAGGTGTGCCACTCGCCTGGAATCGTCATCCCGTCGGCGTGATGGGCGCTTGCCGCATTCCCCCCGTAGCGCGAGGGGAGCGGCTGCTCGTAGGTGCTGCGGCTCATCCCCAGAGGTCCCAGCACGATCTCCCGCGCGAGCTGCGGAAACGGCTTGCCCGTGACGTCCATCACGAGCTGCTGCATCACCTCGTAGCCGCCGCCGGAGTATCGCCACAGGGTGCCTGGAACCACGTCCACCCGGATGGGATCGGTGTTCGCGGGCTTCTTGCCATCGAGGATCTCCACCAGCGACGGCACAGGCGCGCCCGCGGCGTAGCCCGGGAAGCCATGCACCGTGAGGCCGGCGCTGTGATTCAGCAGGCGCCGCAGCGTCACTTTCTCGGTCTTCGTGAATTCGTTTTCCGGCACTTTCCAGGAGCGCAGCTTCAGGTTGACGTCCTCGTCCAGCGAGAGCTTGCCTTCATCCACCACGTGCAGCGCCACCATCGCCGCCACGTGCTTGCTGATGGACGCCGCCTGGAACAACGTCTCGGCGTCCACCGGCTTGCCGCCTTCCGCCGACGTCACCCCGAAACCGCGCGCCCATTCCACCTTGCCGTCCTGCATCACCGCCACGCTCACGCCCGGCACCTTGTAGAATTGGAGCCGCTCCGTGATCGTCATCTTGGGAATCGCCGCGCCCTTGGACACGCTGGCGGGACGAAGGCCCTGCGTGACGCGCTGGATCTTCTGATCGAGATCGGCGGCGAGAAGCGCAACGGTGGCGGTCAGGAAAGCGGCGAAGAGGCGGAAGGTGCGAGTTGGCATCCCATCATTCTATGCCACCCGCTATGCCACCCAGCGAAGCGCACAGCACAACCAGCGAGATCCACAGCAGGTCGGCCAGCAGCAGGTGAACCATCTGCATCCACACCGGCGCCAGCAGCAC
>OMOG01000371.1 GCA_900290305.1 Candidatus Sulfopaludibacter sp. SbA4
CCGTTCTGGATGAGCGTCACGGAGGTGACCGCCGGGCAGTTCCAGAAGTTTCGTCCCGGCTATACCGGCAATCCTTACTATGCGCCGTACGCCAACGGCGTGAGCTGGGACGATGCCGTGGCGTTCTGCAAATGGCTGAGCGAGCGGGAGGGGAAGACTTACCGGCTGCCCACCGAAGCCGAATGGGAATACGCGGCTCGAGCGGGAACCCACACGCCGTTCTGGCCGGGTACGCAGCCGCCCGATCCAGAGGCCGCCAATCCATGGGGCCTGAGAAACATGCACAGCGGCGTGGCCGAGTGGGTGGCGGATTGGCACGGGCTTTACCCTCGCGAGGCCCAGACCGACCCGGTGGGCCCGGAGCACGGCATGGCGCGCGTGGTGCGCGGCGGCGGGCTGGACTATCGCGCATCGAAGACCGACGGCGGCAGGCACCTGCCCGCGGAGATGGCGTACTATGCGCGGTCGGCAAACCGGGCGTCGGTGGCTCCGGTGTTTGGATCGCCCGCGAGCCCCATCGGGTTCCGCGTGGTGCAGGCGGAGTGGCCCAAAACAAAACCGCTGCCTTATGTTGCGACGTTTTTCCAGCAGGCCGTCAGGCAGGACATGCCGGATCTCAGGATCGGTCCCGACCCTTCCATGCCGTACTACCACACGCGGCCGCTGTTCCCCGATTTGGGCGGCCGCGACATGCGCGAGATCGGATGGAAGATCGGGTTCAGCCCGGGGCTGGGGGTGGCGTACCACAACTCGGCGGTCCAGGTGTGCCGGAACGGCGACCTAATCGCGGCGTACTACAACACTCCGAAATACGAGGACGATCCCGACCAGACCATCATGACGATGCGGCTGCGCCACGGCGCGGAGGATTGGGACATGCCGGAGCCGTGGCCGGATTTTGCGGACGCCGCCGATGCCGCTCCGGTGTTCTGGAACGATCGCGGGAAGATGTGGTTCTTCTTCGGGTCGCCGCGGCTGCTGGGCGGTCCGCCGTTCCAGTTCATGACGTCCGCGGATAACGGGGCGACGTGGAGCGCGGTGGAATTCCCGAAGCTCCAGGGCGCGGTGGGGAAGTTCACGCCGCAGCCGATCAACAGCGTAGTGCGGGACGGGAGCGGCAGCATCTATCTGCCGGTGGATGGCGCGGGCAGCACGTCGGTGCTGTTCGCATCGATAGACGATGGGAAGACGTGGTACGACACGGGCGGGCGCACGGCCGGGCGGCATACGACGCTGGTGCTGGGGAAAGACGGCGCGCTGCTGGGGTACGGCGGCAAGAACTCGGAGATCGAAGGGTTCATGCCGAAGGTGGTGAGCCGCGACGGCGGAAAGACGTACGAGAAATCGAAGACGCCGTTCCGCCCGCTGGGGAGCGGACAACGCCCCAGCATCATCCGGCTGGCCTCCGGAAGACTTTTCTTCGTCGCCGACCTGTTCGATAAGAACAAGCTGGGCGAGAAAGGCGCGGGCGCGTTCGTGGCGCTGAGCGACGACGACGGAGCCACGTGGACCACGCGGCGGCTTCCCGGCATCGTGACGGTGGGCTACACGACTGCGACGCAGGCGTCCAACGGGGTGATCCACATCGTGACCTCGAAAAATACGCCGGCCCCGCACATCGAGCTGAACGAAGCGTGGGTGTTGCAGGGCGGGGCGGAGGATCCCGAAGCTCGCGGGCAATATCGTTTGCAGGGCACGCAGACGTTCTATTACGCGAATCGCCGGAAGCAGTGGGAGGTTACGTACAAAGACGGCCGCAAGCAGGGGGTCGAGACGTTCTGGGGCGAGGATGGGCGCAAGCAGTGGGAACGGAGCTACTCGGCCGGCGGGGCTTGGACGTGGAGGATCTACGACGGCTCGGGGCGGGTGATGGCCGAATCGCGCTGGCGGGGGAAGGAGTTGGTGGAGGTGCGGTGGGGCGGGAAAAGGGGGTTGGGGGTTGGGG
>OMOG01000372.1:0-4082 GCA_900290305.1 Candidatus Sulfopaludibacter sp. SbA4
AATTACATGCCGCTGCTGCGCACCGCGATGTACGCCAAGGGCGTCCAGTTTTACTGCGCGCCGACCGTGGATGACCGCGAAACCTGGCCCGTCTCGATGCGGCACATCGCGCTCGAAGGCCGCTGCTTCGTGCTTTCGGCGTGCCAGGCGAACGAGGCGATTCGCGGCGGCAGCGTGATTGTGGGTCCGTTGGGCCAAGTGCTGGCGGGGCCATGCTACTCGGGCGAGTGCATTTTGACCGCGGAGCTGGATACGGGCGAGATCGCGGAGGGGAAATTCGACCTGGATGTGGTGGGACACTACGCGCGGCCGGACGTGTTCCGTTTGGAGGTGGACGAAGGTACAGGTTATCATTGCTTAAAGGGACCAGTCTGAACTAATGGGACGAATACTCGATGGGATAGACTCGCCCGAGCAAGTGCGGCGGCTGTCCATTCCGGATCTCGAACAACTTGCCGTTGAAATACGCGAAGAGCTGATCGCCGTCTTGTCCTTGAATGGCGGGCATCTCGGCCCTAACCTGGGCGTGGTGGAGCTGAGTATCGCGCTGCACTACGTCTTCAGCACTCCCAAGGACCAATTCCTGTTCGACGTCAGTCACCAGGCGTACGTGCACAAGCTGCTCACCGGGAGGCGCAAGCAGTTCCGCACCATCCGCACGCCCGGCGGCTTGAACGGCTTCATGCTGCGCACAGAGAGCCCGCACGATTGCTACGGCGCCGGTCACGCCGGCACCGCTCTTTCGGCGGCGCTGGGGATGGCGGTGGCCCGCGACCTGGCCGGCGGCAAAGAGCACATCGTGGCGGTGGCCGGAGATGCCGCCTTCACTTGCGGAATTACCTACGAGGCGCTGAACAACATCGCGCACCACACCAAGCGCATGATCGTGGTGCTGAACGATAACGAGTGGTCCATCGACAAGAACGTGGGCGCGATTGCCAGCTACCTGAACAAGATCGTCACCAGCCCGCAGTACGACTACCTGCATGAGCGCGCCGGAAAGTTCGTCGAGAAGGTGGGCGGCAAGATCGCGCTGCGCATGGCGCGCAAGGCGGAAGAGCTGGGCAAGGGCATGTTGTGGCCCAGCGTGATTTTCGAAGAGCTGGGGATGAAGTATTTCGGCCCCATCGACGGCCACGACGTCTCCACGCTGATCAAGACCTTCGAGTTCCTCAAAAAACAGGACCGCCCCGTTTTGTTGCACGTGCTCACGCAGAAGGGCAAGGGCTTCGAGCCGGCCCTGCAGAAGCAGAAGAAGTTCCATGGCCTGGGCCCCTACGATCCCGAGACGGGCGAGACCAAGCCGCTCAGCCGGCGCACTTACTCCGAGGTGTTTGCCGACACGCTCACCAAGCTGGCGGACTACAATCCCAAGGTGGTGGCCATCACCGCCGCCATGCCCAACGGCACGGGGCTGGACCGTTTCCAGGCGCATCATCCGGACAAATATTTCGATGTGGGGATCGCCGAGGAACACGCGGTGCTGTTCGCCGCCGGGCTGGCCGCCAAAGGCTTCAAGCCGTTCTGCGCGATCTACTCCACGTTCCTGCAGCGGGCCTTCGACCCCATCGTCCACGACGTGTGCCTGCAGAATCTGCCGGTGGTGTTCGCCATGGATCGCGGCGGCCTTTCCGCCGACGACGGCCCCACGCATCACGGCGTGTTCGACATCAGCTACCTGCGCGGCATCCCCAACCTGGTGCACATGGTCCCCAAGGACGAGAATGAGCTGGCCGACATGCTGTATACGGCCATGCAGTGGAACGGGCCGATCGCGGTTCGCTATCCGCGCGGCGTGGGCCCCGGCACCGCGGTGAAGGACGTGCCGCACGCCATTCCGATCGGCAAGGCCGAGTTGCTGCAGCACGGAGAGAACGACCGCGTGGCGATCTTCGCGCTGGGAGCGCTGGTCCCCATGGGCGAGGAGATTGCCCGCAAGCTGGAGAGCGAAGGCTGTCCGGCGGCGGTGATCAACGCGCGCTTCACCAAGCCCATCGATGTGGAGATGCTGGAATTCTTCGCGCGCAGCGTGGATGTGATCGTGACGCTCGAAGACCACATCCTGCGCGGCGGCTTCGGCAGCGCGGTGCTGGAAGAGCTGAGCAACCTGGGGATCTCGACTCCCGTGGTGCGCATCGGGTGGCCCGACCAGTTCATCGAACACGGCAAGATCGATGCCCTGCGGGCGAAGTATGGGGTCAGCGTGGAGGCTGCCCTGGAGAAGTTGCGGCCGTTCCTGGTCGGGAAGGCACTGGGGGTTGGAGTGGGGAAGCCGTAGCCGGAACCGGTACTTTGTTCCGGCCCCTTACGTAGAATCAATGATTTACGAGGTGAAACGGGAACTTTAGTTCCCGTTTCAGCCGGCTGGCAGCGGTTTCAGATCCCCCAGCAGAGTCGGGACCAGCTCCGAAACCGTGGGATGAATGTGCATGGCCCGCTGAATCAAGGTGTACGGCTGCCGGGCGTACATGACATCCAGAATGCAATGAATCACTTCGTCCCCGCCGGTCCCCAGGATGGCAGCCCCCAGAATCGCCTTGCTTTCGGCGTCCACCAGGATCTTCATGAAACCCTGGGTCTCGCCCTTCTCGACCGCCCGCCCGACGCGCGTCATAGGACGCGTGGCCATGAGCGCGGGCCGGGCGGACGCTCTCACTTCGGCCTCGGTCATGCCGGCGCGCCCCAGCGGCGGATCGATGTAAAGCGCATACGCCGTGATGCGGTCGCTGACCCGGCGTGAATCGCCATCGAGCAGGTTCGCGGCCACGATCTCGAAATCGTTATAGGAAGTGTGGGTGAAGCCGCCGCGCCCGTTGCAGTCGCCCAGCGCCCAGATGCCCGGCACGTTGGACTGCAGTCGATCGTCCACCACGATGTAGCCGTGTTCGTCGGTCCGGATGCCCGCATTCTCCAGGCCGAGATCGCCGGTATTCGGCCGCCGGCCCACCGCCAGCAGCAGGTGCGAGCCGAAGACCTCGGGCGCGCCCTCCGTGCAATCGACCTTGACGCCGATCTCATCGCCCCGCTTCGCCACCGCGACGCACTTCGCGTTCCGCCGGATGTGGATGCCTTCAGCTTCCAGGATGTCTACGATGGCCGCCGAGATATCCTCGTCCTCGCGCTTGATAAGCCGAGGTCCCATCTCGATGATGGTGACCTCGCTGCCGAAGCGCCGGAACATCTGGCCGAACTCCAGACCGATATAACTGCCGCCGGCGATGACCAGGTGGCGCGGCAGGAAATCCACATCCATCATCGAGGAATTGGTGAGGTAACGGACCTGGTCGAGTCCCGGCATCGCGGGGATGACGGCGCGTCCGCCGACATTGATGAAGATGCGTTCGGCCGTGAGGCGCGCGTCTCCGACGGCCACTTCGCGAGGCGAGACGAAGCGCGCGGCGCCGTGGTAGACGGTGCAGTTCGGCATGCCCTTGAGCCAGGTCTCGATGCCCGTGCGATCCTTCTCCACGATGGCGTCTTTGCGTGCCTTGACCTGCTTCATGTCAACCGTCACCGGCCCCTCGAGCGTCACGCCGAACTCGGCGGCGCGGCGCGCCATCCGCGCGGCGTAGGCGCTGGCCACCATGGTCTTGGTGGGGATGCATCCGGTGTTCACGCAGGTGCCGCCGAAGAATTTGCGCTCCGCGATGGCCACCCGCCTTCCGGATTGCGCCAGGCGCGCGGCCAGGAACGGGCCGGCCTGCCCGCTTCCGATGACTATGGCGTCGTAGTTTTCAGTCACTTGAGTCCCCCCTGCGTTGATGCTAACCCGGATTTCCAAGATGCGAGCGCAGCGAGCCACCTTTCCCCAACCCCCAACCCCCAACCCCTACCCCGAACCCCCGCCTTACGCCCGGCCCTCGTGCAACAGTCGGTAGAGCTGCGCGCCGTACTTCTCCACCGTGCCGATGCCGATGCCGGGGATGGCGAGCAACTCCGCGGCCGTGCCGGGACGCTTCGCGGCCATGGCCTTCAGCGACTGGTCGCTGAAAATGCGGAACGCGGGAACCCCGCGCCGCTTGGCCTCGGCCATGCGCCAGGCGCGCAGCTTTCCTTCGATCCCCGGGTCTTCGATTCGCGGG
>OMOG01000372.1:4092-4598 GCA_900290305.1 Candidatus Sulfopaludibacter sp. SbA4
TGCCGGCGGCTCCTTCGGAGTGGGCTTCCACACGCGCAGCCGCTCCTTGCGCGCCGGCTTCTTCCCGCGCTTGCGCTTCACCGGAGTCGCCGCCACTTCGTCCCGCATCAGCAGTTCGCCGGCGCCCTTCGTCTCCATGTCGGCGGCAGCCGGGGTGAGGCTCGCCTTGCGGTAAGGGATAGCCCGTCCGTCTTTCTCGAAGACGGCTTCGGTGAGCCGCACCAGTCCCGCGCGCGCCATGGCCCCGAGCACCTCCTCGAATTCATCGCGGGTCAACTCGCCCGAGGGATAAAGCTCGGCATGCAGCTTGCCGGTCGATTTCGCCCCACTCGAACGCAATGCCGCCACGATGCGATGCGTAGCGGCGCGCTCGGCTTCGGTCGCCGGGCGGAACGGCTGTCCCAGGCACGCGGCGGGCGCGCAGAAATCGCAGATGCCGCAGACGGTCTGCCCGTCGGCCAGATCGCCGAAGTGGCGCACCAGCGCGGCCATGCGGCACTGGCCGC
>OMOG01000460.1 GCA_900290305.1 Candidatus Sulfopaludibacter sp. SbA4
CTGTGATGCTGCTCCTGCTCGCGGCTTTGCCCGGCCTGTTCTGGGACGGGGGCGCGTCCACCGCCCCAACCCTCCGCGACGCCGGCATCTCCCATATCGTGGTGCCCGCCGCGCAGTCGGCTTCCTGGAAGGATGTCTCCGGAATCACCGTCGAGACCGGCGATCTCGAACGGGCGGTGAAACTCCTCGCACCCACGGTCAATTACCGCATGAACCAGGCTTCCGCCTCGCGCGAGCCCTGGCTGGTGGCCAACGGCTGGACGTTCCTGCGCCAGCCGCGAGCGCGTTTCTATTACGACGTGCCCGGCGATCCCGCCGCGCTGGCGGCCGCCGAAGCCTTCTGCTACGGCGCCAACGCCCTCATCAAGACCGACGCCGCCGGCCTGAAGCCCCTCGCCCGCATGCTCGATTTTCTGCGCGGCTTGAGCGCCCGCGGCTTGAGTGGGGACGATCTGCCGCCCGTCGCCGACATCGGCTTTATCGACGATGGCTCCCCCGCCGCCGGCGAAGTCATGAACCTGATGGTCCGCGATAATCTGCTGTTCCGCCCGGTCCGCGCGCCCGACCGCACGCTGAAGCTGAATGTGCGTCTCGGCGACAAGGAGTACCCGCTCGAAGATGCCAAGAATCCGAAGCTGATCGCCCAGGCGGTCCGCACCAATCTCACCGATGAGAAGCGCACGCTCCGCATCTACGGCAGCCCCGTGGTGGTCGCGAGAGTTACGGGATCGGCCGGCCGCCTCTGCGTGCAACTGCTCAACTACGCCGGGGCCGCCCGAAAAGTGAACGGCATTCGCGTGCGCGTCCTCGGAGACTATCCCAAGCACCAGGCGGCGGCCGACGATGCCGCGGGAGTCGAACTGCTCGACTACACCGCGGAATCCGGTGCCACCGAGTTCACGCTGCCCGAGCTGAAAACCTATGCGGTCATCGACCTGTCCCGCTAAGCAACCAACCGTGGCGCAGGCACTCGTGCCTGCCGCGTCGACACTCGTGTCGACGCTTGGAGCCCTCATGAAACCCATCGCCCTATCCCTGATCGTCCTCACCATGGCCTCTTACACATTCGCCCAGAACCGTTTTGACCTGCTCCTCACCGGCGGGCACGTGATCGATGCCAAAAACGGCATCAGCGCCATCCGCGACGTCGGCATCAAGGACGGCGTCATCGCGGCCGTCGCGCCGCGCCTCGACCCGGCCACCGCCCTGAAAGTGGTCAATGTCTCCGGCCTCTATGTCACTCCGGGCCTGGTGGACATTCACGTGCACGTGTTCGCCGGCACCGGCGAGCGCAATTCGTACGCCGGAGACAACAGCCTCTACCCCGACGGATACACCTTCCGCGTGGGAGTCACTACCGTCGCCGACGCCGGCTGTGCGGGCTGGCGCAACTTCGAAGATTTCAAGGACAAAATTATCGACCGCTCCAAGACGCGCGTCCTCGCCTTCCTCAACATCGTGGGCCACGGCATGCGCGGCGGCCGATTCGAGAACGACCTCAAAGACATGGAGGCCGCTCCGGCCGCCGAGATGGCCAAGAAGTACAAAGGTCTCATCGTGGGCTTCAAGACCGCCCACTACGCCGGACCGGAATGGACCCCGGTGGAACGTGCCGTCGAGGCCGGCACCCTGGCCAACATTCCCGTGATGGTGGATTTCGGGAACGACCATCCCGAGCGGCCCATACAGGACCTGCTCACCAAGAAACTCCGCCCCGGCGACATCTACACCCACTGCTACTCCGGCCTGCGGCACGAGCTCGACGATTCCGGCCATGTGAACCCCGGGATGATCGAGGGCCGCAAGCGCGGCGTGATCTTCGACGTGGGCCACGGCGGCGGCAGCTTCGCCTGGCGCGTCGCCGTCCCCGCCATGCAGCAGAAATTTCTCCCCGATTCCATCTCCACCGACCTCCACATCGGCAGCATGAACTCCGGCATGAAGGACATGCTCAACGTGATGGACAAGTTCCTGGCCATGGGGATGAGCCTCGACGACGTGATCGTGCGCTCCACCTGGAATCCCGCCAAGGAGATCCACCATGAGGAGCTGGGCAACCTCTCCGTCGGATCGCCGGCCGATGTCACGGTGCTGCGCGTGGAAACCGGCAACTTCGGCTTCACCGACATGTACGGCGCCCGCCTGTCGGGCAAGCAGCGCCTGGCCTGCGAGCTGACGGTTCATAGCGGCAAAGTAGTTTACGACTTAAATGGAATCACACGGCCCGAATGGACCACCCTGCCCAAGGACTACCGGCAAACCGGCGACGCGGCCTGGGACGCCATCACTCCCGGCCGCGGCGGCCGCCGGGGCCCCCCCGCCAAATAATCCTTGTGGGGCAGGCTGGCAGCCTGCTGGCCGACTGGCAGTCGGCCATGCCGGCATCACCCGGCCGGCTGACCTTATCCTATCGCCGGTATAGAACCACTTGACCGTCCTCCACCTCGTAGCCGAGTCCCACCGGATCCAGGATCTTTGCCATCGCCTTGTCGAACGGCTGGTTCTGGATCGACACGTGGTCCACGAACCGGCGGCATTCCGGGTCGGTTTGCGCAAACGACTTGTCCCAGTTGTACCCCAGCCCAACCTGCTTCGCCAGGTCGATGACGATGTACTGAACGCTCTTTCGGCCGCTGGAGTAATTGATTCTCTTGTCCAACACATCGGCCGGCAGCGAGTCCGGCGCCCGGTACAGCACCACCTCCCCGCTCTCCACCTCGTACCGCAGTCCTACCGGATCCAGTATCCGATGCATGGCCGTCCCAAACGGAACTGCTTCGATTCTCACGTCGGGCACAAAGCGCCGGCACTGCGGATCGGTCTGATCGAACGACTTCCGCCAGTTGTACCCCAAGCCGGCCGCCCGCGCGATCGTCTGCACGATATCCTGCACGCTCGCTTGAGTCGCCAGATAGGTAACCTTGAGATCCTGCTGTGCGCCGGCGCAGCAGATTATCGCCAATCCCGCAAGTAATCGCCTCATAACCGTAAACCTGTTTAAGATATTAATCTACTCGCATCCCAAAATCCATAGGCCATAAGGGCCTGGCCACGCCCCCCTAAACCTCGAATTTCCCCGCCGTGTGCCAGCCCGTCTCCGTCTCCGCAGCCCCGATTTCACACCCCGCCATGCGAAGCCGCCGCGCCAACTCCCGCCGCGCATCCATCGAATTATCCAGCTTCACGAAGTGGATGCCGGAAAGATCCGTGAACTGCCGCATCTTCCCAATCTGCACAATCACCGTCCGCCGCGGGAAGTGGGCCATCACCATCCCGGCCTCGAAAATCACGTTCGGCCGCGGTTGGGGAGTGAGTTCCCGCTCGTCCGCGGGGTCCTCGTCCGTGCAGAACTTGGAATTGAGCCTGGCTTCGTCGTCCGGAGTGAAGATCACCACCGCGGCCTGCGCCACCTCGAAGCCCGCCCGCAGCACTTCGATGATCGTCGGGGTCGGATTCCCCGTGGCCTCCACCAGATCGCCCCACTCCAGTGGTTCGAGACCCAGTTCACGGAGAAAATGAAACATCGAGGCCCGGATTTTCTGATCTCGTCCGTGAACCACAAACACCTTCTTGACGGGAGTCGCCGCCGGTTCCTGTGTCGGCGAATAAGCTTCCACATCCGCATTCTGCAGGAACCAGCGGCGGAAGATGTCCGATGAGACTCTCGGTCGGTCGGGATCGGCGTCGTCGATCAGTCCGTGATAGCTCAGGGTCTGCAGGATGTCGTCCAGCATGAGGCCCCTCACCTTGAGCGCCTTCACCGGCACGCCGCCGTTCGCCGCAGCCAGCTTGCCGTAGATCTTGGCGCCGCCTTCGCCCATGTCCTTCATCCATTGCTTGAATGTGGGCATGCGGTCCCGCGTGAAGCGCCGGCAAGCGGCCACCAGATCGAGCTTGTCGCGATCTTCCCAAAGATACCCCAGCACGCCCTGCAGAATGTACGGATGGCGGCCGGTTGCCGCGAAAAGCTCCTGCTCGATCTTGCCATCGGGAAATCCGGCCCTCAGCACCTCGCGGGCGTCAGCCTCGGGCAGGATTCCCAAAAAGACCGGGTCGAGGTTATTCAGCGCCGACCCTGCCTTGATCAGATCGTTCATGCGGCTCGATCCCGCCGCCACCAGCCTCACAAAGTCCGCGTGCCGCGACGCCATCAGCAGGCTGCGCAGATGCTGGAAGGCCCGGTCATCGGGCAAAGTCACCGCGGCCACATCGAAATCGTCCACCCCCAGGACGGTGATCCACCGGTGACCGAGTTGCGCCTCCATCGCCGGGCGCGCCGCATCCAGCAAATTCAGAAAATCCGGGTCGTAGTGATTGAGGCTGTCGGGCGCGGGCGGCGCGCCCGGAATGCCCGCCACCATCTCCCGATAGATCGCCAGGAACAGATCGGCCCACGTGTGCGGCACCACGGCTTGCATGTCGATCGGGCGCCACCGCAACCAAGCCGGAGCCGATGCGCCCAGTTCCTCGCCGAGTTTCTTCAACAGGGAGGTCTTGCCGCATCGCCGCCCGCCCTGCACCGAAAAGGACCGCCGGTTCTCGACGAGTTTCTCCCGCATTCCGCGCAGGATGTCCCGATATCCCACGAACAGATTGCCCGGCCGTGAGCAGTCGTATGGGTTCATTGCCGTTCCAGCCACCGCCTGAAAAGCCCACCCTGAATTTCGTTGCTTTCGCCGATCAAACCAAACTGTTCCAGGAAGCTGGGCCAAAACGATCGACCTGTGGGATGCGAGGAACGGGCAGTTGCTGCTGAGTCTGAGCGGCCACTCCGCCGAAGTCTCTTCGGTGGCGTGGAGCGCGGACGGCAAAGCGCTCGCCAGCGGTAGTCTCGACAAAACCGTCAGACTGTGGGATGCAACGAAGTGGCAACTGCTGCGGACTCTCAGCAGCGACTCCGGCCCCGTCGAATCGGTGGCGTGGAGTCCGGACGGCAAAACGCTCGCCAGCGGTAGTTTGGACCACACGATTCAAGATGTGGGATGTGTCGAGCGGGCAACTGTTGCGGACTCTCAGCGGCAACTCCGGCTCCGTCAATTCGGTAGCGTGGAGTCCGGACGGCAAAACGCTCGCCAGCGGTAGTTTGGACCACACGATCAAGATGTGGGATGTGTCGAGCGGACAACTGTTGCGGACGCTCAGCGGCCACTCCGGCCCCGTCGAATCGGTGGCGTGGAGTGGGGACGGCAAAACGCTCGCCAGCGGAGGCGACGACAAAACCATCAAGCTTTGGGATGCGACGAACGGGCGATTTCTTCGGACTCTCAGCGGCCACACCGCCGCCGTCAATTCGGTTGCGTGGAGTGGAGACGGCAAAACGCTGGCCAGCGGAAGTGGGGACACGATCAAGCTGTGGAGCCCCGACCAGGATACGCCCGTCGGCGAGTTCGACCTCGGGGAGCCCGTGATCTTCGTCGGCTGGAATCGTTCCGACCAGTCCATTGCCGCGGCGACCACGACCGCGATCCATATCATTGAGAACTTGCAGGGAACAGCCCAGCTTTCGATTACTCCATTTGAGGGCGGAGAGTGGCTGGCGGTGCGGCCGGGTCATTTGAACTACGCCTCGTCGCTGCAAGGCGATGAGCATGCGGCGATCCGCTTCGATCATCGGCTGCGGGGTCTCTATCCACTGAGTCGATACCGGGGGGAACTCCGGGTCGAAGGATCTCTGCGGGTGGATGTCCGTCCGATCTTCACTTACGATCTCGGCCGTAACGCATCTGACAACCGAGTCCTGCTTGGCGCGGGCGCGTTCGCCTGGTTCGCCGCGGTGGCATTGGTTTTCATTCGATCGAGCCGTCCGGACCCGGCGGCACTGGCCAACGCTTTCTTCCGCAAGGCCGGCAACCCCGGCGGCGAATGGATACTCTGGCCCACCAAATCCGGTCTGCCGGCTCGCCCCGCGCGGGGACGGATCTACATCGTCTTCTCCGATCCCGCGCCAAGCCCAAGTGAGATGCAGAAGCTGGGCGAGGCGATTCCGATCTCGCTGGCGCGCATCGAGCGGGCCATCGCGGAAGACAACTGCGGGCGGACGCTGGCCGAGATCGAGGAGCCGTTCACGATCCGGCAGGATCCTTACGACGAAGGCGTTCCGGTGAGAGACGAGACCTGGTTCTACGGACGGCGCGAGTTGCTCGAACGGCTGCCCGCCGCTCTCCGGCAGGGCCAACACGCCGGCATTTTCGGGATCCGCAAAGTGGGCAAGACGTCGCTGCTGAATCAACTGCGCGACCGGTTGCTGCGCAACACTGCCGTGGTGCTGCTGGATTGCCAGGGGTACGAGGCGGATACGGACGTGTATTTCCGCGCCATCCTGGAAGGCTTCCGCCTGGAGCTGAAATCCCGGCTGGGCAAGCCGCTGCCGGAGACCGCTGGGAGTTTCCGCGAGCAGTTCCTGGCACTGCGAGCTTCGTGGCAGCAGACGGGATCGCGCGAAGTTTTCGTGCTGATCCTCGACGAGGCCGACAAGCTCTTCCCGGATCGGCGCAAGGCCGAAAACGTAAAGCCGCTCGCGGAGGCGGTGCGGCTCTTCCGCGTTCTGCGCGCGCTGGCCCAGGAGCAGGAAGCGGTCTCGCTGCTTCTCTGCGCGTACCGGCCCGACCTGAACCGGCAGAACCTGCTCGGGGAGGCCGGCGAGAATCCTCTGCATATGTCGATGCAGGAGAATTTTCTCCAGTTTCTAACACCGGACGAGGCGAAGGCCATGGTTCGCGAGATCGGCGGCTGGAAGCAGATCGAATGGACCGACGCGGCGATTGACCGCACTTACGATTGGTGCGCGGGGCATCCGCTGGTCACGCGCTTCTTTGCCAGCGACGCCTGCGAACGCGGCAACCGCAAGCAGGTGGACGAATCACGAGTGGCGGAAGTGGCGGCGGCGATCGAACGCGATTTCCGCAAGCATCGCATTGGGGTGTACTTTCGCGAATCGATCTGGGGTATTCTGTACCCGGACGAGCAGGAGTGCCTGCGGCAGGTGGCGGCGGGAGAGGCGCCGATGGCGGACCGGGCCGAGGCGCGGACCAACCGCTGGCAACCGTATGGCCATCGGGATTCCACGCCACCGAATAGACGGAGTCGGCGTGGCCGCTGAGAGTCGGCAGCAGTTGCCCGTTCCTCGCATCCCACAACTTGATCGTTGTGTCCAGACTCCCGCTGGCGAGCGTTTTGCCGTCCGCACTCCACGCCACCGACGAGACGGGGCCGGAGTGGCCGAGGAGAGTCCGCAGCGGTTGCCCGTTCCTCCCATCCCACAGCTTGAATCGTGTTATCGTCACTTCCGGTGGCGAGCGTTTTGCCGTCCGCACTCCACGCCACCGACCAGACGTAACCGGAGTGGCCGAGGAGAGTCCGCAGCGGTTGCCCGTTCGACGCGTCCCACAGCTTGAATCGTCTCGTCAAAACTTCCGCTGGCGAGCGTTTTGCTGTCCGCACTCCACGCAACCGACAAGACAGCTGAGGAGTGGCCGCTGAGAGTCCGCAGCAGTTGCCCGCTCGGCGCATCCCACAGCTTGAATCGTGTTATCGTCACTTCCGCTGGCGAGGGTTTTGCCGTCCCCACTCCATGCCACCGATTTGACGGAGGCGGAGTGGCCGCTGAGAGTCCGCAGCAGTTGCCCGCTCGGCGCATCCCACAGTTTGATCGTGCGGTCCGCACTTCCGCTGGCAAGCGTTTGGCCGTCCCCACCCCACGCCACCGATAAAACGGAGTCGCCGTGGCCGCTGAGAGTCCGCAACAGTTGCCCGCTCGACGCATCCCACAGCTTGATCGTGCTGTCCCCACTTGCGCTGGCGAGCGTTTTGCCGTCCACACTCCACGCCACCGAATTTACGAAGGCGGAGTGGCCGCTGAGAGTCCGCAGCAGTCGCCCGCTCGATGCATCCCACAGCTTGATCGTCTGGTCCGAACTTCCGCTGGCGAGCGTCTTGCCGTCAGCGCTCCACGCCACGGACACGACCCAGTCGGAGTGGCCCGTTTGCACAAACAGCTCCGGCGACCGCGCAGGCGGCATGCGCAACCAAGTCTCAGCCACCAGCACGCCGAATCCAACCGCCCACCCAGCCAGCACGGTGCACGCAAATCGCGCCAGACGGTTTTGCGGCCACCATCGCATGTTCCGCTATTGTAAACCCCCCGGCCTCTGCCCTCTCAAAATCACGGTGACAAATTTTCCGGAAAAGTTTTAGCCCTGTTTTCAATCACTTAGTTCACGCCAGACACAGCATCGCAACAATCGTCTGCTAGCTTTAAATCAGGAGGGAAATTGCGAAGCTTTCTTCGACCATATTCGCAGGCAACCACCATGGACACCAACCCCACTACCGCCGCCAAACCGTTCAATTTTGAACGGTCCATTTTTCGTAACTTATTGATTCCAATCGATCCGAATTTTCAAAACCGTTCAAACCTGAACGCTTTTCCCTCCGCTCCGGCCCCAATCGCCGCCCGGCCTTCCCGCCGGGAGACGCATCTTTTCCACAAAACCCTCCCGATGCGTCTCCCGATTTCTTCCCTCGTCCGCAACTCACAGAAAAACAGGCGCTTAGATGGCAACAAAATAATATTTCCAGACACGTCTTCCTGCGTCTCCCGAACCGCTTCCCGGATTGGGGCATATCACCCACCGCGACCCCTCGTCAGCACCCCCAACTCACTGATAACAAACACCAGACCCTTTGGCCGACAGGGTGCAGATAAGATTCCTCCGAGGCGCCTCCCAATGTTTCGATTCGATCAGCTCATCCGCCGCGATATGATCATCCGGGATGTGAAACAACACCACCCCGAAACCATCGAGATCTTCGAAAATCTGCACTTTCGCACCCCGTGCGACGACTGCGATATCGAAACCGTAGCCCGCAAGAACGGGCTCAACGTCCGGGACGTGGTGGATGCCCTCAATCAGGCCGCGTTCGGACCCAGCCAGGACACCGAAAAACATGCAAGCAACTAAACCCCCTCGCAAGAAAATGCTCCATCCGAGGAACCAGCCTCTGGATGTCTTCTTTTCCCCCAAGACTGTGGCCGTCATCGGGGCCACCGAAAAGATCGGTACCGTTGGCCGCACGTTGCTTTGGAACCTGGTCACCAGCCCCTTCGGGGGCACGGTGTATCCCGTCAACCCCCAGCGGCCCAGCGTGTTGGGCGTGAAGGCTTACAAATCCGTCTCCGACATTCCCGAAGACATAGACTTGGCCGTGATCGTGACCCCGCCGCCGACCATCCCCGGGATCATCCGCGAATGCGGCGAAAACGGCGTCCGCGGCGCGATCGTCATCTCGGCCGGTTTCAAGGAGATCGGGCCGGAGGGCGCGGCGCTCGAACAGAAACTGCTGGAAGAGGCGCAGGCCGCCCAGATTCGCGTGATCGGGCCGAACTGCCTCGGCGTCATGGCGCCCCTCACCGGCATGAATGCCACTTTCGCCACCACCATCGCGCGGCCCGGCTCGGTAGGCTTCATCAGCCAGAGCGGCGCCCTGTGTACTGCCGTCCTCGACTGGAGCCTCAAGGAAATGGTGGGCTTCAGCGCGTTCGTCTCCGTAGGCTCCATGGTGGACGTGGGTTGGGGCGACCTGATCTACCACCTGGGCAACGACCCCAAAACGCGCTCCATCGTCATCTATATGGAGTCCATCGGCAACGCGCGCGCATTCATTTCCGCTGCGCGCGAAGTGGCCCTCAACAAGCCCATCATCGTCATCAAGCCCGGACGCACGGCTGCCGCGGCCAAGGCAGCGGCCTCGCACACCGGTTCGCTCACCGGCAGCGACGAGGTTCTCGAAGCCGCATTCCGCCGCAGCGGCGTGCTGCGCGTCAACAATATCGCCGACCTGTTCTACATGGCCGAAGTCCTTTCCAAGCAGCCCAGTCCCAAGGGACCGCGCCTCACCATCGTCACCAATGCGGGCGGACCCGGCGTGCTCGCCACCGACGCCCTGATCATGGGAGGCGGCGAGCTGGCCGAGTTGACGCCCGAAACCATGGAAGCCTACAACGCCGTGCTCCCTCCCACCTGGAGCCACAACAACCCCGTGGATATAATCGGCGACGCTTCGCCCGAACGTTATGCCAAGGCGCTCGAAATCGCGTCGAAAGATCCCAACAGCGACGGCATGCTGGTGATCCTCACCCCGCAGGCCATGACCGATCCCACCCAGATCGCCGAGCAGTTGAAGCCCCTCGCCAAGCAGGAAGGCAAGCCCGTTCTGGCAAGCTGGATGGGCGGCGTGGATGTGGCCGCCGGGGAGGAAATCCTGAACCGCGCCAACATCCCCACCTTCCCCTACCCCGACACGGCTGCCCGCGCCTTCAACTACATGTGGAGCTACAGCTACAACCTGAAGGGGCTGTACGAAACTCCTTCCATGCCGGAGGATTCGGCCGACTGGACCCCCGACCGCAAGCTGGTGGATGAAATCGTCCAGAAGGCCCGCAGCGACGGGCGCACCATCCTCACCGAAGTCGAGTCCAAACAGGTCCTGAGCGCCTACGGGATTCCCACTGCCAAATCCATCATTGCCACCAACGTCGCCGCGGCCGTGAAGGCGGCGGAAGAGTTCGGCTACCCCGTAGTGCTCAAGCTGTACTCCGAAACCATCACCCACAAAACCGACGTGGGCGGCGTGCAATTGAACCTGGGGAGCTCGACCGGCGTGGAGCGCGCGTTTCGGGCCATCGAAACCTCGGTAAGCGACAAAGCCGGCGCGCAGCATTTCCAAGGCGTTACCGTGCAGCCCATGATCAAGCTCAAGGATGCCTACGAGCTGATCGTCGGGTCGAGCCTCGATCCGCAGTTCGGCCCCGTTCTGCTGTTCGGCACCGGAGGCCAGTTGGTCGAAGTCTTCAAGGATCGCTCGCTCGCTCTGCCTCCGTTGAACACCACGCTGGCCCGCCGCATGATGGAGCAAACCAAGATCTACAAGGCCCTGAAGGGCGTCCGCGGGCGCCGGCCGGTGAGCCTCACGGATCTCGAAAACCTGCTGGTGCGGTTCAGCGCGCTGGTGGCCGAGCAGCGCTGGATCAAGGAGATCGACATCAACCCGCTGCTGGCGTCGCCCGACGGGTTGATCGCACTGGACGCGCGCGTGGTGGTGCACGGTCCCGGCGTGCGCCTGGAGCAGATCCCGAAAACCGCGGTCCGCGCCTATCCCACCCGGTACGTGGCGCACTGGACCATGAAGGACGGCACCCCCGTCACCATCCGGCCCATCCGCCCCGAAGACGAGCCGGCCATGGTGCGATTCCACGAAACGCTCTCCGAGCGCAGCGTCTACCTGCGCTACTTCCACCTCATGAACTTCGAGCAGCGCACCACGCACGAGCGGCTGACCCGCATCTGCTTCATCGATTACGACCGCGAAATGGCCCTGGTCGCCGTGCGGCGCAATCCCGAGACCGGCGAATCGGAAATCCTGGGCGTGGGCCGGTTGATGAAGATTCACGGCACCAACGACGGCGAGATCGCCGCTTTGATCAGCGACCAGTGGCAGGGCCGGGGATTGGGCAAGGAACTGCTCGCGCGATTGCTGATCGTGGGCGCCGACGAGAAAATGAGCCGGTTGAAGGCCGACATCCTGCCCGACAACCGCGACATCCAGCGGGTTTGCGAGAAGCTCGGTTTTTCGCTGAAGCATTCGCTCGACGACGAAGTCGTGCACGCCGAATTCAAATTCTAGGTGGGGCAGGCGCTTCCGCCTGCCAACCCATCGCCTGCTATCTTGAAGATTCATGTCGCGAATGCTCGAGGAGATCCGCCAGCAGCCGGAAGCGCTGGAGCGCACCTTTTCCGGGGGCCTGCGGGGCGTCGAAAAGCTCCGGCAACTCATGCGTAAGCGGCGGCCGCGGCTGGTCGTGCTGGTGGCGCGCGGCACCTCCGACAACGCGGCGCTGTTCGGACGCTACCTGCTCGAAATCACCACCGGGATTCCGGTGTCGCTGGCCGCGCCCTCGATTGCCACGCTCTACCAGGCCCGCGTGGATTATCGCGAGAGTCTGGTGGTCGCCATTTCGCAGTCGGGCGAATCCACCGACACCAACCTGGTGTTGGAACGCGCGCGCGAGCAGGGCGCCACCACCCTGGGCATCACCAACGAGCGCTCGAGCACCCTGGCCGGCCTGGCGGAACACGTCTTCCTGGTGCGGGCGGGCAAGGAGAAAAGCGTTGCTGCCACCAAGACCTATACCGGGCAGATGCTGATGCTCTACCTGCTGGCCTGGGCGCTGGAGGGCGGCGTCCGCATGCCGGAGCTCGAGCGGCTGCCCGAGACGGTGGAGTCCGCGCTGCGGCTCGAGCCGGAAGTCCGGGCGCTCTCCGAACGCTACCGCTATATGCGGCATGCCGTGGTGGTGGGGCGTGGCTTGAATTATGCCAACGCCTTCGAACTCTCGCTGAAGCTGATGGAGACCTGCTACGTGGTGGCCGAACGTTTTTCTTCGGCCGATTTCCTGCACGGGCCGATCGCGCTGGTCGAGCCCAGCTTCCCCGTGTTCGCCTTCGCGCCCGCGGGGGTGACGTGGCCGTCCATGGATGAAACGCTGGCCAAACTGCAGGGCCTTCAGGCGGAGATCGTGGCCATCACGGATTCCGGGAACCGGGAGGTCGACGCGCGGGCCACCAGGGTGATTCGCCTCCCGCGCCGCGTGAAGGAAATCCTGACGCCGATTCCTTACATCGTGCCGGCGCAGATTTTCGCCGCGTGCCTGGCGGCGCAGAAGGGCCTCGATCCCGACCAGCCGCGGACGCTGCACAAAGTCACCCTGACTCTTTAACTCCGCAAGAAATGTCAAGCCCGCGGCGGGCGGGCAGTGTATAGATTGGGTATGACCTCACTTCGTAGAGCCTTGGTATTCGGATTTCTGGTGTGGCTGCTCCCCTTTCTGATCTCCGTCTGCCTGTTCCCGGTCCGGCAGTCCAACCGGCCGCTGTTCGAGTCGATCATGAGTGTCGTGGTGGCCATGTGCACCGCCAGTTTTCTGAACCTGTACTTCCGCCGGGTCGAGCGGCGTTACGGGCTGGAAGGCCTGCTCCTCGGCATTCTGTGGTGCTCGATGTGCATCCTGTTCGATCTGCCGCTGTTCCTCGAAGNNCGAAATCGGCTCGGGGTACTTCCTGATTCCCGCGGTCACGATCCCCATCGGGCTGCTGCTCGACCGCAAGACGGTGAGGACCGCATGACCCGCGCGTCGACGCTCGAATCGTATCGCCAGCGCATGGTCCGTGCGCTGGTCCACATCCAGAGCCATCTGGACGATTCGCTGCCGCTGGAGGAACTGGCGGGCATCGCCTGCTTCTCTCCGTTTCACTTTCATCGCGTCTTCAAGGGCATGGTCGGCGAATCGGTGAAGGAGCACGTACGGCGCCTGCGGCTCGAACGCGCGGCCCAGCGGCTGAAGCTCTCCGACCAGCCGGTCACGGAGCTGGCGTTCGATGCGGGCTACGAAACGCACCAGTCCTTCACGCGGGCGTTTCGCGCCGTGTTCGGCGTGCCGCCCTCCGAGTTCCGCGAGAACCACCGGCCGCTCGAATGGCCGCGTGCGCCCTCGGATGTCCACTTCGCCGCCGATGGCAACCTCGCCCGTTTCCAGGGCCCGCCCGCAAGCCCTCCGCTGGATGTGCGCGTCGAGCGGCTGGAGCCAATGCGCGTGGCCTTCATCCGCCACTTGGGTCCGTACGAGGCAGTGGGCGCTACCTGGGGCCGGCTCATGGCGTGGGCGTGGCCCAAGGGGCTGTGCGGCCCGCATACCAGGATGCTGGGAATCTGCCACGACGATCCCGAGATCACGGCCCCGGAAAAGCTGCGCTACGACGCGGCCATTACGCTGACGGCGCCCATCGAGCCGCAAGGCGAGGTCGGCATCCAGGAATTGGAAGGGGGCGAGTACGCGGTGGCCATGCACAAGGGCCCGTACGACCGCATGGGGGAAACGTACGCCCAGATTTGCGGGCAGTGGCTGCCCACCAGCGGGAGGGAACTGCGCAGCGCCCCCGCGCTGGAGTTTTACCTGAACTCGCCGCAAGGAACCGCGCCCGCCGATCTGCTCACGCGCATTTGCGTGCCGGTCGAGTAGGATCAGCTTCGCGCGTATTGCGGCTGCTGCGGCGCCTTATAAACCACTTTGAGGTGCGGCGTTTCCAGGCGCGCCTGGTCCTGTACTTTCGACGTGAGGCAGCTTTCCAGAATCCCGCTGACCAGCAGGGTGCGGTCCACCGGATAGGGCGCCACTCCGGTCTCGAACATCTGCTCGGCCTTGTGCATCAGGCACGCGGAGTACGTGACGTTGGGGTCGGGAGTCAGCAGGAACTGCGTGGACCACATCGATGGAGTGCCTTTCAGCCGCGCCGCAAAGTTGAAATCGCGGATGGCGCCATCCAGCATCAGCATGGTGGCCTTCAATCCGTCCCGGTACTCGATGAAATACGCGGCCGGGTTCTTCGCGATCTTGCGCAACTCGCCCGACGCCACCAGGTCCTGGGTGCGGCCGTCGGTCACCGTGAGACCCATCGGGTTGTCGCTGCGCGAGAGCGCGGCGGTCAGCAGCTCCTTGGAATAGCGGCCATCGTCGCCGGCCTTCCAGACTGCGTCGCCCTGCAGCAACTGCACCGCTTTGACGCCGGTCTCGCCGCCCTTGCGGCGCTCCACCATGCATTGCAGGCCTTCGAGCGCGTGAAAGTCCATGGCGTCGGAGCCGCCTTCGCCCACCATGAGGGCGTCCTCGATCTCGCATCCCATGGGGAGATCGATCGAGGGAAGCCGCCACGTCACAGGAATCGACGATCCGGCCAGCATCGGGAAGCGCAGGCGGCGGGAGGCATCCACCATCGCCTTGGCCTTTTCAAAACTGTAGGAAAGATGCTTGTCGTTATAGACCGGCACGGCGCGGCCGTCCTTCTCGAACACCTGGACGCACTGCTCGAAGAACTCATAGCGCGGGTACAGAATCTGCCCCTTCTCGTTGCGCGGGTAGTTGCCATGCTCGCCGATGATCAGCACCGCGTCTACCGCCAGTTCTTTGCCGCCGCAGCGCAGCGCTTCGGCGATGGTAGGGTAAACCTGCAGGCCGAATTCCTTGGCGCGGGCGTCGCTCAAATCGCCCTCGGGCTTCTGGTCGACATAGAGGGAGACCACCTTCATGTCCGGCATGTGCCACACGCCGTCGAGCGGGTATCCAACCAGGAAGCGGTCGCCCATGTGCTGCCCGTGGGACTGCAGCCGGTAAATGGTCGTGATGATGGCGATGCGCTTGGTCCGTCCCTGCTGTGCTGCGGCCGCGAGGCCGGCGCCTGTCATTGGGAGAGTCGTCTGGAGAAATGTCCGGCGGGTCAGCATGGTTAGGTCCTCCAAAACGTGGATTCCTTGGTCGGCTGGTAGCGGATCGCCAAGTGCGGCGTTTCGAACTTTGTCTGCTTGAGGAAGAGGCTCTCCACGCCGGCCGCGGTCAGGCCGGTGGTGAGGAGCGTACGCTCCACCGGATAGGTCGGCTTGCCGGTGAGGTACATCTTCTCGAAGTTATTGACCAGCGGGCTGAAGAAATTGGCGAGCGTGGTCCGTCCATCGGGCATCGGCAGGTACATCTGGGTGGACCACGGCGTGCGCGAGCCTTCCACGTATGCCGAGAAGTTGAAGTCCTTCACCAGGCCGTTCATCAGCAGCACCGTGGCCTTCAATCCGTCCGCGTGCTCGTAACGGTAGGCCACGGGGTCACGCACCAGGCGGCGCATCTCGTCGGTGGTGGGAAAGATGTGATTGAAGCCGGCGCGCGCGGGCGTCAACGTGTGGCTGCGGCAGAGCGCAGAGTCCATCAGCGGCTTGGGCCAGACGCCGTCGCGCAATGCATCCCAGAACTTATCGCCGCGATACGCCTGGATCCACTTGACGCCGGTCTCGCCGCCGCGCCGGCGTTCCACCATGCACTGCACGGTCTCCAGTCCGTGAAAATCGTAGCTGTCCACGCCGCCGTAGCAGATGCACAAGGCTTCGCTGATGCGCGCGCCCAGCGGCATTTCGACCGACGGCGTCCGCCACGTCACCGGCAGGCTCGACCCCGCCATGAAAGCGAAGCCCAGCTCGCGCGAGGTGTCGTACATCTTGCGCGCCCATTCCCAGTTCCACGAAAGGTGCTTGTCGTTGAAGACGGGGACGGATTTGCCGCTGTCGCGGAATACCTTCACGATCTGTTCGAAGAACTCCCAGCGCGGGTACTTCGTCTGCCCCTTTTCGTTGCGCGGGTAGTTGCCGTGCTCGCCCACCAGCACCACGCCATCCACCGCGAGCTTGCTTCCGCCGAGGGTTAGCGCCTCGGCGATGGTCGGACAGAGCTTCAGCTCCGGATGCCGGGCGCCGCGTTCGCGGCTGAGATCGGTATTGCCGACCTGGTCGACGTACAGCGACACCAGGTCCATGGGAGGATGGTGATGTTCGCCGTTCCAGCCGTAGCCATCCAGAAAGCGATCGATGATATGCTGCGCATGCGAGTACTTAAAATAGGTGGTGACGACGCCTGCGAGTTTTGGACGCGATGAGTTGGCCATGAGATTCCCGAGTATTCACGATTATAGGACATTGGCATCCGTAGCGGTGGTGTCCGCGGCTGCGGCCTGGTGGCTCGCGGCACAGGCCCCGGGAGGCGGAGTTTCCGAACGGGCGCGCGCCCTGCACGCGCGGTCGCTGGTCTTCGACGGCCACGTGCACGCCGTCGACCGCGAGTTCTATCACGGCGGCGACATCGGCCAGCGTAAGCCCGACGGCCAGTTCGACCTGCCGCGCGCCAAAGAGGGCGGCCTCGGCGCGCTGTTCTTTTCCATCTTCGTGACCGAGGACTACTATCCCGCCCGGCTGGAGACGAAACAAGCGCTGCGCATGCTGGATTGCGCCGTCGATCAGATCGCGCGCAACAGCCAGGCCATCGAGATCGCGCACACGGCCACGGAGATCGAGCGCATTCGCCAGAGTGGCAAGATCGCTGCTGTGCTGGATATCGAAGGCAGCTTCGACCTGGATGGCGACCCGGCGGTGATCCGCGAGATGTACCGCCTTGGCATGCGCTCCGTGCAACTCTCGGCGCACAACTGGACCAGCAACTATGCCGATTCGTGCTGCTCGACGCCCAAGTGGAAGGGCCTCAACGATCGGGGGCGGGAAGTGATTCGCGAGATGAATCGCCTGGGCATGGTGATCAATGTGTCGCACGCGTCCGACGAGGCGATCTCGCAGGCCATCGACCTCAGCACCGATCCGGTGGTGGCCACGCATCACGGAATGCGCGCCATCAACGACATTCCGCGCAATATGCCCGACTGGCTGATCAAGAAGCTCGCGGCGAAGGGCGGCGTATTCGGATTCCAGATGGGCAACGACTTCCACAACCGCAAAGCGTTCGACTGGAGCACCCAGCACTCGGGCAAGGCATTCTGGGACACCAGCGCCATCCGGGAACGCGGGACCAAGCTGGATATTTACGAGTTGGACAAGCTGGTCGCGCCGAAGTTTCCGATGGTTCCGTTGGACGTTCCGCAGGAGATCCGGTTGACGGTCGACGAGTGGGTGGGAGTGGTGGATCGCGCCATCCAACTGGTAGGCGAGGATCACGTCTCGCTGGGGACGGATTTCGATGGCGGCCCGCCGTTGCCGCGGGGGATGCGCGACGTCCGCGACCTGCCGATGATCACCGACGCCATGCTGCGGCGCGGTTACTCCGAGGAACGCATCCGGAAGTTTCTCGGCGGAAATCTGCTGCGCGTGTTTCGCAGGATTACCGAAAAGTGGTAGTGGCGGGACGCACATATACCCTGGTTACAGTAGTTACCTCGCGGCGACAAGTCTCATCTACTTAAGTGGAGAGATTAAGATCATGAAGAACCGTTCACTTTTTCTGGTGAGTGCGCTGGCACTTGCAGGTCTGTCGATCGCCAGCGCTAAGTCCTACGACATCACCATCGATGCGGCTTCCAAGGCGGGCAGCGTAATGCTGGCGCCTGGAAACTACTCGCTGAAGGTAGAAGGCGCCAACGCCATCTTCACCGACGAGAATGGGAAGAAGATCACCGCGCCGGTCAAGGTCGAAAATGCCGATAAGAAGCATGACATGACGGCAGTCGAATCGACCAAGACCAACGACGGCGAGAAGATTCAGTCGATCGAGCTGGGCGGGTCGACCGAGACACTCGAGTTCGGCGAGTAAACCTGACGCGGAGCCGTGGAGTCGCTGAGACAAGCGCGGAGAGAAGAGAGTTTACTGCCGAGACGCCGAGTAAGAAAAGTCAAAACCTGAGAGCGCTGAGGAGGCGGAGATCAGTCAGCCACACGATCCGGGGTTGGCAGGCGAAAGCGCCTGCCCCACCTTGTAGCCGCTTTTACTTTTTCTCCAGGCGGTCGAGGCGCGCTTTCATCTCGGCGTTTTCTTTCTCGAGTTCCGAGAGACGGTTGCGCAGGGCGGAGAGTTCGTCGGCGGGCCGTGGCGCGGGCAACCTCAGGGACTGCACGACAGCCTGCGCGGCGCGCGCGATATTGGGCAGCGGCTCGGTATTCGCGAGACGCTCGAGCGCCGGAATGGCAGATGTTTCGCGGCGTTGCTGGAGCGCGAAGACGGCCGCCTGGCGGTCGCCCTTCTCCTGGTCCTCCAGGGCTTCGAGCAGGCGGTCGCTGACCGGTTGTTTGCCTTTACCGAGCGTGCCGAATGCGCTCAAGGCGCTTTGGCGGACTCGATCGTCGGGATCGTGGCTCAACTCCAGCAGCGCGGGGACGGCCGCTTCGTCGGCGATCTGTGCCATGGCCGAAACGGCAGTGGGCCGCATGGGCTGGTCGTCGAGGAACGGCTTCACCCGCTCCAGCCCTTTTTCGGGCTTCAATCGTGCGGCGGCGGCGAGCGCTGCCTGCCGCACCGCGGGGCTGGTGTCGGTGAGCGCCATCTCGAACAGGCGGTCGATGGTGGCGGCGTTCTTGTTCAGCGAGCCCAGGGCGCCCGCGGCGGCGCTGCGCACTTGCGAGTCTTTGTCACTGAGCATCTGGAGGAGCGCCGGACGCACATCCTCGGTTTTGATTCGCGCCAGGGAAGCGGCGGCATCCATGCGGATGCCGAAGAACGGGTCGGACGCGCCGGCGTGCGCGAGAGCCGCGACCACTTCGGCGCCGCCCATCGAGCCCAGCGCCGTAGCTGCTTCCGAGCGGTTCAACACACGCGGCGCGTGCTCCAGTTGCCAGGTCCATTCCGTGGCCGGCTTCTTGAGGGTGACGGATTTCAGGATGATGTCGCGCGGATCGAAGAGCACGGTCTGCGGGCGGCTGGGCATCCCGAAGTAGAGATCTTCGGATTCCTTGCTCGCCCAGAAGCGGAAGGTCTGGGGCGAGTCACCGAGGGTTTCGATCTCGATGGGAACGCGGAAGGGCGCGGGCTTTGCATCCACTTTCTGGTTCTGCTTCACGGCCACATGGAGCAGGCGATTGGTGGAATCGTAGTCCCAGGCGACTTCGAATTCAGGATGGCCGGGCTTGTAGACGTACTGATCGAACAGCCATTCCAAGTCCTGGCCGGTGGCCTCGCTGATGGATTCCACGAAGTCGGCGGTGGTGGCGGTCTGATAGCTGAATTTCTTGGCGTAGTGCTGAATAGCCCTCCAGAAGCGGGCGTCGCCAAGCTGACCGCGGACCATGTGGAGCGTCCATCCGCCCTTGTTGTAGATCATGGCGTAGGCGTCGTTTCCCTCCTGGCCGTTCTGCGGCACCACGGCGACGCGGGCGGGAAAGCTGGTGATGCTGCGAGCCGCACGCAGTTCCTGCCAGTCGAATATGTCGCGCCCGCGGGCGTGCTCCTGCCACAGCGCTTCGAAATAAGTGGCGAAGCCTTCGTTTAGCCAGGTGTGCCGCCAGTCCGCGCAAGTGACCAGGTCGCCGAACCACTGGTGCGCCATCTCGTGAGCGATCAGGCTGTCGGTATTCCAGCGGCGGTCCTCGAAATCGCGCTCTTCGAGAATCGCCGCAGCACCCTCGGTAGTGGCGCTGGTGTTCTCCATGCCGCCACCGAAGGTGTCCACCATGGCCTGCGCGTACTTGGCCCACGGGTAGGGCGCGATGTTGTCGGAGAAGAAATCGAGCATCTGGGTGGTGCGGCCGAAGGTGCGGGCGATGCTGCCGCCTCGGCCGCGAGGGACGTAGAATTCCACCGGAACTTTCCAGTTCGTCGTGTCCTTATCGAATTCGCCGGCTACCAGCGACACCAGGTAGGTGGCATGCGGCTTGTCCTGCAGCCAGTGGAAGACCGTCGTACCGGCGGCCTGATTGTCCGAGGTGTTGGCCAGCTTGCCGTTGGAGAGCACCTGCCACCCGGCCGGTACGGTGACCAGCATTTCGGTGGTGGTCTTGTCGTTGGGAAAATCGGAGCTCGGGAACCAGTAGCGGTTGTTGCCGCCGGCGGTGTCGCCATCGGCCCAGATCTGCCGCGGGCGGTCCGGATGGTGCTTGTCGGGGAACACGAAGAAGAGGCCGCGCTTGGGTTGGGTGTTGTAGCGAATCACGAATTCGATGGGCTCGCCGGCCGGGTATTGACGGTCGAGCGTGATGGTGAGCTTGTCGTCGGCGGTGCGAAAGGCCATCGGGCGGCCGGCGACGGTGATACCTTCGATGTTCAGCGCGGCGGCGTCGAGCGTCAACT
This sequence comes from Candidatus Sulfopaludibacter sp. SbA4, assembly GCA_900290305.1. Classification (GTDB taxonomy): domain Bacteria; phylum Acidobacteriota; class Terriglobia; order Bryobacterales; family Bryobacteraceae; genus OMOG01. Next base: position 20,651 of record OMOG01000460.1, read on the forward strand.
CGCGAAGGTCGCCCGAGAGCGGCGCCATGCGCAGGGTGGCCGTGCCCAGGAGTTTTCGCGCGGGAAGATCGAAGGACAGCTCGAGCTTGAGATGCTGGAGATCGAAGTCGCGGCTGCGCGCGTAGGAAGGTTTTTCGTTGAAGGGATTTTGGGGAAAGGCCGGGGTGAGAAGCAGGGCAAGGAGGAGTACCGGTTTCATAGGGATGGCGTTATTGTATCGAACCTCAGGCAGCGGCCAAGTGTCGGCTCCCGTTTCGTAGAGGCTTCCCAGAAGGCCGTTTCCGGCTCGGCTCAAGCATTCCTTGCGGGAAGGGCTGTTAACGTCATCCGTGAGTCACAGAGGCCATGTGCGCTACCTGCGGCGGTAGTATGCTTTACGATAAGGCAACCTTCGCAATAGCGAAGAGTAGACCGCATCGAAACAAGGATGATTCCCTTTGGGCCCAGCCGTAAGCAGTTTCAACGATCGGAATTGGCGCAACCTGCTGATGGACATGGAAGCGCAGCAGGTAATTCCCGTCCTCGGCTCGGAGCTTCTGGTGCTTGGCGAAGAACCTGGTCAGCCCACCCTCTATCAACACCTGGCAAAAGAACTGGTCTCGCGGCTTTCCTTGGAGGAAGGGCGTCTTCCCGAAGGCTACGGCCTGCTGGAAGCGACCAACCTGTTTTTCCAGGACCCGCGCAACCGGGCCGACGACCTGTACTATGAGACGCGCGGGATCCTCACCGAGCGCTCCTGGCCGGCGCCCGAGCCCCTTCGACAACTGGCCGCCATCACCCACTTCGACCTATTCGTCTCCACCACGTTCGACTCCCTGCTGGAACAGGCGGTCAATGAAGTGCGGTTTTCGGGAGCGGCCAGGACTCAGGCCATCGCCTACGCCGAAAAGCGACAGGTGGAAGATATCCCAGCGGAATCCGGCAGCGCAAGGCCCACGATCTTCCAGCTCTTCGGCAAGCTTGACGCCACCGGAGACTACGGCATCACCGAAGAGAAGATCCTGGAGTTCACCCATCGCCTGCAGTCGCGCGACCTGCGTCCGCAAAATCTCTTCGATGCGCTCCAGGCCAAAAGCCTGCTGGTCCTCGGATGCGGTTTCCCCGGCTGGCTCACCCGCTTTTTGCTGAGGGCCGCAAAGGGAGAGCAGTTCCTGTTGCAGGGATCGCGCGGCGTCATCGTGGACCGGTCAACCCGGCAGGACCCCGAATTCGCGTTGTTCCTCGAGCGCCGCCAAACCGTCATCTACAGCCAGGGCGATGCCGTTCAGTTTGTGGCTGAGCTCCATCGCCGCTGGATGGAGAAGTTCGGCCCAACATCCGCTGCCGCCGCCTCGCCGCAGCCGGCGGCCGAGCAGCCGGCCGAGGATTTCAAGCCGGACTCCGTCTTCCTCAGCTACGCCAGCGAGGACCGCCAATACGCGTTGCAGGTGAAGCAGGCCTTCGATCAGACCGGCGTGGACGTATGGTTTGACCAAAGCGCTCTCGAATCCGGAGACGATTACAAGCTGAAGATCGAGAAGAACATAGAGGATTGCTCCTACTTCGTCCCCCTGATTTCCCGGAACACGGCCACCATGGAAAAGCGCTTTTTCCGCCGCGAGTGGAGCAAAGCCATCGATGAGGCGGAAGCCTATCCGCCGGAATACCCGTTCATCCAGCCCATCCTCCTGGACGACACGCCGCTCGATTCGCCCGGCATTCCCCGGCAATTCCGCGAGCGCCACGTTCGCAAGCTGGAGGCGCTGCCCGAGCTTATCGAAGATGCCAAAAAGCGGATACGGGAGCGGCGGTTGCAGAGGCGGCCCGCATGAGCGCATCCACGACCATCCCGCCCGCCATCGATCGCCGGCAGCCGTGGCTCGGGCTCAGCTCCTACCGCGAAGCCGATTCCGAGTTGTTCTTCGGGCGCGAGAAGGAGAGCATGGACCTGCTTCGCCTCGTCCGCCGTGAGGTGCTTACCGTGCTGTTCGGTCCCTCGGGCACGGGCAAGACATCGCTGCTCAACGCCGGTCTCTTTCCCCGCTTGCGCGAATCCGGCTTCCTGCCCATCGCGATCCGCCTCGATCACACGGGCGAATCTCCCGATTACATCCGGCAGATCCGCAGCCTGATCGCCGGCGCCCTGCGCGCGGACGCCTCACGCCCCATCGAAGAGGAAGCGCTCGCGCCTCCACAGGCGCCGGCGGATCTGGAGACACCGTGGGAATATCTGCACCGCGTAGTGTTTTGGGATTGGCGAAATAATCCGGTCACCCCGGTGCTGGTGTTCGACCAGTTCGAGGAGATTTTCACCTTGGGCCGGAATCGCGCGGCCATCGCCGAGTTTCTCACGGCACTGGCGGATCTGGTCGAAAACTACATTCCTGCCGAGGTCCGCTCCCGCATGGAAGCGCGCTCCGAATCCATCCCCTTCCCGCACGATCGGCCAAAGTGCAAGGTCGTTCTGAGCCTGCGTGAGGACTTTGTGTGGCGCCTCGACGGACTGCGCAAATCCGTGCCTTCTGTGATGCACAACCGCTTCAGCATCGCGAGAATGAACGGTGAGCAGGCGCTGCTGGCCGTACGCGAGCCCGGCCAGGGCATTGTGACCGGCCCGGTAGCGGAGCAAATCGTGCGCTTCGTGGCGGCGGCCAATCAATCGCGCGCCGCCGATGACGGCGAGTCCGGCCTCGAGGACCTGCAGGTGGACCCAGCGCTGCTGAGCGTGGTCTGCCGCGAGCTCAACGCCCGCCGCATCGAGCAAGAGAAGGACCGGATCACGGAGGAGTTGATCGAGCAGGCAGGCGCCAACATCCTGAACGATTTCTACGAGCGCAGCTTCGCGGACCTGAACCCCGCGGTCCGAGTATTTGTGGAAGATCGTTTGCTCACCGCATCCGGTTTCCGCAGCACGGTACCGCTGGAGGAGGCCACGCAGGCCGGGATCGCCGTTCAAGACATCCGGACCCTGGTCGATCGCCGCTTGATCCGCACCGAGGATCGCCTCGGCATCCCGCATTTGGAGCTGACTCACGATCTGCTCACCAAGGTGGTCCAGAGTAGCCGGGCAGAGCGGCAAGAGCGCGACCGGCGCGCACGTGAGTCACAGCAACGGGAACTGGAGGAACGCAAGCGGGCGGAAGAGGAAGGACGCCGCCGCGCGGAACTGCGGCGCGCCAGGTTGCTGTTGGGCATCGTCAGCGGCGCGGCCGTGATCTGCCTGTTGTTGGGACTGTTGGCATTCGTCTCCTACCGCGGGGCCGTCGACGCAAGAACCGCGGCCGAAGATGCGACTCTGAGGCTCAAGACCGAGAAGGACAAAAAGGAACTGGCGCAAGAGGGTCAAATCAAGGCACAAGAGGGTCAAATCAAGGCGCAAGACGAAACCAAACATCAGCGGATCTTGCGAACCTGGCAATCGGCCGCGCAGCAAGTCATTCGGGATACCGCCGAGCATGCCGACGACGACCGCAGCGCCTTGCTCGCCCGGCAGGCGATGCTGCTCCACGAGCGGACGCCGGATCAGCCGAAATACCTCGTCGAAGTTGCGCTGCAAAGCGCCGTGTCGCTGGGAACGTTTGCGCACGTGCTGCGCGGCCACGAATCCGGTGTTCAATCCGCGGCCTTCGCGCCCGATGGCAGCCGCGTGGCTTCTGCCGGCTCTGACAAGACCATTCGCATCTGGGATCTCCGCCACCCCGATACTCCTCCCGAGGTGCTCCTGGGCCACAAAGGGATCGTCCATGCCGTAGCATTTGCTCCCGACGGCCAACGGCTGGCTTCCGCCAGCCAGGACCGAACCGTGCGACTGTGGGACCTGCGTCACCCGGGCACTCCTCCGCATGTCCTCGCGGGGCATCAGGACTCTGTCGGTTCCCTGGCCTTTGCTCCGGACGGCAGCCTGCTGGCCTCTGGCAGCAATGACGGGACGGTGCGGGTTTGGGACCCCCGCCGCCTGGGCAGTCCTCCCCGAGTCCTCTCCGGTCCTGAAGACGGGATCACGTCCGTGTCCTTCACTTCCGATGGCAACGTGCTGAAGTTTGCGAGCAAAGACGGCACCGTGCGCACGTGGGACGTTCGCCAGCCAGACGCTCTTCCCCAAGTCTACTCTGGGGGACAAGAGCATCTCCGGGAATACATGAATTTCACCCTGGCGTACATCCTCCACAATTCCGTGGGAACAGCCAGTTCTGTAGCCTTCAGTCCCGACGGCAACCGCCTTGCCTGTAGCGGCCAAGACGGGAGCGTGCTGCTTTGGGACCTCCGCCAGCCGAATGCTCCTCCTCAAACCCTCTCCAAACACGACGGCCCTGTTCTTGCTGTTGCGTTTGCTCGCGACGGTAACCTCCTGGCCTCAGCCGGCTTTGACCGAACCGTGCGCGTCTGGGACCTCCTCCACCCAAAGGCTCCTCCCCAAGTCCTCCCCGGCCACCAGAGCGCGGTTCTTTCCGTGGCCTTCGCTGACGACGGCAACCGGCTGGTCTCCGCCGGCATTGACCGTACGGTGCGCGTCTTGGAACTGCGCCAACCGAACGCTCCTACCAGGATTCTCCCCAAAGCGGAGAGCTCTCTATATGCCGTCGCCTTTTCTCCTGACGGCCACCGCGTGGCCAGCGGCAGCCAAAGCGGCGTCGTGACGGTATGGGACCTCCGCCGGTTGAACGCTCCTCTCAAACTCCTCTCCGGCAAGGCGGGTGATGTTGTTTCTTTCGTAGCCTTTGCTCGTGAAGGAAACCGCTTGGCCGCCAGATTTAACAGCGGTATGCGGGTCTGGGACCTCCGCCGGCCGGATGCACCTCCCCAAATCATCAGCCAAAAAGATACCGTGGCCTTTGCTCCCGACGGCGATCGCTTTGCCTCGGACAGCGATGGCCAGACCATTCGGATCTGGGACCTCCGACAGCCTAAAGCGCCTCCCCAGGTTCTCTCCGGTCAGGGAGGCAAGATTCTCTCGGTAGCATTTGCCCCCTATGGCGAACGCGTAGCCTCCGGAAGCGACGACGGGAAGGTTCGCGTCTGGGACCTCCAACACCCCAAGGCGCCTTCGGTGATCTTGTCCGACCAGGGCGAAGTTCAGTCCGTGGTGGCCTTTTCTCCTGACGGCCATCGCCTGGCCTCGGGCAGCGATGACCACAACATCCGGGTGTGGGACCTGCGCCAGCCTAAAGCTCCTCCCCAAGTTCTCTCCGGGCACAAGAAGGATATTTCCTCCGTGGCATTTGCTCCCGAGGGCGATCGCCTGGCCTCCGGAAGCTCCGACAATACCGTACGGGTGTGGGACCTTCGCCAGCCGGACGCTCCTCCTGAGATCTTTGTGGGGCACGAGGACGCTGTCTATGACTCTGTCTATTCTGTCGCGGTTGCTCCCGATGGCAGCGTCGCCTCGGTCAGCTCGGATCGAACACTCCGCATCTGGCCCATGTGGACGGCGGCCGCGGACTATCTTTGTACCCGTGTCTGGCGCAACCTCTCGATGGAAGAGTGGCGGCTCTCCATTGGCGAAGACATCCCCTACGAGCGCACTTGCCCCAACCTGCCGCCGGGGGCTGGCGCCCCAGGCGGACCGAAGTGATGTGAGTGACTACGCGCTCAAGCGTGCAAACGGCACGATGTTTTGAGTGCTTTGGGCGGTTCTTCAGGCAAACCGCTTGCGGATTCAGCCCGAAAGAGCGTTCTTGCCGGAGCAGGAGGCCGCGAGAGATGCCCGCCGGGCGGAGCAATGGAAGCGCTGGCGGCGCTGGACGCGAAAGCTCCTCTCGAGCTGTGGCTTGAACCTTTTGGAGCCGGCCCGGATGCGCGCCAAGGCGATGCGCCGCCGGGAGCCGCGGATGCGATCCAGGCGCTGGTCAACCGAGCGGCCAACCGAGGTTGCGGCCATCCTGGGATCGCCGGACCGGGAACGTGTTCGCGGGGCTGTGTACGCGCTATCGATTGTGCCGAAGATTCCTGCGGCTGTCACTCCGGCACTGATCGAAGCGGGAAGCCAGGTTGCCAGTTGCGCCGCCTCGGCCCGGGACATGAAGGCGGGCAGTCCTCAAGACGAGGCCGAGGCGATCGCGTGGGATTTTTTCGAACGCTGGACGCAGGCGATCGAGCGCGCCTTGCCGCCCAGGGATAACGCCCGCTACCAAGTCTTGATGGACGGCTGTAACGGGACTTTTCAGTCGGATCGCGGTGTCAACGCCCGCCGCGGCACACTCCCCGCCGCGGCACACTCGGTTCACGAGGGCGGGATTCTGCGAGAAGGCCGGTGCGAGGAGCAGGGCAAGCAGAAGTGCCTGTTTCATAGGGATGGCGTTATTTGTATCTGAGAGGCTGGGGCCAGGGGACTTTGGCTTGCCTGGCGTACCGCCCCAGTCTAGAGTAATTGAGGATGTTTTCTCCAGGCCGTACGAACGCAGCAGCATGGACCTCCCTTACCTTGGCGGCAGCGATTGCCGGATATGCCGTGCTGTATGCCGCGACTCCCATCGCGCAAGCGCATGGCGAGCCGCGCCAGCGGCAACTCATTGCCATCGTCTTGACGGGCTTGCTTGGCGTTCTGTCGTGGTGCTGGCCGCCCGCGACGAGACCGAGGTCACCTTTGAACCGGAAACTGGAATGGCTGGTAGTTTTGATACCCGCATATGCCTGGTTTCAGGCGGTACCGTTGCCGATCTGGGTGGTGCGGGTTGTGTCTCCGGCTCGCGCCAGATTGGCCGACGGGCTGGGTCCAATCGGGCTCAAACCCTCCTGGGTCCCGATCAGTGTTACGCCTCCGGCTGCGGTGTACCACGGAGCGCTGCTGGCAGCGTGCGCGGTCATTTTTCTGGTCGTCTGGGCGATCGGATTGCGGTTGTGGGCACACCCTTGGGTTGTCGTGATTCCGCTTTTGCTTCTCGGCGTGGGTGAGGCGGTGTTGGGAATCGTCCAGGCGGGACAGAGTTCCGGCCGCATGGAGGTGGCATCCGGTACGTTCGAGATCCGCAATCATTTTTCCGGGTTTCTCGAAATGATCCTGCCGTTCGCCGTGCTGCAAGCGGTGGCGACGTGGAGCCGGCGGACCGCGCGGGAGCGTGACGATGCGTCCGCCGGTCTGGCCTTGCGAGCATGCCTCGGCTGCGTGTGCGCGGCATTGATCCTGGCGGGGATCCTGTGTTCCCGGTCGCGAATGGGCTTTGCGACCGCGTTGGCTACCTTGACGTTCGTGGCGCTGGTGGGGCTGGGCCGCGGACGGTCCTGGCGGCAGATCTGGCGCGTGTGGATAGCGGTAGGCGTCCTCGCGGCGCTCGCCATCGTCTTTTTGCCATCAAACGAGGTCGCGGCGAGGTTGTCGGGTGATGTAAGGGGTGAAGACCGGCCCAAGGTCTGGCGCGACACGCGCGCCCTGATTGCCGCCTATCCGCTGTTCGGGTGTGGCTTGGGCGGATATGGCGCGCGCCCTGATTGCCGCCTATCCGCTGTTCGGGTGTGGCTTGGGCGGATATGAGTCGGCGTTCGTCCAGTATAAGAACTCGAATCCCACGTTGGCTCAGGACTACGCGCATAACGACTATCTGCAGTATCTGGCCGAACTGGGCCTCTTCGGCGTGGCCCTCGCCGCGTGGCCACTGGCGATGATCCTGGCTAAGCTACGGGAGGGCTGGCTGCAACGATCGAACCCGGAAAGAGCGTGGTTGAGCCTTGCCTGCGCCGGTTCGGCGCTGGCGATCGGCCTGCACAGCCTGGTGGACTTCAATCTGTACGTTCCGGCGAACATGATGGCATTTGCCTGGGTCCTGGGAATTGCCAGGGCATGCGGCGAACCTGTGAAGCAGCGGCGCGAGGTGTCCCGCCACGTGGAGGAGGAATTTACTCCACGCGCGTGAGAGATAGCCGGCCGATCCAGACAGCGCCGGCGATCGCGTTGTCGAACTTGAGGGAGGGCCGGCGGATCACCCGCACGTCGACCAGTTGCGTGGCAGGCGAGACGGCGAACGCGGCTTTGACGGGATGCCAGGCAGTGGTTCCCAGGACCTGTTCGGTTTCGACGCTGAGACGGTGCGGAGTCTCCGCGTCGGATATTCGAAAGGCAACTCCCTGGTCCGTGGTGAGATTATCCGTTCGGATATACGCCTGAAACCGATATCTTCCGGGCGGCAGGGCGACCTTCTGCCCGACCTGAGAATAGTCGATGTTGGCCGACCCGCCGAAACGGATACGGAGCGAGAATTTTCCAGAATCGGCGCCGGGAACCCGATCGACTTCGACATGCTCGAGGGGGTCGATTTTCCAATCGAGCGCTGCGGTACTTGGTTCCTGTTCGAAATCGCCATTGTAGAGGAACTGCCTGATGCGATAGCCGGCGGGCTGGCCGCCGGGGGCGGCCCAGGCAGCGGCGGCCTCCTGGAACAGCTTCCGCCCGAGGAGAAAATCGGAATAGTCGACGGCGATGCGCCGATCGGCGAGACGGCGCGCCACCATCCACCGCCACACTTCCCGCGCATCGGCCAGAGCCTGCTGGCCGATGAGATACTGCAGGTAGGACTGCACAGCGCGCGATCCAGGCGGCAAACCATCGGTGAGAACCTCCCGGCTGCTTATGCGGAAAGCGGCAAAGCGGCTGAATATTGCTTCATCGAGTTCGGAAGTCAAGGCGAGGGCACGCGCCATCGAGCGCAGGCCCTGAAGGCGGTTGGCGTTTTGAAGGTAGAACTGGCCCGCGCCGACCAGGATGGGGGTTGAGGTGTGGCCCAATTCGACGGCGCGATCCACGCAAAAACGGGCTTTGTCCGGGGAACCGACGGTGGCGAGGGCGTCGCCCAAATCAGCCCAACGCAACGCGGAGGCGCTATCCCGCGCGAGGGAATCAGCGAGCAATTGGATTGCTGTGGCGACCGACTGGGGGTCACCCCTGAGTTGTTGGGTGTAGGCGAAGTTCACGAGGCGGGCATCGTCACATAAGTCGTAGCGGCAGAGTCTGGCGTTGGCGACGGGGTTCTGCCGCAGCCGCGCCGAAAGGAACAGTTCGCCTCCGCCCAAGCCAAGAATCACGAGCGCCAATACGGGAAGGGGAGACCGCACGGCAACGTTCACCGGCCTTTACCTCCCCGCCGGCTGTCGACAGGCCCGGACAACGTGCCGGCACGATCCGACCGAGTCGACGGCGCAGTCACCGGCCGCAAGGAGTGGGTTGCCTGAAGGAAACGGGCAAGACCAGAGAGCTTGCCACAGGGGAGACGGCGATGCATGGACCTCGTCCTCCGAAAACCCACGCGAGAGACAGTGGCATGGCTCCCGTAATTGCTCGTCGAAACCTCGCGGTCCTTCACGATTGCCGTTCTTCGAGCCAACGAGCCCTAAAAGTCGGCAAGGCAAGCACAACCAAAAGGCGGCCGGGATCCCGTGAGGTAGGTGAAACAATGGCCCTTCTCGGCGGGGCCCGATGGCCGGAGCTTAACCGTGCAATCTCCGAGAAATCTCGTGCATGACCCGTTGGGGCTAACCGCGCAGTTACCCAACTGAATCAGATGGGCGGTCTGCAGGAGACCGGCAAGACCTGCGAGTTTGCCGCAGGGGACCGCGTGCTGGTACTGCTCAACGGTGGAATGCACGTAGGCACCAGCGATGCAGCTCAACTCCAGAAAGAGAAACAGCGTCATAAACGCGAATATGCGGCGATTCAAATGGAAGGCCTCCGTTCTGGCTTTGAAGCTTACAGGGTTTCCAACAGGTCTGTCAAGAACTAGCAGGACTAGTGTCAAGGCAAAGTAGAAATGTCCCCATCCCGGCAAAGTAGAAACGTCCCCTTTCGGCTGG
>OMOG01000373.1:0-5976 GCA_900290305.1 Candidatus Sulfopaludibacter sp. SbA4
CTAGTATGGGTATAACGGTGAACGCGCTCCGAATCGAGACGCGGCTGTTCCCGGACACTTTTCCCCTCATCTGGCGTTGGATCTCATTGGTATGGATCGCCTGTCAAACTTGCTTTGCCCCTGCGAGGTGGGACACTCCGTTGCACGGAGCGAGACGGTCGGTTTTTGTCGTCTGTTTCCATGGCCGGGATCGGCCACCAAAGCCGACGAAAAACGTGGCGCACGCACTCCTGCGTGCCGCGCCGAGACTCGTCTCGGCGCTTCTTCGAGCCGAGTCGGTAGCGCATGTTTTTCGAGAGTGTCATTCCTTCATTTTGGCCAAGATCTTGCGAGCCCGTAGGCCTGGATCGGCGGCCTGTGCCTGGTGGGGCCGGCTTCAGCCTGCCGGCAACGTCATCCGATTCGGCGCCACCGTAAACGCGCACTACGTTGTCTCTCTGACGCCGAGGGGTGTGCAACAGGAATCCATCGGCGCTGTCCGACCGGTATTCGGACACGTCCAGAGTCGCCATCATGGTGGTCGCGATGAATTCCGCTATACTCGTCTCAAATGCCATGACCCCCGAGCGCTGGCAAAAAATCGAGGCGTTGTACCACGCGGCTCAGGAGCGCGACCCGGGTGAGCGCAGCGCATTCCTGGAAGGCGCTTGCAACGGTGATGACGACTTGAAGCGCGAGGTCGAGCTCCTTCTGGCTCAGGAATCGGACGGTAACATTCTGGACAGCCCGGCGTCGGAACTGCTGGCGGAATCCATGCTGCCGAAGCCGCTTTCCGCGGGTGATCAGCTTGGCCCCTACGAAATCATCGCCCGCATTGGCGCGGGCGGCATGGGCACGGTCTACAAGGCCCGCGACACACGCGTCGGACGCACCGTGGCGATCAAGATGACAGCGGCGCAATTCCCAAGACGCTTTGAACGCGAGGCGCGGGCTATCGCGGCGCTCAACCATCCGCACATCTGCACCCTGCACGACGTTGGCGCCAATTACCTGGTGATGGAGTACCTGGAGGGCAAGCCGCTCCACGGGCCGATGCCGCTTGCCGAGGCGGTGCCTCTAGCTCTTCAGATCCTGGACGCGCTCGACGCGGCGCATCGCAAGGGGATCGTGCACCGCGACTTGAAGCCGGGCAACATTCTGCTGACGAAATCCGGCGTGAAGGTGCTGGATTTCGGGTTGGCGAAGATGGCGACAGGAGTCGCACGGGGTACCAACACAGGAGCCGAGACGGTGACCCAGCGCGGCGAGATCGTGGGCACGCTGCACTACATGTCGCCGGAGCAGGCGCAGGGGAAGGAGACCGACGCCCGCAGCGACCTCTTCTCCTTCGGCGTGGTGCTCTACGAAATACTGACCGGCCGGCGGGCGTTCGACGGGGAGAACCCGGCCAGCGTGATGGCGGCGATTCTGACGCGCGATCCGCCCAGTCTGGAGGAGACTGCGCCGGCTGGTTTGCAGAGGTTGCTGCGCCGCTCGCTGGCGAAGGATCCGGCGGATCGCTGGCAGACGGCGGCGGATTTGAAGGCGGCGTTGGAATGCATCGCAGAAAACGCGCCGCCGCCGCAACCGCTCAAGAAGCGCTGGCTGTGGCCCCCGATGGCAGCGATATTGCTCGCGGCGATGTTGCTCCTCGCCGTTTCGCCCATTCTGGTTCGCAATTGGCGATCCGGCTCCCCTGCGAATAGCGGTCCGGCGGTGCGCTCGACCCTGGATCTCTCACCCGCCGAGAGCCTGGCGGAGGGATCGGCCGGTCGCCCCACCCAGACCGCCTTCGCGTTCTCACCCGACGGCAATACCCTGGTCTTCCGCGGTTTCTCATCCAAAGCGCCGGGAGCCGGGACGCAGCTTTACCGGCGAGCACTCGATCAGCCGGAAGCCGTGCCGATCCCCGGTACCGACGGCGCCGGTGGTCCTTTCTTCTCTCCGNNCGGGCGGAAAATTGAAGAAAGTCTCGATGAGTGGTGGCCCCGCCGTAAATATCTGCGACGCCCGCGTGGAGCCCTGGGGAGCAACCTGGGGAGCGGCCGGCATGATCGTGTTTGCCGACGGCTTTGCCGACGCCGGCCTAGAGCAGGTTCCCGCCGCCGGAGGCACGCCGCAAACGCTGATCCCGTATGTGAGGGGCGGGAACTTTGTATCAGCACCCGATTTCCTGCCGGATGGCAAGACGCTGCTCCTCACCGTACGGACCTTGTACCGCTGGGAAGAAGCCCAGATCGTGGCCCTCCGGCCGGGCGGAGAGCGGCGCGTGCTCGTAAACGGCGGCGCCGGCGCGCGTTATTTGCCGACCGGACATCTCGTCTACATGCTGAATGGGGCGCTGATGGCCGTGCCCTTCGATGCGAATCGTCTGGAGACCACGGGAACGGCCGTGGCCCTGCTGGATGGCGTGATGCAGTCCGTGAACATGCCCGGCTCAGATTTTGAATCGGGCATGGGCCAATTTGCCTGTTCCAGTTCGGGACACCTTGTCTATGCCCCCGGCGGCATCCATCCGGCCCGTCATACGACGCTGGTTCGTGTCGATCGAAAGGGTACAGTAACCGATTTGAACCTTCCGAAGGGCCGTGACATTAGCCTGCGGCTTTCGCCCGACGGACAACGGCTGGTGGTCGACAGACTCTATGAAACCAGCAATTTGAGGGACCTTTGGGCCTATGACCTGGTCAGAGGGACCGTTGTGCCTTTGACCAACCAACCACAGAGTGAGTGGCCGATTTGGTCGCTCGACGGGAAAAGGATTATATTCAGCGGAAGCATCGAACACCTGGGATTGTCGATCAGGTCGATCCTGGCGGACGGACAGGGCGCAATCGAAACCATCGTGGCCGGAGGGGGCGCGATCCCAAGTTCCTTGTCGCCCGATGGAAAGTGGCTGGCCTATCTGACGGTGGAACACAAAGGGATCTGGGTTAGGCCCATGTCCGGGCCAGGAGAGCCCAAACTCTTCCTGGAGTCAAAATTCGGCGTGCAGGACGCGGAGTTCTCCCCGGACGGGAAGTGGCTGGCATACAGTTCAATCGAGGGTGGAACAGTGGAGGTCTACGTCCAGGCTTTTCCCGGTCCCGGCGAGAAGCAGCGCATCTCGACCAACGGTGGCCTGAACCCCGCCTGGGCGCCAAATGGGCGCGAGCTGTTCTACCTCAAATGCGGAAGACCGGGAGCCAGGGCCTCGATGAGTTGCAGCATGATGGCGGTCGACATTACGTTGGGCGGCGCATTCAAGGCCGGCGCTCCCCGAACGCTCTTCGAAGCGGGTCCCGGCCCTTCCGGGCCTTCCGGGCCGACGCGCAGCTACGACGTTTATCCCGACGGCCAGCACTTCATTATGGCTAAGCACGACGAGTTGCCCGATCAGCGCGTCACCCGGTTGAACCTGGTGCTGAACTGGTTTGAGGAACTGAAGCGGCGCGCTCCCCGCAGCGGCCAGTAGCCGTCACTCCGTCGCGGCGTGGGCGCGCGGGTGGCTTCCAACCTTGCATCCAACAACATCCCTTTAGGCATGGCAAGACCGGTTTCTATGTACAAGTTCACTTTACAGTCCTGCGGCTGAGCCTGCAGCCCGGCCGCCATCGCAATCCCAATTACCCGGTGAGCTTTCCTGCTTCCCTCTTCCCGGCCGGGTAAACGGATTCGGAAGGGGAAAGCCGCTCCCCCTCATTGCCACAACCCACTGATTCGAGCTAAGACCGTGGGCTAGTCCGCAGGCCCACGGCCGGAAACTCGCTGGCGGCTACCAGGCTACTTCTTGAATGCGACGAGTCCATGAAGGTTGCCAGCTTGATCCCGGTAACCTCCGGCCAAGTCTCCCCGATCGTCGATGCCGAAGAGGGCGGTCCCGGATGCGCCGGGAACGTCGAAGGTTGTAAACTGCCCGTCACTGCCCCGGACGAATCCATGAGAAGTGCCAGTTGGATCGAAGTAAAACCCGACGATGTCACCCCTGTCGTTGATACCATAGGCGAGGGTGAATGATGCCCCCGGCGGGTCAATGGTGGTGAAGCTGTCACCGTTCTTGAGAAAGCCGTGAGGAACGCCGCTGGCGTCCAGGAAATAGCCTACTAGCTGGCCCGCGTTATTGATGGCTTCCGGGGAGGTGCCGCCCTGCGTTGGGTCCCCTTCGGGGTCCGTGAAGAACGAATAGGCGCCTCGGTCCCAGGTCCACCCGACGCAGTTCGAACTTACAAAGATGTTACCCGTGCAAGCTTCACCACTCCCAACGCCTGAATTGTTTATGCCCTGCCCAAAATTCATCGGGTATCCCGGGATGTCCGGAAGGTTGGTCCAGGTGGCGTCGTGGGTGTTATAGGTGGCTGCGTGCTGGATGGTCTCGGTACCATATTCCCCCATGATCAGGCCCGAATCGCTCACCGGCCCTAAAAGGGTTACCAGGGCGCCGGGATAATCCACAGTCTGGAATGCGCCGTTCTGCCACAAGAAACCATGCGTGTTGCCAGCGTCGCCAAAGAAGGTATCAAAGTACCACCCCGAGACGTGCCCCGGGTTATTGACCCCGGTTGGGCCGGTCCCGGAGGCGCCCGGGGCGTCGATGGTGACGAACCGATACTGCGAGCTTGCGGGAGTAGCGGCCGCAGGTTCGCCTCCGTGAGCTGATCTCCATATCTTGTGCGGTTGGGCTCCTGCGAGCATGGGCGTCAGCAGCGCAGCCGCTGCGATAGCCAGTTTGAATGTCTTTCCTGTTTGCGTTTTCATGATTCTGTTGACCTCCCAATGGGATTTTGGTGCTTTGCCCACCAATCGTTACTGCTGCTTGTGAGGGTCCCGTGGAAAAGCTGTGAACCGAGGCGGGCCGTGATCTTGAATGGATCTGCGCCCGGCACGGTTACACCGCGGCGGCCGCCCGCCATCCCAATCCCGATTACCCGGTGAGCTTTCCTGTTTCCCTCTTTCCGGCCGGGTAAACGGATCGGCGAGGGGAAAACTATAACGGGATCCGATTTTTTTGCTCCGCCGCTGTGCGGGTGATGCGGCCGGCGAGGCCATCGCGAATCAGCTTCAAAGTCCGCGGGAGCCCTCGGAGGTCAAGGTTATTCAGGGTTTGAAAGGGCCTATTCCGTCCGGCCCATCTCGGCCGCCAGCCACGCCCGCGCCAGCTTCCAGTCCCGCAGGACGCTCTGCTCCGAGATTCTGAGGACTTCCGCTGTTTCCGCGACGCCGAGCCCGGCGAAAAACCGCATCTCGATCACCTTCGCCTTGCGTGCATCGAACTTGGCCAGCGCCTCCAGCGCGTCATCGAGCGCCAGCAGTTCCCTCCCGCGGTCCGCCATCCAGTCGACGGATTCGTTCAGCTCGAACCTGGCCATTCCACCGCCGCGCTTCTCCGACCCGCGGGCCCGCGCCCGATCCACCAGAATGCGCCGCATCACCTTGGCCGATACCGCGAAGAAGTGCGCGCGGTCCTGCCATTGGGCATGGTCCGCTCCAACCAGGTGGAGAAAGGCCTCGTTCACCAGCGCCGTGGGCTGCAGAGTATTCTCCTGGCCCTGATTCGCCATGTAACGCCCGGCCCGGCGCCGCAGTTCGTCGTACACCAGGGGCATCAGCCGCTCCAGAGCCGCCCGGTCGCCGCCGGCCCAGGCTTGCAGCAGACCCGTGATTTCCGCTGACGGCGCAGGCTCCACGGGAAATAATTATATCTCCCGTTATAGTTTTCCGCTTCCGAATCCGTTTACCCGGCCGGAAAGAGGGAAACAGGAAAGCTCACCGGGTAATCGGGATCAGGATGGCGGCCGGCCGCCGCAGAGTAACCGCGCCGGGCGCAAACCCATTCAAAGATCCACGACCGCCTCGGTTCACAGCTTTTTCCACGGGACCCTCTCGGAGGAACTTCATGAACTATAAGTGGGCCTTGGTATTTTTGTTTTGCGCGGCGGCGCACGGAGCTACCACCAATACGACCATGACGGTGAATGCGATCGGGACCGGCCCCGGTATAAATGGCTTAAGTGCTATCAC
>OMOG01000373.1:5986-7032 GCA_900290305.1 Candidatus Sulfopaludibacter sp. SbA4
ATCGGGAACGGGACGTTCAGCGCGACCGTTCCGCAGCAATTGAGCGGAACCTGCAGCTTAAAAGGGGTGCTCAACTGCGTAGACCTGCCCTTTACCATTACGCTGACGTCCGGCGACACGCTGACCGGAACGCTCTCGGTTCCGGTGACGCTAGTGTTGGGGACCCCACCGTCCGTTACCGGGTCGGCGACCATTACCGGGGGCACGGGCGCCTACAGCGGCGCTACCGGATCGTTTCCCTCGCTTACCGCCAGTGCCACTCTCGCGATGGACCAAGAATCGGTCAACATCACGTTCACCGCGGCTGGGTCGATCACGACCCCGGGTCCGCCCCCGCCTACGATCACGCAAGTGGCGGATGCCGCGAACTACTCTGCCAACATCGCCCAGGGAAGCATCTTCATCGTGAAGGGGACGAACCTGAGCGCCAGCGGGTTTAACCAGTTCGGTTTTCCGCTGCCCACCACTTCGAACAGCGTGACGGTGACGTTCACGCCGGTGGCAGGCGGAAGCGGCACTCCCGCGTATCTGATCTACCTCTACAACCAGGGCGGCGTGAACCAGATCGCGGCCATCCTCCCTTCGGCGCTGGCCGCCGGCAACTACAACGTGACGGTGACCAATGGTAGCGTGACCAGCACGCCGTTCGCCACCGCGGTAGTGCAACGGAAGATCGAGCTGTTCACGCAGGACTCCAGCGGCAGCGGCCTGTCGGTGGTTCAGAATTTCATTTCGGCCACGCAATTGGATGTGGACCGCTTCACCACGGGCTCGGTTTCCGGCATCACCATCTCGCCCGCCAAGCCGGGACAGGTGCTCATCGCTTGGGGCACCGGCATGGGACCGGTGAGCGGAGGCGATAATGTCGCCTCGCCGGGATTCGATTTCACGGCCAACGGAGTGAACGTGCAGGTGATCGTGGGCGGAATGAGCATCACGCCGGTATACGCGGGACGGGCTCCGGGACTTTCGGGCGCCGACCAGATCAATTTCACGCTGCCCTCGAATGTGCCGACGGGCTGCACGGTGTCGTTCCAGGTATCGGT
>OMOG01000378.1 GCA_900290305.1 Candidatus Sulfopaludibacter sp. SbA4
GGTAACGGCTTGTGCGGCTCTGCCCCCGTCGATTTACCTCGAGGCGCCAGTCTGGAGTTTTGCACTTTCGGATCTCGGCCAACCCCGCAAGAATATTTGATAGCTCGCCAAGATGTCGGAGGCGCGAGGATTCGCGTTGCCGTCACCCCCATCGGCGTTCATCGGCGGCTAATAAGATCTTAGATATTCGATGACCGAGGCCCACTGTATTTGGCCGCCGATGAACGCAGATGAACGCCGATTCGCCAGAACCCTTCAAGCGGCGCCTTTAACGTCGGCCGTAACGTAAATTAACCTCCTTGCCAACCCGGATCTTGATGACCCCACTATTCAATAGGGCTAGTAGGTGGTCTAAATCTAAACAGCGCGGATTTTCGAGCGTCTGAATTTCTTGGGCATCCGAATCGTGACGGAAATCTGTCGCGCGTGGCGCCGGCTCGACCCGCGATGCACGGGAATGGTAGCGGACAGGTTCGAAGCTTGCCCGCCGCGAATTCCGTAACCNNCTTGTCGTTGTTGATGGCTGGGGTTCCGTGCAGATTCGGCGGCGGCGGATCCTTCACCCACATATCGAACCAGCGTAGCTTCTCCCAGTTGACGTGCTCGATGGTTTCCTTGGCGCGGTAGCCGTGGGCTTCCGAAGGCAGGAACACCAGGCGAACCGTACCGCCATTGCCGCGCACCGCCTCATACATACGTTCCGATTGAATTGGAAAGGTGCCGGTGTTGTCATCTGCTTCGCCGTGGATCAACAGCAGCGGGGCCTTGATCTTGTTGGCGGACATAAATGGCGACATCTTAATGTAGAGATCGGGGGCCTCCCAGAGAGTGCGGCGCTCGCTCTGGAAGCCGAACGGCGTCAAGGTGCGATTCGGCGCTCCGCTCTCCGCGATCCCGGCCCTGAAGTAGTCGGAGTTCGCCAGCAGGCTATCGGTCATATACGCGCCGTAGCTGTGGCCGCCCACGCCCACCCTGTTGCGGTCGGTGACGCCCATCTCGACGGCTTTGTCTACGGCGGCTTTGGCATCCATCAGCAACTGATCGAGGAAATGATCGTTGACCGTGGCGCGCGCGCCCACGATGGGCATGGAGGCATTATCGAGCACCGCGTAGCCGTCGAGAACGAAGAAGATCTCGGAGTATCCGCCGATCTCGGTGAACCGCATGCGGGAGCCGTTGCTGGCCGTTTCGCTGGCCACATCGGCGGTCTCATATTCGTATGGATAGGCCCACAGGATGGTCGGAAGAGGCTTCCCCGGTGTGTAATCGGGCGGCAGATAGAGCGTGAACGACATATCCACCCCATCCGGCCGCTTGTACGTCACCAACTCCTTGTGAACCTGGCGCATGACAGGCTGCGGATCGGGGAAGTGCGTGATGGCGGTCAATTGCCCCGACGACGTGCGCACGCAGTAGTTGGGCGGCTCGGTGGGACTCTCCCGCCGCGTGAGGAACTTGTCCCCGTGCGCATCCAGCAGTCCGTCAAATGTCTCGTAGTGAGCGTCGTCGCATTTGAAGAGCTGCTGGTTCTCCTTCGTCACCATGTTATAGCGGGTGAGGAACGGATGGTCGCCGTTGGGGGAAGGACCATTGCCCTGGAGGAAAACATTGTCCCCGTCCAGCACCACCACGCGCCCGCCGTTGGAAAGCGCCTTTTCCACGGGGCTTCCCGGATTGTTGTATCGGGATGGGCCGCTGGTCCAAAGGGGCTTGGGCGGCTCCTTCGGGTTCGCAAAGTCGATCAGATAAGCGGTCTGGGCGCGCGGAGCGCCACGGCCGCCCGCGCCGCCGCCGCCACGGCCGCCCCCGCCGCCGGCGCCGACAATCGCCGTGTGGAGGTTCTCCGTAAGAGCGAACCCCTGCAGCGCCATATCGGCTTCATACATGACCTGGGCGGTTCCGGCGAACGGCGCTTTGAGCGCCATCATTTTTTCATGGATGGGCTGTGGCGGAGCGTTGGCGGCGTTCGCTGCGCCCCCCGTGCCGCCCCTGCCCCGGCCGCCGCGACCGCCGCCGTTGCCTTCAAACCAGATCAACGTGGAAGGCTCGGTGATCAGCCAACTCAAGCCGCGCGGACCGCCGGCAATTGGATTCTCTTCATCCAAGGCTGCATTCGCGGCGCCCGCCCCGCGCCCCGTGCCGCCCAACGGAATACTGGCCTCTTTCTTGAGCACCTTTCCGGAACGGTCCCAGATTTCGATCTCCGTGGGAAATTGCCGGGCGGTATACGAATACGAGAACGGCCTGTGGATGTAGTTCACGATGACGTACTTCCCATCCGGAGACATGCGCGCCGATTCAATCATCGTGGCCTTGCCGATGGGCGACGAGGCGCCGGTTGCGCTGTCCACAACGGCGAGCTGGGCCGTGGCGTAGTATTCGAACAAATCCTCATCGTGCGGATTCTGCAGCAGATCTTCATATGTCGGAGCGCCCCTTCCGCCGCCCAGGCTTTCTGAGATGTGGGGACCTGGCGGCACTGTGGGCGCCGGGGGCGCGGAACCGCGATTGGCGGGCACCGCGAATACCAGCAGCGATTTGCCGTCGGGAGCCCATTGCAGGGCGCCGCCTCCTCCGCCGGCTCCGCCCCGGCCTCCGCCGGCTCCGCCGCGGCCCCCTCCGAACACCTCGTTCACGTGCAGGTTGGGCACTCGGTGCGTCCGTCCCGTGGCGGCTTCGCCGACCCAGACCTCGATTCCGGCCGGCGTCGAGTTGGTGAATACGAAACGTGTGCCGTCCGAGCTCCAGGGTCCCATTCCCAATTTCGCATTCGTCGGCAGCGCGATCTTAATCTCGGTGCCATCGGGAATCTTGCGCAACATCAGGTTCGATTGGAACGTGGTGTTGTGCAGACCATTGGTCTTCGGGTTGATGCGGATGCCCGCAAGCCGCAACATCGGCTCC
>OMOG01000386.1:0-10842 GCA_900290305.1 Candidatus Sulfopaludibacter sp. SbA4
CGGCCCCAGGCGCTTAAAGAAAATCTTCTCAAGGAGGAAAGAAATGGAGCTACTGTAATACAGGGAAATCTTCTACTGGGCATTTTATCCAGCAAGGCAGGCCACAGAAAACGATGGCCTGCCCCACGGAGCTTCCGTTATTTTGCCTCTGGCAACCGCCGGCCCGTGATCACTGCCTCGCCGCACCAATTCCGCAGCGGCGGCGCCACGGCCAACAGGGCGCGATCGGCCGCTTCCAGAGCACGCACGAGCCATCGCGCCCAGCGACTCTGAAAATGGCCGCGGAAGAGGCGCTTGCCCATCGCCAGCAAATTCCGCGTCTCGACCTCGATTCCCGTAAAGTACGGGTCGAGCGCCGTCAACTCTTTGGCGGAGAGGATGATCTCCTCGCCCTGCTCCTCGGCCTCTCCGGCCAGGGCGGCGCGCATCCGCCGCGCGGCGTTGAGCAGCGGATTCGCGCCCCACATCTCGCACAACACCAGGCGCGCGCCAGGCTTCAT
This sequence comes from Candidatus Sulfopaludibacter sp. SbA4, assembly GCA_900290305.1. Lineage (GTDB taxonomy): Bacteria > Acidobacteriota > Terriglobia > Bryobacterales > Bryobacteraceae > OMOG01. The sequence continues at coordinate 501 of OMOG01000386.1, forward strand.
GATGCGCGCCAGTTCTTCGACGGCCCCAGGGTACTTCATGGTGTGGTGCAGCGCGGCGCAGGCGAACACCAGGTCGAACTCGGCGTCGCCCACCATGTCCAGACGGCTGGCGTCCGCGGCAATCCCGCGAACTGCCACTCCCGACGCCTGCGCGCGTTTCAGCGCGACTTCAATGGCAGCCGGCGAAAGGTCGAGCACCGTGACCCGCGCGCCTTCCGTGGCCATCCAGATTCCGAAGTCCGCGGGACCGCATCCGTAGTCCAGCACTTGCTTGCCTTCGAGCGGCTCGGCTTCGAGCGCGCGCATCGAGGCGCGGTACAGCCAGCCGCGCTCGTAGAATGGGTGCGACGGGTTGTCGATGTTGCCTTCCAGCACTTTGCGGTCGAGCCGGAGCGCATGGCCGGGCAGCGTCAGAAACTGCGCGTACTGGCTGTCGTAGAAGTCGCGCTCCCGGTCCGATTCGATCATTGGCCGGAACCGATCATCGGCCGGGCTCGAGCGCGCGAGTGGCGTGGCCTTCGCTGACGAAAATCAGGCCGTCATACAGTTTCGGCAGCACCACGGTCTCCAGGTTGGCTTCGGGGTCGCCCGTGACCCACTCCGCGCCCGCATTGTGGAAGAGATGGGGCTGAACGATCCAGCGTGCCAGGGGGCCGTCCGCGGGGATCGCCGCCAGGTTCAGAAAGAAGGACGGCATGCCGGAGAGGCCCAGAACGGTGTCGCCCGAGCCAACGTAGGCCGGCACGTTATGCGTGGCAAGGCCGGTGATCTTTCCGTCCTCCATGCCGATGGCCCGCAGCTCGCCTTTCCGAAACGCGAAGCCGACCGTGTACATCCCGCTCCCGAACGGCTCGCGCAGCCAGGCGATCATGCTCTTGCGATCGTCCGGAGTGGCGCTTGAGCGCACGTGATCGTTGTCCGACCAGACGATCATCTTCTCGCCGGGGTGCACTTCCGTGCCGAGCCATTCCAGGTGGGCCGCCATCATCTCGTCGCGATACGCGGGACCTTTGCCCGGAATGCGCATCATGCACGCGTGATACACGATGGCAGCCGCCTCGCGGGCATCGCGCCATCGCTCGCCGGTGGATTGCGCGATGAGCGCGGCGCGTTTCTGGTCGAGCACCTGGAGCACGGTGGCGGCGCGATCGGCGGCGGATTCGGCGTTGTCGTCGTAGACCTGGCCGCGCCGCAGGTCCAGGTCGCGTGCTTCCTGGTAGGCCGCGCCGGCCGGACCGGCATCGGACGGTGAGTACTGCTGCAGGTAGTCCAGCACTTTTTGAGCGGCGACGTGCGCCACCTGTATGTCGAACGAGGTGAAGGTCAGGATGGCGTGAGTGCCGGGGGCCTGGTTGTATTGCCGCATCCACTCCACCACGTCGAGCATTTCCTGCGTGTACCATCGCCAGCCGTAGAGGCCGGCGAGCGCCGCTTTGGGATCGCCTTCGCCGGTCTTGATGTAGCGATCGACGGCCAGCGCCTCGGGCCAGTTCGCTTCCACCGCCAGGACGGTGAAGCCCTTCTGGCGGACCAGGTACTCCAGCAGGCGCTGCTTGAGCTGGACGAATTCGCGCATGCCGTGAGTGGCCTCGCCCAAAGCCACGATGCGCGCGTCGCCGATGGCGGTGCCGAAGGGCGCCAGGTCGTCCGGCTTTTCTCCGCGGACCGCCGCCATCGGCACCGCGCGTTGCTGCAACTCGGCCACGATCGGGTCGGGGGGCGCGGGTTCGGTGGGCGGGGGCTCGGTGAGCGGGGTCACAGGCCGGGCGTAGATCAGGCTCGATTCCTTGAGCTTCCAGACGTTGTCGACCCTGACCCAGGTGTCGCGATTGGACGAATGCAGGATTCGTTTGCCGGCCTTCGATGTCATGGTGGATTCATTGTTCACCGAGACGATAGCTTCCGTTCCAGAGGGTGTGACGCTGGTGATGGTGGAGTGCGAGGTGTACGCCGCCCCCTTTTCCATCTCGTTCATGATCTGCAGCAGCGCCTCGGAAAGCGCCACGCTGGTGGAGCCCATGACGATCCGGGCCTCGGGAACGGCGAGGGCCGCGAGTGCGTCCACGTCGCGCTGGCCGTAGGCCGCATCGATGCGCGCGTAGATCTTCTGAAACGTGTCGCGCAGCGATACCGGCGGCGTCCCCAGGACTTCGAAGGTCACGCCGTCGACCCAGACGCGGCCCTTGCCAAACAGCATGACTCCGGCGCTTACGGATTCGGCGTTGGCAGCGACCTCGCCGGTGATTTCATAGCTCTTCCATTCGGCGGAGGAGATGGGCCGGTCGCCCATGTTGTCGGAGAAGCCCTTCTGCTTGCCCGGAAGGTTCACGTCGAGCCACATGGCGGCGTGGTCCGCCGGGTCCGCGGGCTCCAGGCGGATCCAGGCGCGCAGGCGGACGGTGCGGCCGCGATACGGCGCGGCGTTGAAGGTCTGGTTGAGATTTCCGTTGGCGTGGGCGATCGGGACGGCCGGTGCGGCCAGGACCACGCAGGTGTTGCTGTGGCAGCCTTCGCGGCGGAGCGCGTAGGAGTAGCCGAGGGCCTTGAGGACCGGCGGAACCGACCAGTCGGAGAGCGACTGGGCGGCGAGCAGGGCGGGGAAGAGAATCAGCGCCGGCTTCACTACCAACACAGTATCACCGCCGGTACAAGGTGGGGCAGGCGCTTGCGCGAGCGGCAACTTGATTCGATTAGAGAAAGCGGGTCCGGGGGGACCCGCGCGGACCGGGGGGTCCGCCCCACAATCAACTCGCGTTAACGTTCCGGCGTCCTCCCGCGTCTGCCACATATGCGGCAAAGCGTGCGAGTCCTCACAGGACAGCCGGCTTTCAGCGCGACAGTGGTGTTGGTGTTGGGACTATCGATCGGCGCCAACAGCGCCCTCTTCACCGTGGTCAACGCCCTGTTGCTCCGCCCGCTGCCCTTTCCGCACAGCGAGCAACTCGTCGACGTCTCCATCCCGGAGCGCCCCGCGCAGCTCGAAGATTTCGAGGGTGCCCGCTCCATCGAATCCGCAGGCGCCTTTTTGCCCTGGAATTTCGCCGTCGCGGGCCCGGATGGGGTCCGCCTGGCCTACGGGTTTCGCGTCACACCCGATCTCATCCCGCTCCTCAAGCTCCGGCCCGCGTTGGGGCGAGCACTCACCCGAGGCGATTTCGGCCGCAACGTCGTGATGATCGGTCACGAGTTCTGGAAGAGCCTTGGCGCGCGGCCCGATATCGCCGGCCAGGCTCTGACCCTCGACGGCCAGCTATACTCGATCGCCGGCGTGCTGCCCGCCGATTTCTTCCTGGAAGTCCGCGACGTCAAGCTGGTCGTCCCGAGCCTGCCGAGCGGCGGCCGCACGATTGCCCGCTTACGTCCGGGCGTCACGCCGGCGCCGGCCCAGGCGGAGCTCGCTTCGCTGGCTGCGGGCGGCCGCGCGCAGGTTACGCCGCTCGCCCGCGCGTTCGAGAGCAACGACAGCCGTCCCATCGTGTTCCTGCTGGCCACCGCGGGTTTCGTGCTTCTCATCACCTGTGCCAATCTGGCCAACCTGCAACTGGTGCGCGGACTGGGGCGCCGGCGCGAATTCGCCATCCGCACCGCTCTCGGTGCTTCGCACGGCCGCCTGGTCCTGCAACTGACCGGCGAATGTGCCGTGCTCGCGGCCGCCGGCGCCGTACTCGGACTGCTGCTGAACCGCGCCCTGCACGACGCGATCCTGGTCATTCTTCCCGCCAACATCGCCCGCCGGCTCGCCGGTGCCGACGCACTCGCCCTGGATGGGCGCGTCCTGGCTTTCACCGCGGCCCTCGCGCTCGTCACCATCCTGCTCTTCGGCCTGCTCCCGGCCCTCCGTTCGCTGCGTTTCGATGTAATCGTGCGGCTGCGCGATTCCGCCCACGGCTCCGGCCGCGAACGCCGGCGGTTCGGCCGTGTGCTGGTCGCGCTCGAAATGGCTCTCGCCCTGATGCTCCTCACCGGCGCCGGCCTCGCCTTCAAAAGCCTGACCCAATTACAGAGCAAATACCTGGGATTCCGTCCCGAAGGCGTGCTCCGGGTCCTGACTGATTTCTCCGCTTCCCGCTACGCTCGTGCCGGCCAGAGGGCTGCCCTGTTTGACGAATTGTGCCTCTGCATCGGCAGGATTCCAGGGGTAGCCGGCGTGGGCATCGTCGCGCCCCAGGCTTATCCCTTCGGCGGACCGGGTGTCCGCGGATCGGTGTTCGAGATCTTCGGCAGGCCGGAGTTGGAAGCTCGTACCGAGGTGTATTCAGCCAATCCTCGATACCTCGATGCCATCCGTCTTCCGTTGCTTCGGGGCCGCTGGTTCACGGATGCCGACACCATCTCGAGCCCGCCGGTTGCCGTCGTCAGCCAGACCGTGGCTCGCCGGTATTGGGGCGATGAGGAGTGCATCGGGCGCAGAGTGCGTTTCAACTCCGGTCGCGCCGATAGCGTATGGACCACCATCGTGGGCGTAGCCGGCGACGTGGGGAACCCGCTCGCGGACCACTGGCAGCCCACCGCTTACCGTCCCTTCGCCCAAACTCCTTCGAGCGGCGCCGTGCTGATGATTCGATCGTCCATCGCCGATCCGCGCTCTCTCGCCCCCGCGGTGCGCCGCGAGCTGCAGGCCATCGACCCCACCGCGCCGGAATCCCGCATGACCACACTCGATGCGGCAGTCCGCGCCTATGTTTCCCCGCAGCGATTCACGGCGGCGCTCCTGGCGGTGTTTGCGGCCATCGGCCTCGCGCTGGCCGCCGCCGGCGTGTACGGAGTGATGCGCTGTTGGGTGGCCTCCATGACCGGCGAGGTCGGGATTCGCATGGCGTTGGGGGCGCAGCCTTCGAACGTGTTGCGGCTGGTCCTTGGGCGCGCCACCACGGCTGCGGCCTTCGGTGTCGCGGCCGGGCTGGGAGGTTCCGTGGCGCTTCGTAAAGTGATTGCCGCCCAGTTGATCGGCGTCAGCGCGGTAGATCCGTTAGTGTTGGGCTTGGTAGCCGCGGTCATCTTCGGGGTGGCGGTGCTGGCGGGCTGGATGCCGGCTGTCCGCGCGTCGCGAATCGATCCCGCGGAAGCCTTGCGAACGGAGTGAGGCGGGGCGGACCGTCCTTGTCCGCGCGGCGGGAGGTGGCGGGCGTATTGCGGTGCGGTACGGCGCGTATTACGCTATGACTATGCGAACGATCTCAGTGAAGTTACCCGATGAGCTCCTGGCCCAGCTCGCCAGGAAGGCCAAGGCAAGGCGGGTGACGAAATCCGGCCTCGTGCGCGAAAGCCTGGAAAACGCGCTGTACGAGCAACCGCGGGCGGGCGCAGTCTCCTGTTACGACTTGGCCCGCGACCTTGCCGGTACGGTGAAGGGCCTGCCTGAGGATCTGGCGGACAATCCGAAATACATGGAAGGTTTCGGCCGGTGAAGAAGGGGCCGGGCCTGCTCGACACCGGTCCGCTGGTAAGCTTCCTTGCCTCCGGATTGACGCATCACGCATGGGTTTGCGAACAATGGAAGTTCTTTCGCCCGCCACTACTCACGTGCGAGCCGGTCCTTACGGAGGCGGCCTTTCTCCTGAAACGGGAGGGTCACGACGCCGATCCCCTATTTGTATTAATGGACCGGGGTGTGATCCGGATCGCGCTTGAAGTGCAGGAGGAGCAGGCGGACCTGCGGGCGCTGATGCGCCGCTACCGCAACAGGCCGATGTCACTTGCGGATGCCTGTCTGGTTCGACTATCGGAATTGCACCCGGCCGGGGAGGTTTTCACGTTGGACTCCGATTTCCGTATTTATCGACGCTACGGGAACAAAGTGATCCCGGTATTGATTCCTGACTGAATTGCCGAAATTCCTGCGGAAGCCTTGCGAACCGAGTGAGGTGGGGCGGACCCCAATTCCTCACACCGGCCCGGCTCGCCGCGCCAAGGCGATGAATCGTGGCGAGCCAAGAGCATACCCGGCGCCTTCCACGTCGCCGAAGGCAGCCAGCGGCTCCAGGCCCGCGCGCCTCAGCATCCGCCGGATCTCCGCCGCCGAATGCACCCACTGGTGGATTGGCTTCACCTCCTGCTGCTGGCCCCGGGTGAAGGTGTAGGTAATGTCCATGCGGCCCTCCGCGGCGTCGTAGGTGTTTCGGCTGTGAAAATCCAGATCGCCGATCCGCAGTTTCCGCTCCGGCTGTAACACCGGAAGCAGCGATTCCGATACAGCGCCGCTCTCCAGAATGAATCGGCCGCCGGGCTTCAACGCCGCCGCGATCGCCTCCAGGAACCGCTGGCAGTTGTCGTGATCGAAGTAACCGAAGCTATTGCCCCAGCAGTACGCTCGATCGAAGCGGCCGTTCCATGGCAGCTTCCTCATGTCGCCGTGGACCCATTCGATCTCGGGCGCGTTGCGCTGCGCCTCGTCGAGGAAGCCTGCCGAAATATCGACGCCCGTCATCCGCATGCCACGCCGCGCCAATTCGATGGCGTGGCGGCCGTTCCCGCAAGGCACGTCGAGCACGCTCATTCCCGGCTGCAGTTCCAGGCGGCTTGCCAGAAAGGCGGCTTCCCGCGCGGTCACCTCCGGTGTGACGGCGCCACGCCACATATCGAGCGCCAGGCCTTCGAAAAAAGTCTCAAACCAGTTTGGATGCACTTTGGCTCTCCTTGAATACACCACTACGCCAATGGGTATTGGGCCGCGAAATGGCGGCATTTGCCGATTCGGCGCGGTCGTAGAAAAAAACGGTTGGCAGGCGAAAGCGCCTGCCCCACCAGAGTGAGTTGCTTGCCTTAGCGCTTCCCAAATCTTCGAGGGGGGGACGGCCGGTACGACGGCCGCGGCGAAGGACGTGAGGGCGGCGGGCTCGCGCGGCGCTCCTCGGGACGATTGCCGCTGCCGAACTGCCGCGGCGTGCGGTCGCCGCCGGGCGAGGCGTACTTCGAATCGCCATAGGAGCCGCTCTTCGACGCATACTTCGAATCGCGGAATCCGCCCCCTTTGGCGAACTTGCTTCCGGAGTAGCGCTCCTGCGTGGCCGTGCCCTGCGTGCCGTATCGCGGACTGCTCGCACCGCTGCTGCCGCCGTAGTAAGTTTCGCGGCGCGTCTGGTAGGTGCGGTAGCCTTCCCAATCGTAGCGGTCGATGGGCTGATACTGATGGTTGAACAGCAGGTCGCGCAGCAGCGCGTACTGGCCGTAGAAGACCCAGAAATCCCGCCCGCCGCTGTGGTCCCAGTAGCCGTATTGGTTGGAGCCCTGCGAAGGCGGCGCGACGTAGGCAAAGCCGGCGGGCTGGGCCACGCGCTCGGCCTCCACGTCGTACTTGCCGGCGGCCTTGTGCTCGATGGCCATGCCGAGGTCGTGCTTGTCGGCTTCGTAGGTGGCCTCCGATACCGGCACCCATTTCTCGTCGGAGCCGATCTCGCCGTTCTTCGCGTTGGCGTCGGCGAAGTGCGTCTGGACGGTGCGAATCTTCTGGTCGTATTCGCTGCCGCGAACCTCCATGTCCGCCAGCACCTTGTCCCATGCGTTGTAGAGTTGGGCGCCGAGCGATTGCAGATCCTCGCTCTGCTTGGGAAGGGCGGCAGCGGAAGTCTGCAGCGAATCCGCGGCCCCGATCAGCCTGGGGATATCGACGTGCGCAAAATCGCCGGCCACCACCTGCTTGCGCGAGTCGTATGTGGATTGCCAGAGGGCATCGCTCTGGTCGATGATACCGCGGACGCCGCTCAGGCGCGAGTTGAGATCGGCCTGCTTCTCGGGCCAGTCGGCTTCCGCCTTCTGCACCGCGGAGGCCAGCGGCGCCAGATCGAAGTTGTGGATGACGCCGTAGTCCCGCTCCATCTGCTGCAGCTCTTCGGGCAGGTGGCGTTTGGCATCCACCCAGTGAGCCGCTTCCTTTTGGATCGCGGTGGCCTGGGCCAGTGCGTTGGTCCGCAGGCCGCGTTCCTGGGCCAGCAGAGACTCGACCTGCGCGCGGTCCTGGCGGCGGTTCTGCTTCTCGAACGCGGTGAGCTGCTCGATTTGGTGAGACGCGAGCTGCAGGTCGCCCAGGTCCTTGGAGAGCTGCTCCGGCCACTGCTGGCTGGCGGGAATGGCGCGGAACAGGCCGGCTTCGGTCTGCAGGTTGCGCAGCACCTCGTCCTGCGCGGACTGGAGCTGGGTCTGTGCCGAGGCGAGTGCGCGGCGCTCCGGATCGATCTGCGCGCGCAGGGTACGGGGCAGATTGTCCAACCCCGCGAAGAGTACGACGACAATCAGAACGCCGAGTAAGACGGCGAGAAACTTAAGAGACGATCGGTTCATATGATGGCCTCATGGTAAGCAACACAGGCAGGAATGCCTGTGCTACTACGTGCTGGGCCGGTAGACGGTGACGTTGCCGGGAGCGACCCCGGTATACACGGTGGCTACGAAGGGCTCTCCTTCTGCCTTGCGGATGGCGAGCAGGCCCTGGCCGCCTTTCTCCTGGAATTCCCAGTAATAGAACGCCGCGGGCGCGCCGACGCCGCTGGATTGGGCCTCGCGGCTGAGGCGATACAGCCAGGTCTTGTTGTCGAACTCGAAATAGTCGCCGGTGTTCTGGCGCTCGTCCAGATCCGCCAGGTCGGGTTCGGAGAGCCCGAAGTCTTCGATGGTAAGCTTGCGCGCGTCGCTGTGGATGGCCACTTCGAGATCGCCATCCTGGTTGGCGCCCGCGCGCATGGAAACGCGGCGCTCGCGGTACGGGCCGCTCAGCTCGGTCCAGTGGTGCGAGCCGGCTTGCACAAAGGCACAGCGATCGGCGGTGAAGTCGAGGTCGCTGAAATCGTCGCCCGCGCCGGAAACGGAAATGATGTCTCCGGCATGCGCGTCGGTGGGTTTCAGATTGGCGAGGTCCGGCAGCGGGTCGGGAGCCCCGCCTGCAGCCGAAGTCGAGGGGTGTTTCTTGAAAAGATTCATGAGTACGATTCCCAGTAGAACCACCAGGAGGATCTCTACCGTCAGGGTGATCATGGTTCACTTAAAACAACACAGGCACGAATGCCTGTGCCACAGTCGATCATGAAGACGCGCCAGGCGCCGGCAGCTCCTTGGGCAGTGTGGGCTTCTGGCGCTCCTTTTTCAACGCCTCCAGCTCCGAGTCGACGCTGTGCGCGCCGAGGGACGCGAACTGCGCTTCCAGGTCGTCATCTTTGCCGGCGGAAGAGAGCTGGTCGAAGGCCTTGGCGGTGGCTTCTTCGCGCGACACAGATTCTTCGAAGCGGTTCAGGGCCGAGAAGGCGTTATCGGCGTTGCCCACGCCCGACATGGCCTCGGCCACTTTGCGCTGCGCGGAGGCGGCGTTCTTGCGCGCCACCAGCGTGGTGGCCGTGCGCTCGCCTTCCTCGATCTTGCGTTTCAGCTCGATCACCTGCTGCTTCAGCTTGTCGCTGGTCTGCTGCGCAGTATCCACCGCGGTCTTCATGGAGGCCACCTGCTGGTCGCATTCCGCCTTTTTGGCCAGCGCCTTGCGCGCCAGGTCCTCGTTGCCGGCGTCCAGCGCCTGGCCCGCGCGGTCCTTCCACTCCTGCGACTGCCGCACGTACTTCTGGTATTCGGCGTCCAGGCGGTTGTAGTTGCTCAAGGCCACGGCCGAGGCCTGGATCACCTTGTTCAACTCGGTTTTCATGTCCGCCACGGTCTGCTTCACCGTGGTTTCGAAAGTGGCGTCTTCGAGGGCGTCGACCCCCTGGTTGGCGGTGCCGCGGGCAACGCGGCCCAAACGGCCGAAAACATCGGAAAGAAATGGCATGTCAGGTTCTCCGTTACGATACGAGGCCGGCCAGCAGGCGCCGCGCGCTCATCACATCCACGAACAGGAAATGCACGCAGGAGAGGATATCGTCTTCGTCGTCGGGGCCCATCTCCTGGAGCTTGCAGAAGTTGTTCAAGGTAATCGCGACGTTGCCCTGGCCGGCGTCGTAGAGCTGAAAGTGGGAGGTGGAGATGCCGTTATCGGCCTCCAGCATCTTGGCCATGAGCTCGGCGGTGATGGCCGATTGCGGGACGACCGTGCAGGTGAGGGTCAGAAACAGGATCTCGCCCTGCAGGACCGTCTGAATGGTGACCCCGCTCGACAGATCGCGGATTTTCAGGTGGTCAGGCGCGGTCTCTTGAACTTCGTAACCCCTCTCGGCAAGCAGGGCATGGATCTGCCCCATGGTAGCGGCGGCGGTGGGTGTCATAGGCTTGGGAAAGCACTCCTTAGTTCCTACGCAGACGGCCTCGCAGGTGTTCCGTGATTCGGCGAGGCGAAAACTGCCGGAAGTTCTATTGTACGGCAGGCGGCGAGCGTTGGATGTGGCGTTTCACGGGTTCTCGCGGGGGTAGCGTCCGGATTGAGATAGCG
>OMOG01000386.1:10852-12326 GCA_900290305.1 Candidatus Sulfopaludibacter sp. SbA4
AGCGGAACGATCTCACCGTCTTCGATTCGGAAGTGGTCCTGCCAGCGATCTCTCCGGGGATGAAACAGCGGAACGATTCGTCCCGGTTCCAGCCCATTGCCGGCGATATCCGATCCCTTCCAGGCGTTACAGCGGACACAAGCCAGCGCAAGATTGCCCGGCGAAGAGTCGCCACCGTGTTTGCGGCTGACGATGTGATCGATTTGGTGAGGTGTAAACGAATCGTCCTCGTGCACCAGGCAGTACTCGCCCCGGTGGGCGGCTGGCTCAATCACAAGCAAGCGTATAGCGCCCGAAATCTCGTCGCCCATGATGCCGATCTCAGGATCTCAGGCGCAGTTGGGCCCTTGCCTTCGCCATAATCATCAGGTGTTCCAGACGGAGATATTCTTCCAGTTCCTCGTTCTCGATCGGAGAGAGTCTCTCTTCGCTTCGGCGCTCAATCAACTCGCGTACACGCGCCACGGCTTCATCCGAGGGCCGGAAGTTGGCAATACTCTCGGGCGTTGTCCCGGCTGCTAGAAAATCGAGGATCTCGTCATACGCCTGCGTCAGAGCCATCTGTTGGTATGATACCGCGACGACCGATGGTCGCCGGGGCTGGTACAGTGGAAATGAATAGCATGGGAGTAGAAGACAAGTACCTGGATGTCCTCCAGAATATGGAGTTCGCCATCGTGACCGAGTTCCGCCGCGAACGGTCCGTGCTGGATATCGACGTCACTGACGCGGTTGCCGCGCTGATCGCGTTCTATGAGGCCGAGATCCGAGAGCGGAGGCCGTCGCCGTTGCGCATCGGCGAGCGGTCCCGGAAGATCTTCGACGCGGTGAAGAAGGTTTGCGAGTGGCGCATGGGAAGGGCCCCTGCCGTTGAGAACCCAGGCAAGCCGATCACTCCGGAGGAAGTGGTGATCTGCCTGAAACGGATCCGCAAGTCGATCGACCTCTGGACCAAGGAGGGCGGGCGTCAGGGCTACCTGTCGTTTGTGTCGCAGTACATCGTTTAGAGACCCACGGAATTCTTGGACAACGGGCGGTGTCCATTTACTGAGAGCTGAGGTGCGCGGATGAAGAGCGTGGTTTATGCGTGGATCGCGTTGCTGGTCTCGGCGCAAGGCCACGCGCAGACTTCTGTATCAGCAGGCGAAGTTTCACGTGGTGGTCAACGAGCAGAAGGATCCGCCCACCGCGCAGGTGATCAAGGACCGCGATGGAAGCCTGAAAGAGGTCAAGGTTCAAATGACCAAGGCCGAGTTCCAGTCTTCGCGGAGCTGTTTTCCGGGGCAGTGACCACCTTCAGCGAAGCACCCACGCCGCAATATCGGAGAGGACTTCCGCATCCAGGTGTCCCGGCTCGCCGTATTCTTGCGGGGTGCTCTTTCCAACTCCGGCAATGAACAGGTGGTTCAGCTTGGGATAGCTGTGCAGGGTGACGTTGGCGCGCCCGGCCAACCCGTCCTTCCAGAGGTTGAAA
>OMOG01000632.1 GCA_900290305.1 Candidatus Sulfopaludibacter sp. SbA4
AGGAGCGCCGGCTGAAGCCGGCGGCAGCCAAGATTGGCTGCCCCACAAACAGTTCAGAATCAGTGGGTTGTCCAGGGGTTCCTGGAAAGCATCGGGGCGGAGGGGCGCGTGGCTTTCCTGAAGCGGGTCTTTCGCGCACTACCGTTTTTGTTGGTGTCGCCGTTTCTGGTGGCGATCAGCGTGGTGGCGCTGGCGATCACCGACCTCTTGTGGATGCTTCGTGGCGCACGCACTCTTGCGTGCAGCGTCGGCACTCGTGCCGACGTTCTTCCACCCACCTGCGCTACCGTTGTCATCCCCAATTGGAACGGGAAAGACCTGCTCGAGAAGTATCTGCCGTCGGTGATTGGGGCGCTTTCGGCGAATCCGGAAAACGAAATCGTGGTCGTCGATAACGGCTCTACCGATGGCAGCGCCGACTTTGTCCGCGCGGCCTTTCCGCAGGTCAAAGTGCTCGCGCTGCCGGTGAACCTGGGGTTCGGCGGCGGCTCGAATGCCGGGTTCCAGGCGGCCGCGAACGATATCGTGGTCCTGCTGAACAGCGACATGCGGGTGGCTCCCGATTTCCTCGCGCCACTGCTGGAAGGCTTCCGCGATCCCGATGTCTTCGCCGTGTCCTGCCAGATTTTTTTCAGCGATCCGAACAAGGTGCGCGAAGAGACCGGCCTGACGCAGGGGTGGTGGCAGGATGGCGGCCTGCGCGTGCGCCACCGCATCGATCGGGCGGTCGAGGACTTGTATCCGTGCTTCTACGGCGGCGGCGGATCGTGCGCGTTCGACCGGCGGAAGTTCCTCGATCTGGGCGGGTTCGATGGGCTGCTCGCGCCGTTCTACCTGGAAGACACGGACTTGGGCTTCCTCGCCTGGAAACGCGGCTGGAAGGTGCTGTATCAGCCGCGCAGCGTGGTTTATCACGAGCACCGCGGCACCATCGGCAAGCGGTTCCGCGAGGACCAGATTCAGGCCGTGCTCAAGAAGAATTTCCTGCTGTTCTGCTGGAAGAACATTCACGAGTGGCGGCGGCTGGTACCGCACTTTTTCTTCAGCTACGCGGGGGCGATCCTCAGCGTGGTGTTTGGCGACGTCCCGCTGCGTCCCAATCCCGGCGCGTTTTGGCACGCGTTTCGCCAGTTGCCGCAGGCCATGCGCTCGCGGTGGCGTGCGCGATCGCTGGCGCGGGTGAGCGACACGGAGGCATTCCGCCGGCCGCTGGGAGGCTATTTCCGCGATCGCTTCGCGCCCATGGAGCAGGCGCCCGATCGTCTGAGCGTGTTGTTCGTTTCGCCGTACCCGATTTGCCCGCCGGTGCACGGCGGCGGCGTCTTCATGTACCAGACGCTGCGGCAACTGGCCAAGCTGGCGGACGTTCACGTGGTGGAATTGCTGGATTGGCCGTGGCAGGAGAAGGATAACGAAGCGCTGCGCGGGTTCTGCGCTTCCGTCGAGTGGATCGTGCGGGCCAACGAGGAGGATAAGGGCATGGGCTCGATTCTCCCGAAGGCCGTGCGCGAATTCGCCAACGCCGACCTGGAGTGGCTGATCCACCGGCAGCTCTGGACGCGGCGGGTGGACGTGCTGCAACTGGAGTACACGCCGATGGCGCAGTATCGCGGCGCGTACGTTCGCATTCCGAGTGTGCTTTTCGAACACGACGTCTACTTTCAATCGGTGGGCCGCGGCCTGGGCCACATGCCGGGCATGATCGGCGAATGGAAGGCACGCATGGAGTACCTGCGCGCGCTGCGGTACGAATTGCAGACGCTGCCGCGCCTGGACCAGGTGCAGGTGTGCACGCCGGCGAATCGCGACTACCTGCTTTCGTTTCGGCCGGCGCTCGCGCCCAAACTGCGGCCGGGACTGCGCGCGGGCATCGACACCGCGCACTACGAATTCCGCAATTGCGGCCGCGAGCCGCTGACCATGTTGTTCGTGGGCAGCTTCCGCCACGATCCGAATCGCGTGGCGATGAACTGGTTCGTCGAGGAGGTGATGCCGCGGATTCTGGAGCGGCAGCCGAAGGCGAAGCTGGTGGTGGCGGGCTCCGATCCGCCGCCCGATCACGCGTATTCGGATTTTTCCGGAGCGCTCGAGTTGTTGGGATTCGTGGAGGATGTGCGCGAGCCGCTGGGGCGGTACGCCGTGTTTGTGTGCCCGATTCTGAGCGGGTCGGGAGTGCGGGTGAAGCTGCTGGAAGCGTTCGCGGCGGGCATCCCGGTGGTTTCGACCGTGGTCGGCGCCGAGGGACTGGCGCGGAAGGATGGGGAATTCTGCCGCTTGTCGGACGATCCGGCGGGGTTTGCGGAGCGGGTGGTGGGGCTGTTCGAGGATCCGCAGGAGGCGGCGGCGATGGCGTCGAGGGCGCGCGCCGAGGTGGAAGAAAATTGGGATATGGCGGCGATCACCCGTAGGCTGGTGGAGGAGTATCGGGTCTTAGTGAAGGAGAAGAGAGCGCTTCACCGCGGAGACGCGGAGGAACGGAGATCACGCGGAGAAGATGGAGAGAGAGTCAGGACGTGAGGTAACGGAGGAAGCGGAGGGACAACGGTGAAACCGCTTGCTGACGGGGTGCCCTCTGGGCCCGGCTCTGATCGGAGCCCCGACCGTGAGGGAGGGGTGGAAGGGCTATTTCTTGGGGTTCGGGTACAGCTCTTTTTTGAGTTTGGCGACTATGTCTGATGCGGAGTGGTCGAGATCGGTGAGGGCGGCGCCCTTGGGCGGGTCGTACGCAGACCAGATTACCTGGCGCGACTTCACGTCCACCAGGAATACCATGCCCTTGCCGCGGCCGAACGCGGAATTCAGCGACGGGTCGGTCTGCTTGTTCACCGTATCGGTGGGCAGGCCGGAGGCTTTTGGCTGGTCCTCCTTCTTGCCATCCTTCTTGGGCTCGGGCTTCGGCTTTTCGGCCGCGGGCGGCGGGAAGAGGTCTTGCATTTGCGACTCGAAGGCCTCGCCGATGCGGTCGGTGAAGACCGCGTCCGCGAGCTTGGGATTGGTCACCACCTGGAAGATATGGTCGTTGGTCACCCGGTTCGCCAGATACTGGTCCAGGCCGCGGGACATGGGCAGGAAGTACACCGAATGGACGCCCGAGAGTTCCGCGCCGCACAGGAACGCGCCGGAACAACAAAGAAGAAGCAGGAGCCGTTTCATTATCATCATTATGACGCGCCCGCTATTGAAAAAGTCGGACGGCACTCCCTCGAGACCCCATGTATAAAGGCCAGTCGATCACCGTCATCATCCCCTGCCTCAACGAGGAGCAGGGCGTCGAGAAAGTGCTGCGCGCCATGCCCGAGTTCGTCGACGAAGTAATCGTGGTCGACAACGCCTCCACGGACCGCACCTCGGTGGTGGCGGCATCGCTGGGCGCCAAGGTCATTCGCGAAGACGTGCGGGGCTACGGCCGCGCCTACAAACGCGGGTTCGCCGGGGCGGCGAGCGACCTCATCGTAACCCTCGACGGCGACCAGAGTTACCCGGTGGACGCGCTCTCGTACCTGATTGAAGCTTTTTTGCACCTGGAGGTGGATTTCCTGAACGCCTCGCGGCTCCCGGTGCGCGACCCGCACGCCATGAGCTTCAAGAACAAGCTCGGCGGGCTGGTGCTCTCGCTGGCGATGTCGCTGCTGTTTTTTCGCTGGGTGCGCGATTCGCAATCCGGCATGTGGGTATTCCGGCGCTCCATCCTGAAGGACATGAAGCTGGAATCCGACGGCATGGCGTTTTCCGAGGAGATCAAAATCGAGGCGCTGCTCAGCCCGCGCATCCGGTTCGGCGAGATCTCCATCATGTACTCGTCGCGCCTGGGTGAGAGCAAATTGAACCCGTGGCGCGATGGGATGCAGAACATCCTGTTTCTGCTGAAGAAGCGCTTCTTCCGATGATCACCGCCATCGTACCGGTGTGGAACGGGCGCGACCTTCTGAGCCGCCTGCTGGATACCCTGGAAGCGCAGACGCTGCGCGCCGGAGAGTTGCTGGTGGTGGACAACGGATCCACCGACGGCGCTCCGGAACTGGCGCGCCAACGGGGGGCGCGCGTGATTGCGATGGGCCGGAACGCGGGCTTCGCGGCGGCCGTGAATCGCGCGATTCGAGAGGCGCGCGGAGACCGCATCGCGGTATTGAACACCGATGTGGAACTGGCGCCCGATTACTTCGCGATCCTGGCGGATGCGGAGGGGTGGTTCGCCACGGGGAAAATTCTGCGGCAGGGCGGCAGCCGCGGCTTCCGCAGCCCTAGGATTGACGGCACCTTTGACGCGATGTGCCGGGGCGGCACCGCCTGGCGTGTGGGCAGCGGAAGGCTGGACGGCCCGATGTTTTCCGACCCCTGCGCGATTACTTCGCCGCCCTGGACCGCCGTCCTGTTTCGCGCCGAATTGTTCCAGCGGATCGGGTACCTGGAAGAGACTTTCGAATCCTACCTGGAAGATGTGGACTTCGGCCTGCGTTCGGCCGCGCACGGGCTCACGGGACTCTACGTCCCCGCCGCGGTGGCCTGGCATCGAGGCAGCGCGACCCTCGGGCAGTGGCATCCGGAGACGATTCGGCGCATTGCCCGCAACCAGATTTTTCTGGTGGCACGGCACTATCCCGGGCGCCTGATATTTCGCTGGTGGTGGCCGATCGCGGTGGCGCAATTGCTGTGGGGAGCGGTGGCCTTCCGGCACGGCTGCGGCCTGGCGTGGTTGCGCGGTAAATTCCAGGGTCTGCGAAATTTCGGCGCCGTGCGCGGGAGGAATTTCGATCCAGGACTACCAGAACTTTTGCGGGCCGGCGAACACACGATCTGCGATCTGCAGGTATCCACCGGATTCGACCCTTACTGGAGATGGTATTTTCTGCTTACGGGCGGCGGAGCGAAGTGATCCATGTCGGATGTCGGCATCGTGATCGTCACTTACAATTCGGAGCGGGAGATCGGCGGATCGCTGGACGCCGCGCTGCGCACGGGCGCGGACGTGGTGGTTGTGGACAATGCGTCGAGCGACGGAACTCTCACGGAGATCGCACGGCGCGGCGCGGAAATCGCGCGGCGCGGAGTGCAGCTCATTGCCAATCCGGCGAACCGGGGGTTTGCCGCCGCCGCCAATCAAGGTTTTGCCGTATTGACCTCTCCATATATTTTGTTGTTGAATCCAGATTCGGTGCTGGTAAGCGGCCTGGAAGCGCTCCGCGCGGCCTGTGACCTTCCAGGCGCGGCGGCGGCTGGGGGGCGGCTGTTAGACGGGGGCGGGAACCCGCAGATCGGCTTCATGGTGCGGCGGTTCCCTACCGCGGTGACGCTGATTTCGGAAGTTCTCGGGTTGAACCGGATCTGGCCGAACAGTCCGGCGAACCGGCGCTACCGGGCGCTGGACCTGGACTATTCGAAACTCCAGGAAGTGGAGCAGCCGGCGGGGGCTTTGCTGATGGTGCGGCGTGAAGTTTGGCACGAATTGGGGGGCTTCGACGAAGGGTTTTTCCCGCTCTGGTTCGAAGATGTGGATTTCTGCCGGCGCCTGGCGGACCGGGGCTACCGGCTGTATTACGCACCGCAGGCTGTCGCAAAACATACGGGGGGACATTCCATCTCGAACTTAACAGTGGAGATGCGGCGAGTTTATTGGTATGGTAGTCTTCTGAGATATGCAACCAGGCATTTCCGCCCCCTTGCTTTTCGGGCAGTTTGCCTGGCAGTAGTGGCGGGCTCCTTTCCGCGGGCGATCGTTGAATCGGCCAGTGGCCGGAGCCTGAAGCCCATGGCAGCGTACGGAAAAGTCGTGCGGCTCGCCAGCCGTTGTTTTCTTGGCGGCTGGGGGAGCGGATTAGTTTAATCGCGCTCCCAGATCTAGGGGTACTCGGATGTACAGAAAGTACGGACTCTCAGGTTCTGGTTCATGGCGCACAACGACTTTGTCACCGTCACGATAGTCACTTACAATAGCGGCCGTTTCATCAAGCGCTGCCTGGAATCGGTGCTGGCCCAGCGGTACCGTCTCAAAGAGATCATCGTCATCGACAATGCCTCCACCGACGGCACCATCGATATTCTGGAGCAGTTCGAGGATCGCTGCCAGGTCTACTACAACGACGACAATATCGGGTTTGCGGCGGCGCAGAACCAGGCGATCCGGCTCTCGAGCGCGGAGTGGGTGCTGACGCTGAATCCCGACGTTCTGCTGCTGCCGAATTTCATTCAAGCGCTGGTGGATGCCGGGCAGTTCGATTCGCGCATCGGCACGGTTTGCGGCAAGCTGCTGACGATGACGGCGCATTTCGAGATTCCGGAGAAGCCGGTGGTGGATTCGACAGGCATCTACTTCAACCCGATGCTGCGCCACCTGGACCGCGGCAGCCAGGAAGTGGACAACGGCCACTACCTGCAATACGAGTACGTTTTCGGCGCCACGGCGGCGGCCGCCCTGTACCGCCGCACGATGATCGAAGACATTTCGCTCGATGGGGAGTTCTTCGACACCGATTTCTTCGTGTATCGGGAAGATGCCGACGTGGCCTGGCGCGCGCAGTTGATGGGATGGAAGTGCATGTACGCTCCGTACGCGCGCGGCTACCACGTGCGCAAGGTTCTGCCGGGCAACCGCCGGGCGCTGCCGCCCGAAATCAACATGCACTCGGTGAAGAACCGTTTCCTGATGCGCATCAAGAACATTTCGCCCAATCTGTACGGGCGGAACTGGTTCTCCATTACTACGCGCGACGTGGTAGTAGTGATGTGCTGCCTGCTGTGGGAGCACACGTCGCTGAAGGCGTTCTGGTTCCTGGCGCGGAATATGAGGCGTGTATGGGCCAAGCGGCGCCTGATTCAATCGCGGCGGCGCGTGGACCATGAGTACATGGCGAGCTGGTTCCAATACGCGCCGGTGAGCAAGCAATCGCCCAAGAAGATGGCCCG
>OMOG01000390.1:0-1302 GCA_900290305.1 Candidatus Sulfopaludibacter sp. SbA4
GTGGGGCGGACCCCCCGGTCCGCGCGGGTCCCCCTGGACCCGCCGTTTTTTCCCCGATTTGATCGCGCCCATAAGACATTTCTATTTGACTCCATCTTGCCGTTCTTTTAAACTTCATCAACAGTCTTTTTCCGGTATCTAGGTCGAATTTTGTCTCTTCGTCGAGACTGGCTTTCTCCGTCGACAGCGGTCCCCAAAACGTAATGGAGGGTTAGTCTCGATGTTTCGCCTGATCGTTGCACTCAGTCTCGGAATGCTGCCGCTGGCGGCCCAAACCAGTCTCCTGGGGGTCGTTACCGACGGCCAGGGCGCCGCCGTGCCGGAAGCCATCGTAACGGCGCGCAATGCGGACACCACCGCCGTCCGCAAGGCCCTCACCAACTCGCTCGGCGAGTACAACATGGCCCAACTGCAGCCGGGCGCCTACAAAGTCACGGTGGAGAAGCCGGGCTTCCGCCTGTACGCCGCTGAAATGGTGCTGCAGGTCAACACTCCGGCCACCATGGACGCCAAACTCGAATTGGGCGCGGTCACCGAGGCGGTGAACGTGAACGCCGAAATGGCGGTGGTCAACACCGAAAACGCTTCCGTGGGCAACCCGTTCACCGAAACGCAGGTCAAAGAGATCCCCCTGCAGACCCGCAACGTGGTCGCGTTGCTGAGCATCGAGCCGGGCGTGGCGCCAACCGGGCAGGTGCTGGGATCGCGGCCCGACCAGAACAACGTGCTCCTCGACGGCGTCGACGTCAACGACAATCAGGGCAAGGACGGCTTCAACGCCGTGCTGCCGATCCCGCTCGATTCGGTGCAGGAGTTCCGCACCACGGTGGCGGGCATCGGGGCCGACATGGGGCGCTCAGCCGGAGGCCAGGTGTCCATCGTCACCAAGAGCGGCTCCAACAGTTTCCACGGCTCGCTCTACGAGTACAACCGCAACACTCTCACGTCGGCCGATAGCTGGTTCAGCAATCGCGCGGGAGTGCCGCGCTCCGCGCTGGTCCGCAATCAGTACGGCGCTTCGTTGGGCGGTCCTGTGCTGAAGAACCGCCTGTTCTTCTTCTTCAACTACGAAGGCCGCAAAGACCGCAGCGCCACCGCCAAGACCGCCACCGTCCCCAACAGCACGTTCTCGCAGGGCATCGTGAACGTGCTGCTGAAGGACGGCCGCACCGTGCAGCTCAGCCCCCAGGACGTCGCCGCCATCGACCCGCTGCACATCGGCGCCAGCTCCTACATACTCGGCCTGATGAAGCAGTATCCCGCGGGCAACAACCCCATCGGCGCCTCCGACAAGGGCCTCAA
>OMOG01000390.1:1312-17441 GCA_900290305.1 Candidatus Sulfopaludibacter sp. SbA4
G
Organism: Candidatus Sulfopaludibacter sp. SbA4; assembly: GCA_900290305.1. Taxonomy (GTDB): domain Bacteria; phylum Acidobacteriota; class Terriglobia; order Bryobacterales; family Bryobacteraceae; genus OMOG01. Next base: position 1,314 of record OMOG01000390.1, read on the forward strand.
CGGCCCAGCGAACGCTCGATAACTCGCGCGGCCTGGCGGCCCGCTACACGGCGGTTCTCACGCCCCACCTGGTGAATGCGGTGAATTACGGCTACACGCGCCTGGGCAACGCCACCACCGGCAGCGACACCGTGGTCCCCAGCTTGGGCTTCACCACCCTGCTGCCCACCGCGCGCGCTTCCCAGCGGGTCGCTCCCACTACCAACGTGGCCGACGACCTCACCTGGACCAAGGGCCGCCACACCGCCCAGTTCGGCGTCAACATGCGGTTCACCGAGAACGACCTGCTGAACTTCAACAACCTGCCCAACTACAGCTTCAACCGCAACACGCTGCTCGGGCTGGGCGCGGACATCGCCGCCGACGTGGTGGCGTATCTGCAGCCCACCTATGGCAGCGGCATCGCCCTCTCTTCGTCCACCAACGTCACCAACGCCTTCGGCGCGCTGCTCGGCATCGTCAACCAGTTCGGCGCCACCTATAACTACGGGATCGATGGCAAGGCGATTCCCTTCGGCCAGCCGGTCACCATCGCCTTCGCCGGGCGCGAATTCGAAGAATACGCGCAAGATACCTTCAAGTGGAAGCGCAACCTTACCTTGACTTACGGACTTCGTTACTCCATTTACGGAGTTCCCTACGAAAAGAACGGGGTCGAAGTCATCCCGCAGACCTCCCTGAGTCAGTTCTTCGGCGACCGCGTGGGCGGCCAGGCTCTCGGGATTCCCAGCTACGCTTTACCTACGGCACTAGTCACCTATAAGTTGGGTGGTCCCCTGCACAACGCTCCGGGTTACTACCCCACCGATTACAAAGACTTCGGCCCGCGCGTCTCGATCGCCTACTCCCCGGAGAGCGGCTCGCTGCTCGAAAAGGTCGCGGGAAAGGGCAGCGTTTTCCGCGCCGGCAGCGCCATCGTGTACGACCACTACGGCAGCGCCATGGCGGCCGCCTTCGCATCGTCCGGCTCTCCCGGCCTGGCCAGCACCGTGGCACAACCGGTCAACACCAACTTCACCACCGCGTTCCGCTACGCCGGCAGCGGCCTGCCCACGCTCCCGGCCTCCGCCGGCGGCGCGTTTCCGTACACCCCGCCCATCATTCAGGGCGGATTCACGACCTTCAGCGGCGTCTCGAGCGATCTCAAGGCGCCCTACTCCTATGTGCTCAACGCCAACTATGCGCGTCCCCTGCCCCACGGCATGAGCCTCGAGATCGGTTACGTCGGTCGCCTGGCCCACCGCGGCATCCTGCAACAGGACTTCGGACAGCCCATGACCAAGTTCACCGACAAGGCATCCGGACAGACCTGGGCGCAGGCCAGCACGGTGCTGGCCAACCTCAATAACTCGGGCCTCACGCCCGCGCAGGTGAAGGCCAATCCCAGCCTGGTTCCCGAGCAGCCGTTCTTCGCCAACATCTTTCCCGGCATCAAGAATCTCTACATCAATGGAAGCGCCAGCGCCAACTTCTTCTACGACGTGTACGGGAATTACTCCGGCAGTTTCCTGGACGGCCTCAACGATATGGACCGCATCCGCCAGCCCAACGGAACCTGTATCTCGCTGTACGGATGCAACACCTTCTTCCCGCTGCAAAACTCGGGCCTCGAGGCTTATGTCAACGCCGGCAAGTCCGCGTATCACGCCGCCACCATCGTGCTGCGGCGGCCGGTAGCGCACGGCTGGGGCTACGATTTCAATTACACCTTCGGACACTCGATCGACAACGGGTCGGCATCCGAAACCGCCGGCGGCGCCGCGCTTCAGGACGCCTTCAACGCCAATGCCTACCGCGGTCCGTCGGACTTCGACGCGCGCCACAGCATCACCGCCGATTTCGTGGTGGAGTTGCCCGTGGGCAAGGGCAAGACGTTCCTCAACCACATTCCCGGTTGGCTGAATCAGGTCGTCGGCGGATGGCAGGTGGCCTCGCTGATTTCCTACCACAGTGGAACGCCGCTCAATGTCTCCGATGCCGGCGTCTACAACGTGAACTACGAGTACTCGTCGTTCGGAATCCTGAAGCCGGGCAGCACCCTGCCGTCGAATGGATTCACCTTCGACCAGAATGGGATTCCCAGCATCTTCGGCAACACCAGCGCGGTGAACGCATTCGCAGGTTCTTTTCCGGGAGCGGTGGGAACCCGCGGCATCCTGCGCGGACCGGGCTTCGTCAACAACGACATGTCGCTCAGCAAGTATTTCCGCCTGCACGGTGAAAACCACCGGCTGCAGGTCCGGGCCGAGGCCTTCAACGCTTTCAACCACGTGAACTTCGGGACGCCCAGTTTGAGCATGGCCAGCCCCACGACCTTCGGAGAGATCACGGCGTACGCCTCGGGCGCCGCGCCGCGAGTGATGCAGTTCGCGCTGCGCTACGAGTTTTAGGGAGCCGGACCAATCGGAAAACCAAGCTCACCGCGGAGACGCGGAGTAACGGAGACAAGCGCGGAGAAAACAAGGAGAGCGCCGGGGGGCTCTGCGCTCCCCGCTTCCGTTTACTCAGGTTTTGACTTTCTCTTGGTTTTCTCCGCGCTGAGGTCTTCGTGTCCTCGCCTGCGGTAGAATCTCCCTGATGACCAAGCTTGCCTGTGGAATCGCCCTGGCCGCGCTCGCCGCCTCCCCGTGCTTCGCCGTCTCCGTGCTTTGCCGCCGCGACGCGGTTCGAGATCTCCTACCCTGCGGCGGCCGCCGCCGGGCCGATTACCGGACGCGTCTTCATCATGATTTCGCGCGACGGGCAGCGCGAGCCGCGGCTCCAGATCTCCCGCATCGGGGTTCCCTTTTTCGGCCGCGACATCGAGAAACTGGCGCCCGGCCAAGCCGCCGTAATCGACGCCACCGACCTCGGCACGCCCATCGAAAGTCTCTCCGGCATCCCGCCCGGCGACTACTACGTGCAGGCTTTCATCAACATCTACTCCGAGTTCCGCCGGTCCGACGGCCACACCGTCTGGATGCACGACGATCAATGGGAGGGCCAGCGCTGGGTCCGCTCCCCGGGCAACCTCTACAGCGCCGCGAAGCAGGTCACGCTGGACGCTTCCAAGGGATACACCATTCCCTTCGTCTGCGACCAGGCGATTCCGCCGGTCCAGGTTCCGCCCGACACCGCATGGGTCAAGCGCTTCAAGATACAAAGTCAGTTGCTGACTAAGTTCTGGGGCCGTCCCATCTATCTCGGCGCCACTGTCTTACTGCCGCGCGACTACGACAAGACCACCCTGCGGTACCCGGTGCTGTACGAGCAAGGCCATTTCGGCCTGGGCGCTCCGCTGGGCTTTTCGCCGGAAGGCGGCGGCGGGGGCTCCTCTAGGTCCGGGGGCCAGGGCCTGGCGCTCTACACCGAGTGGATCAAGGACAACTTCCCGCGTATGATCGTGGTCACGCTGCAGCATCCCAACCCGTACTTCGACGACTCGTATGCGGTGAACTCGGTGAACGTCGGGCCTTACGGCGACGCCATTCTCCAGGAGCTGATCCCGGAGATCGAGAAGCGCTTCCGCGTGATTCGCCAGCCCTGGGCGCGGCTGCTCTCGGGCGGCTCGACGGGCGGTTGGGAGGCGCTGGCGCTGCAGGTCTTCTACCCGGAATTCTACGGCGGCACGTGGGCCTATTGCCCGGACTCGGTGGACTTCTCGGACGTCGAAGGCATCAATATATATAAGGACAAGAACGCCTTCTACAAGGAGATCGACTGGCGCCGCGAGCCCACCATCAACAGCCGCGAGATCAACGGCCAGGTCCGCTCGACTTCGGAGCAGCGGAACCATTTCGAGCTGGTCAACGGCACCCACGGCCGCAGCGGCGAGCAGCTCGATATCTGGTCGGCGGTCTTCGGCCCGCTGGGCAAGGACGGCTATTTCGAGCCGCTGTTCGACAAGCGCACGGGCGTCATGAATCCCGAGGTGGCGGAGTACTGGAAGGAGCACTACGACATCCGCTACCACCTGGAGAAACACTGGAGCGCGCTCGGCCCGAAACTGGTGGACCGGCTGCATATCTTCGTCGGGGACGCCGACAATTTCTTCCTGAATAACGGCGTCCACCTGCTGCAGGACTGGATGAAGACTACCAAGGATCCCCATTACGAGGGATACTTTGTATACGGGGCCATGCGGGGCCATTGTTTCAGCGGCCCCGAAAACTCGGCCGACCGGCTGAAGGAGATGGCCCAGTTCATCCTGAGCAAGATGCCGGCCGGCACGGTCGCCGAGTGGTGGAAGAACTGAAGGCCGAAAGCCGATGCATCACATCGAGTGGGACGAGCACGCGGGCGCCGCAGCCAACGCGCGCCGCGAGCTTCCCGCACTGGTCACCGAGTACTTTACGCATGTCCGCGGCCTGCTGGCGAAAGACCCGCCGGCGTCGAAACTGCACCGGGTGAGGCTGGCTACCAAGCGGCTGCGCTATACGCTCGAACTGTTCCGCCCCTGCTACGGCCCCGGACTGGAAAAGCGCATGGCCGAGCTGCGCCAGGTGCAGCAACTGCTGGGCGAAGTAAACGACGGCGTGGCGGGGGAGCGGCTGCTCATGAAAGCCATGAAGCCATCTCCGCAACGGGCCCGCGTAAGAAAGTTCCTGGAGGAACGGGCGGGGCAAACGGCGCGGAAATTCCGCAAGCATTGGACCGAGGTCTTCGACGCACCGGGCCGCGAGCGCTGGTGGACGGGGTACCTGCGCCGCGAGGCCCGCAAGCCGGGGCGCGCAAAAGCCTAAAACGGGACGTCGTCTTCGGTGACGCCGTGCTGCGCGAAGTCGTCCGGAGGCGCGGATTGAGCGGCGGGCTGCGGCCGCTGCTGGGCGGATCGCGGCGCGGATTGCAGGCGTTCGGAATCGCCGGAATCGGAGGGTGCATCGCCGCCGCGGCCTCCGCCGCCGAGCAGAATGATATTGATTCCTTCGCAGACGATCTCGGTGATGTACTTCTTCTGCCCTTCCTTATCCTCGTAACTGCGGCTTTCGATACGGCCTTCCAGAAAGATCTGCTTGCCCTTTAGCAGGTAGTTGGCCACATTTTCGGTCTTCCACGCTACGATGTTGTGCCAGTCGGTAATGTCTTTCCACTCACCGGTCTGCTGGTCTTTGGTCCGCCGGTTCGTGGCTAATGAAAACTTCGAGAGCGATATGCCGCTCGGCGTAAACTTGGTCTCGGCATCTTTGCCAAGATGCCCAAGCAGAATCACTTTGTTGACGCTTTTTGCCATCTTATTCTGCACTGTAACACAACGCCATCAGGTTTCTTGCCTCGGCTTTCGGAAAATAAGGCGAAGCCGCGGCCAGGGACCGCTCCAGGTACTGGCGGGAAGTGGCGCACGATCCGGCCGCGACGGCCGCCAGGTGGCGCCAGGCGACGGCATCGGCGCGCAAGCCTCCGGGGATCTCGAAATTCAGCGCGCTCGAGAATTCGTCTTCGGCGTGCGAATAGTCCTTGCGGCGATAGAGCAGAATCCCGCGGTACAGGTGCGCCTCTCCGGATGCCAGGTCGGCGGCGCTGGCGAAGGCCGTGCGGCTGGCGAGATTGTAGTCCGAGAGGGCGGCTTCCGTTTGACCGGCCGTCTCCCGGGCGCGGGCCCTCAAGAAAAGCGCGCGCGCGCTTTCCGGGGCGGTCCTGACCGCTTCATCGAGGGTCGCGATGGCCGCGCGGGCGTCTCCGCCGAGGAGTTGGGCGCCACCGAGCTCGATCAGCTCCGAGGGCAGGTCGGGCCGCGGCGCCAAGCGGCCGAGCGGCGATGGCGAAGGACCCTGCCGCGCCAGATCGACGGCCTGACGGTAGTCCGCGGCGGCCTCCTGGTAGTGGCCGGTCTGAAACGCTTCGCGGCCCGCTACAAACGCGGACCAGCCGGTTCCGGCGGACCCGGAGAAATCGCGCGCGGCCTCGGCGAGGTCGTCGCGGTCCAGCGCCAGCCAGCCGAGCCATTGCCGGGCGGTCTTGGTCAGCTCGGTACAGAAAGCGGCCGACATGAGGCTGGGCGAGCAGACCGGGGCGGCTTCGTCCAGGTTAGGGGACACCGCAGGCCGGCCACCCGTTTCCAGCCGCGCGATGGCGGCCAGCACCCGCGGGCCGGACGGAAGGGGCTCGGGAGGGAGCTTCTTGCCTGCGTTGCGGGCGCGCGCGGGCCAGGCTTCGATGGCCTTGTCAAATTCGGCGGCGGCATCCGTGAACTCGGCGGCGTTATGCGTGATCGCGGCGGCGGCCAGCAAGCAGACACCCTTGCGATAGTGGATCGGGGCAAGCTCCTCGGGCAGGGCAACCGGGAGTAACGCGGCCTGGGCTTGCGTGCAGGCGATGGCGTCGCCCAAATCCGGAGGGGCCGCCTGTTCCACGGTATCGAACTGCGACAGGGCCTGGATGGCCAGCGCGAGGCGTTGCTCGTCGGCTGCGGCGAGCGTTGCGGCGGTGCAGGCGATGATGAGACAGACTCGCATCATAATATTGGACGTGCCTCCTGGCCCGGCGTTACCGGGTGAAGATTGTCACATCGACGTTCATGCCGGGGCGCAGGATCAGGCCGGCTTGCTGGGCGTTATCGACCAGAATCTTGACGGGGATGCGCTGCACCACCTTGACGAAGTTTCCGGTGGCATTTTCGGGGGGCAGCAGGCTGAGCTTGGAACCGGTGGCCCCGGCAATGGAATCGACGTGGCCGCTCACGCTGCGGCCGTACATATCCACCTTGATTTCGGCCCTCTGGCCGGGGTGGACATTGGCCAGTTGGGTCTCCTTGAAATTGGCGGTGACCCAGACGTCGTTCAGGGGAATGATGGTCATGAGGCCCTGGCCGGGGGCGACGATCTGGCCGACCTCGACGCTCTTGTGGGTGACGACGCCATCGATGGGCGCGAGGATGGACGCGTAGCTAAGCTGCAGCTCGGCGGCTTCGAGATTGGCGCGGGCCGCGACCACAGCGGCCGAGGCGCTGCCGGCGTCGGCGGTACGGATGGCGACCTGGCGGCGGTTGGCGGTGGAGGTCTCCAACTGGGCCTTGGCCTGGCCGACGCGGGATTGCGCGGCATCCAGGGACGCCTTGCGGATGGCGGCTTCCTTTTGCGCCGAGGCCAGCTCCTCACGGGAGGCCTGCAGGTCACTTTCGGCCACTCGCGCGGCCGCCACGTAAGAGTCGAACTGCAAGCGGGAGATTTCGGCCTTGTCGACCAGCGGCTGCATGCGCGCCAGGTCCGCCCGGGCACGTTCGTCGTTGGCCTGCTTGGAGCGGATGTTGGCCTCGGCATAGGCGATGTCGGCGCCGGCGCCCTGCTCGTAGGCGATGCGGGCGCGGTCGAGCTCGGCCTCGACATCGGCGAGCTGGGCGGCCGCGGCGGTGGCGCCGGATTGGGTGGTCGCGTCGGTCCAGGGCACGACCACCTGGGCGGAACGCAACTGGCTTACGGCCTGCAGGACGGCGGCTTTGGCCATGTCGACCTTGGCCTGGAGGTCGCGCGGATCGATGCGCACCAGGAGCTGGCCGGTCTTCACGGGCTGGTTGTCCAAGACCGGGACTTCGACCACGTTGCCCGAGATTTTGGCCGCGATGGCGCTGATGTGGCCATCGACGTTGGCGTCGTCGGAAGAGACGCGATCCTGAAAGTGCAGGTAGGCGGCGATGGCGGCGGCGATGGCGATCAGGAGCACGAGGACGGCAGCGATGCGCGCACTGGGGAGCCGGCGGGGCGCACGGACCAGGGTTTTGATTTCTGGTTTGGACAGGTCTTCCATCAGGTTTGGCATAAGCGGCGGGACCTTAGGCCTGTTAGCAGCAGGAGAAGCGCCAAAGGGGGCCGGTTTACCAAGTTGTTCTTGTGGCATAGTTTACACCAGATGGGAGGGAGGTTGGTGGAGGGGCGCTTCTGCCCACATTTGGGCACTCACCGGTATGGGGGCGATGCTCGGGTGACAGTGGAGACGGTTGGAACGCCGTTTTCGCGCGCATTATTTTGCACCTACTTAAGTTATTTTGTTTCTGCAGGTTGCGGGGGAGCGTGGAAAACGGGTGACAGGTGGGAGGGGGTTTTTGGAAGCCAACTGTCACCCGGATTCCGGCGAGGGCGATGGATGCGGGTGCGATGGTGGTGCGATGATTGGCGGACGGCATTTCTCCTCCCAGTTTAATTGCAGCATACAAGCAGTGGGTTTTTGGTGGTGGCGGGGTGGTGGTTTTTATGAAGTTGTTGAATGCAGGGGAGTTGGGTGGGTGAAATTTATTTTCTGGGGGCGTGACCCGGATTGGAGGGCAAAATTGGCAAGAATCTGTGTGGCATGTGAAGTCTTTTGTTTTTTGTATGATGAGGTGATGCCGACCTACTACGCCCACAGCGAAAATGAGCGCGGGGACTGGAATCCGTTGCGACTCCATTTGGGCGGGGTCGCTGAGCGGGCGCGGGGATTTGCCGAAGCTTTTGGAGCCGGAGAGGGTGCGTTTTTAGGCGGCTTGCTTCACGATCTCGGAAAGTACGGGGATCTGTTTCAGGAGCGGCTCAAGGGGCGAGAGAAAGGACTGGATCATTGGTCCATAGGCGCGAGCGTGTGCTTGGAAAGGTACCGGAGTTCGGAGATCGCAATGGCCATCCAGGGGCACCACCTTGGATTGCAATGGTGGGATCGGGACGAACTGCGAAAGCTCCTGCCGTTGGAACTGGAGGGGAACGTTCCGGGGGGCCGGCGGCTGACGGGTGATCGCGGCGTGCTGTTGGATCGCTTTCGGGCGGACGGGCTCACGCTGCCGGAGGGAGTTGCGCGAACGCCGCCTGACGCGAAGTCGGCCGCGGCGATGCTCGATTTGCGAATGCTGTTCTCCGCGCTGACGGACGCGGATTACCTTGCTACGGAGGAGCATTTCGATGAGGCAGCGGCCCGCATGCGGGAGCCGGCGGCCGAACTGCGGCCGGGTGTGGCAGCAGAGGTGTTGGATCGGTATTTGCAGGTGCTGGCAGCCGGGACAGACTCTTCATCCGCGGTAGCCGGGTTGCGGCATGACCTGCTCGAAGCGTGCCGGGCAGCAGCCACGGGAGCGCCAGGACTTTTCACGCTGACAGCTCCCACGGGCGCGGGCAAGACGCTCAGCACGCTGGCATTCGCATTGCGCCACGCGGAGGAAAACGCGCTCAGGCGACTTGTGGTGGTGATGCCGTTCCTGAGCATCATCGACCAGACGGCGCGTGTTTACCGCGAAGCGCTCGCAGAAATGGGAGATGGCGAACGGTACTTTCTGGAGCACCATTCCCTGGCGATCGAAGCCGTGGATGGCGAGGGGCAGGATGCGAGGTTGCGCGGGATGCTCGCTCAGAACTGGGACGCACCTGTCATCATCACGACGAGTGTCCAGTTTTTCGAGTCGCTGTTCTCGAATTCACCGGCGGCGTGCAGGAAGCTGCATCGGCTGGCGGGATCGGTGATTGTATTCGACGAGGTGCAAACACTGCCGTTGAAGGTGGTGTTGCCCACGCTGGCAACGCTCTCGCACCTGGCGGCTCGCTACCGGAGCTCAGTTGTGTTTTCGACGGCGACGCAGCCAGCGTTCCGGCACCTGGATGAGCAAGTGAGACGGTACTGCACGAACGGATGGCAGCCACGAGAACTTGCTCCAGAGGAGTTGCGGCTGTTTGAGAGGGCGCGGCGGGTTCGCGTGGAGTGGCCGCAGCGAGGGGAGCGGGTCGGTTGGGGTGAGCTGGCGGCGCAGTTCGAAGGCTTGAGCCAGGTGTTGTGCATCGTGAACCTGAAGAGGCACGCCCGTGATCTGTTTCATGTTCTGAAGCCACAGTGGGGAGAGGATGTGTTTCACCTCTCCACCGCAATGTGTCCGAAGCATCGGGGAGTGGTGTTGGCGGGCGTGCGGAAGCGGCTGGAGGAGGGCAAACGGTGCGCGCTGGTGGCGACGCAGTGTGTGGAGGCGGGGGTGGACCTGGATTTTCCCGCGGCGTTCCGCGCGCTGGGGCCGCTGGATGCGGTCGCGCAGGCGGCGGGAAGGTGCAATCGGAATGGCAAGTTGGAAACCGGAGTTCTGCGGGTGTTCCGGCCTGAGGACGAGGGGTATCCTGCAGGCGTATACCAGCAGGCCGCGGACCTAACGGGTGTTCTGTTGAACCGAGAGGAGGGAATCTCTATCGACGACCCGGCCGCGTTCGAAGAGTACTTTCGGATGCTCTATGGGATTACGAAGCTGGAGGACCGGGAGTTGCGAGAGGCTGTACTAACGAAGCACTTTCCGAACGTTCGGGAGCACTACCGGATCATCGAACAGGACAGCGTGAATGCAGTGGTGACCTACGACCGTGAACGGTACGAAGAGTTGGCGGAGGAAGCAGGACGGAAGAGACTGAGTCGAGGCTGGGTGATGCGGGCGCGTCCGTACGCGGTGAGTTGCTTCCGCCGAGAGGTGGCCGGGGCGATGGTGGCACCTGTGCTCTTGAAGGACGGGGCGGAGTCGAGTGACTGGTTTCTGTACCTCTTTGACAAGCATTATGATCCGGGGACTGGGTTGTGCATACCGAAGGAACTGGAGTACCTGGAGGCGTGAAAAAGCCGATTTGAGGTAGCATGAGGTGGAACGTAGCCTCTCTTGGGAGGCTTGGATTGAAATATATTTGCTATGGCGTGAGCTAAAATTCATATTAGCTATTGTGTACGGTTTGAATTGGTGATAGTCTGCGTGTGGAGGTTGTATGAACCCGCACACGCAAGAACTTTTGGTCTGGGGTGATTTTGCCTGCTACTCCAGGCCTGAACTGAAGGTCGAGCGATTCTCTTATCCTCTGCCGCCGCCCTCGACGGTACGAGGTGTTTTCGAAGCAATCTACGCCAAACCGAAGGAATTCCGCTGGCAGGTAGAGTGCGTCGAGGTGCTGGCGGCTCCTTCCTACATTGCATTGCGGCGCAACGAGGTGAAGGAGAAGGCGAGCGTCGCTGCCGTGGAGCAATGGGCAAGGGGACAGAAGGTCCCCGAGCCGATCTGGGCGGATGGCGACCGGGATCTTCTCGGCTCGGACGAGAAGGGACGGACCCAGCGGCAGACGATGGCGCTGCGAAATGTCCGTTATCGTCTTCATGCCGGGATCCGGCCTTGGCCGGGTTTTGAGCGGCAACTCCCCGCATTGGAAGCACAGTTCCGGCGAAGGGCGGAAGCCGGAAAGTGTTTTTACCAACCCTATCTCGGATGCCGGGAATTTGTGGCGTATTTTGAACTGGCACAGGCAGGCGGGTCTCAGCCTGTCCCTTGGACGGCGGACCTCGGGCTGATGCTGTACGACGTTTTCGACCTGTCGCGGCCCGGTAAGGGAGATGATTCGCCAGCCATCAGCCTCTTCCGCGCCAGCGTCGGGAACGGGGTCATGCGCGTGCCGCGGTATGAGGATGCCGCGGTGATCAAGCTGCCAGGAGGGGCGATCTAATGCTGCACCAAGTTGTGGAGTACGCGCGGCGGCAGGAACTTGCCGCAGAACCAGGATTCGCACCGAAGGCCGCCCGGTGGGCAGTGATTTGCGGGGCGGGCGGAGAGTACCTGGGAATCGTAGAGCTTGGCGATCCGAGCTTGAAGAAGAATCCTGGGAAGCACTTCTTGAAAGCTCCCGACTTGAGCCAACCGGAGATGAAGGCCGGAGGCATTACCAAGAGCCACTTCCTGATCGATACGGCTGGTGTAATTGCAGCCTTTGGCAAAGATCCGCCGGGGGAAAAGCACGAGTACTTCATCGGGCTGTTGGAAGGGGCGTCAACCGCCATGGCGGCGGTGGGTGCCGCTGCTAAAATGCTGCGGAATGCCGACAGTGTCACGAGGCTGAGAGCCGACCTGGAAGAGCACAAAGCGAAAGCAACCGACAAAGTGACGCTGCAAATTGGCGGTGAGTTTCCCGTGGAATCGAACACGTGGCACGAGTGGTGGCGGGAATTTCGGCGGGGCCTGGTGAGCGGCAAGGAAGGTGGCCGCAAGGAAGAGGCTACCAAGATGGTTTGCTTCCTCACCGGGGAGATGGTGGGGCCGGCATCGACGCATCCGAAGATCACGGGACTCACCAGCGTGGGCGGGCTCGCGATGGGGGACGTTCTGATCGGCTTCAAACAGGAGTCATTCCGCTCATATGGCCTGGAGCAATCTGCGAACGCAGCGATGTCGGAGCTGGCGGCAAAGGCGTATCAGGCGGGCCTAAACGACCTGATTGCGAACCACAGCGTACTGCTTGCCGGGACACTGGTGACGCACTGGTTCCGGAATCGCGTCGCAAAGGAAGAAGACCTGATGGACCTAATCATGGGACCGAGCGAGGCGGATGAACTGAATGCGCAGGTCCGGGCGCGGAAGTTGCTGGATAGCATCCGCGCCGGCGAGCGTCCGGATCTGGCCAACAACACCTACTACGCTCTCACGATTTCGAGCAATGGCGGGCGCGTGGTGATTCGCGACTGGATGGAGGGGAGTTTCGAGGATCTGGTTACGAGTGTGGACCGGTGGTTTTCCGATTTGGAGATTGTACATCGAGACGGTGTGGGCAGGGCCAAGCCGCCGAAGNNTCGTGGCGGGGACGGTGCGCGAGTTGAAGGATGCCGCGCCGCCGATGACGGCCGGGCTATATCGGGTGGCGGCGCGGGGCGAGCCGATTCCTTTTGCGGCAATGGCGCAGGCGTTGGCGCGGGTGCGCGTGGACACGATTCAGGGCGAGCGACCGAACCACGCGCGCATGGGATTGATCAAGGCATATCACCTGAGGAAGTGGAGACAGGAAGGAGCGGGTATGGAAGGACAGTTGAAGCCGGAAGTGAACGCGGATCTGCAGGATCGAGCCTATCATTGCGGCCGTTTGCTGGCAGTGTTGGGCAAGCTCCAGACGTCGGCACTGGGCGATGTCGGGGCTGGCGTAATCCAGCGGTATTACGCGGCCGCCAGCACGACGCCAGCACTGGTGTTCGGGCGGTTAATTCGTGGAGCGCAGCCGCATTTGAGCAAGCTCGGCGACCAGAGACCAGGGCTGAAGGTCTGGTACGAGCGGCAGATGAGTGAGATCTGCTGCCGCATCGGCAGGCCTATGCCGACGACGCTAAGCCTGGAAGACCAGAGCCTGTTCGCGCTGGGCTACTACCAGCAACTGGCGGCGCTTTGGGCGGGCAAGGGTAAGGACGAAGACGAGAAGGGGGACGAGTAACATGAGCCAGACGATCGAGAACCGGTACGAATTCATTTTCCTGTTCGATTGCGAGAACGGGAATCCCAATGGCGATCCGGATGCGGCAAACGCGCCGCGCATCGACCCGCAGGATATGCACGGGCTGGTTTCGGATGTGGCGTTGAAGCGCCGTGTGCGCAACTACGTGCAGCTTGCTAGAGGGAACCAGATGCCGGATGCCATCTTTGTGGAGCACGCGACGAACCTGAACCGCCCGATCGCGCAAGCGCACGAGAGCACCGAAGGGGGAATCGCCGGCGGCGACAAGGGGGCGCCGAAGAAGAAGGTGGACCTAGCACGGCAGTGGATGTGCAAGAACTTCTACGACGTTCGGGCGTTCGGAGCGGTGATGAGCACGGGGCTCAATGCGGGGCAGGTGAGAGGGCCGGTGCAGTTCACGTTCGCGCGGTCGGTGGATGCGATCCTGCCTTTGGACATATCGATTACGCGGATGGCCGTGGCTGAGGATGTCAAAGGGGCGAAGACGGTGGCGGACATGATGGCGTGGGAGGACAAGCAGCCCGAGGAGAAGCTGCGCACCATGGGCCGCAAGAGTCTGATTCCCTATGGGCTATTCGTGGCCAAGGGGTTCATCAGTGCGAACCTCGCGGAGCAGACCGGATTCAACGATGGTGATCTGAAGCTTCTGTGGAAGGCGATCCTCAACATGTACGAGCACGACCGGTCGTCCAGCAAAGGGATCATGACGGTGCATCCCGGGTGTGCGTTTTGTTTCCGCCACGTGGGCACCGATACTGATCTCGAACAGCGCAAGCGGGAAGCCAAGCTGGGTTGCGCCCAGGCGCATCGGCTGTTCTCGCTGGTGACGGAGGGCATCCACCGTAAGAACGGGGTGGAGACCGCGCGATCGATTCAGGATTACGACCTGCCGACGCTGGAGGCGATCCGCACGGGGTGCCCGCCCGGTGTGGAAGCGCATCGGCTGTCCGACCTGATTTGACCATGTACTCCGAAGACGACCTGCTGCCGCTTTCGGGATTGCAGCATTTGCATTTCTGCGAGCGGCAGTGGGGGCTGATCCATATCGAGCAGCAATGGGAGGAGAACCGGCTCACGGCGGAGGGGCGGGTTCTCCACGAGCGGGTCCACGATGGGGGATCGGAGGGACGGCCCGGCGTGGTGATTGCGCGCGGGCTGCACCTCTATTCCCTGCGGTTGGGGCTCACGGGGCAGGCGGATGTCGTGGAGTTTCAGGAAGTGGAGGCCGGCGCGGAGGGTGCGATGCAATTGCCGGGGCGGGCGGGGTGGTGGCGGCCGTTCCCGGTGGAGTACAAGCGCGGGAAGCCGAAGGCGGATTCGTGCGACGAGGTGCAGCTCTGCGCGCAGGCGATGTGCCTGGAGGAGACGTTCGGGGTGGAGATCGAGTGCGGCGCGCTATTCTACGGCACGAGCCGGCGGAGGACGGAGGTCCGGTTCGATGGTGAATTGCGGCGGCGGACCGAGGAGCTGGCACGGCGGATGCACGAGTTGTACACCGCGGGGGTGACGCCGTCCGCGGTGTATGCGAAGAAGTGCGACCGGTGCTCGCTGTACGGCCGGTGCCTGCCGCGGGCGATCTCGAAGCGGGCCAGCGTGAAGCGGTACATGTCGAGGGCGCTACGGTCGGAGGATGTGGAGACATGAAGCAACTGCTGAACACGCTGTACGTGACGACGCAGGGGGCGTACCTGGCGCGGGACGGAGAGGCGGTGGCGGTGCGGGTGGAGCAGGAGACGAAGCTGCGGGTGCCGATTCACACGTTGAGCAGCATCGTGTGCTTCGGGAATGTGGGGTGCAGCCCGTTCCTGATGGGGCTGTGCGGGGAGCGCGGGGTGGCGCTGGCGTTTCTGACGGAGCACGGGCAGTTTCTGGCGCGGGTCGCGGGGCCGGTTTCGGGGAACGTGCTGCTGCGGCGCGAGCAGTATCGATGGGCCGACCGGCCGGAGCGGGCGGCGGCGGTGGCGCGGGCGGTGACGCTGGCGAAGATCGCGAATTGCCGGACGGTGGTGCTGCGGGCGCTGCGGGAGCGGGCGGAGGGGGACGGCACGGAGGAACTGGCGCAGGCGGCGCGGCGGCTAGGGCGGTTGGTGGAGACGGTGGAGGGCACGGAGGGGATCGAAGAGATTCGCGGGCACGAAGGGGACGCGGCGCGGGTGTACTTCGGAGTGTTCGGGCGGCTGATCGGAGTGCCGGAGGAGGAGTTTTACTTCCGCGGGAGGAACCGGCGTCCGCCGCTGGACAACATGAACGCGCTGCTCTCGTTCGTGTACACGCTGCTGACGCACGACGTGACGGCGGCGCTGGAGGCGGTGGGGCTGGATCCGGCGGTGGGGTATCTGCATCGGGACCGGCCGGGGCGTCCGAGCCTGGGTCTGGACCTGGTGGAGGAACTGCGGCCGGTGATCGCGGACCGGTTGACGCTGTCGCTGGTGAATCGGCGGCAGGTGCAGGCGAGCGGGTTCCGGAAGACGGAGAGCGGCGGGGTGACGATGGACGACGCGACGCGGAAGGAGGTGCTGGTGGCGTATCAGAAGCGGAAGCAGGAGGAGATTCTGCATCCGTTTCTGCAGGAGCGGGCGGCGTTCGGGCTGGTGCCGCATCTGCAGGCGACGTTGTTGGCGCGGTTTATTCGGGGCGATTTGGACGGGTATCCGAGTTTTCTATGGAAGTGACGGAGGCGAAGCGATGATGCTGGTGGTGGTGGCGTACGACGTGAGTACGGAGTCGGAGCAGGGACGGAGGCGGCTGCGGCGGGTGGCGCGGGTGTGCGAGAACTGCGGGCAGCGGGTGCAGAACTCGGTTTTCGAGTGCCTGGTGGATGCGGCGAAGTGGGTCAAGGTGAGGGCGGAGTTGGTGCAGGAGATTGATTCGGCGGCGGACAGTTTGCGGTTTTATTTTTTGGGCGATAAATGGAAGGGGCGGGTGGAGCATGTGGGGGCGAAGGCTTCGTACGATCCGCAGGGGGCGTTGATTG
>OMOG01000617.1 GCA_900290305.1 Candidatus Sulfopaludibacter sp. SbA4
CCCCCGTGCTTCTTGCCGTCTGCTCCCCAACCCGTTACATCCACTCGAAAGCCCGAATTCCCTCTTTTTGTGGAGGTGGTCCGTATACCCATTGCAGTTATGATTTACGAAGCTGCATTTGCAGAAGACTTGCCGGTGGCGGAACAGGACGAGGTCGCGCGGTTGCGGCGTCGCGACCCCGCGGCGGTCGCCGGGGTCGTGGGCCGGTATCGGCACCGGCTCTATCGTTACCTGATACGGCTGGTGCGGGAACCGGCGGCGGCTGACGACCTGTTCCAGCAGACCTGGCTCAACGTGGTCCGGCAGATCGGCCGGTACGACGCACGCCGCAGTTTCGATACCTGGCTGTTTGCCATCGCGCACAACGCCGCCATGGACCTGTTGCGGCGCCAGAGCGGCGAGAGCCTGGAGGAGCACGAGTACGAACTCCCGGCCGGCACCGCCGACAGTTTTTCCGCCGTGATGGCCGCGGAGCGCGCCGCGATTCTGGCGGCGGAGATGGCGCAGCTTCCGGCGCTCTACCGCGAAGCGTTGACGCTGCGGTTCGAGGAAGGCATGAAGTTGGAGGAGATCGCCGAAGTAACCCACGCGCCGCTTTCCACGGTGAAAAGCCGAGTGCAGAGGGCGCTCGAATGTCTCCGGCAGAATATGAGCGCGCGATGGCGCAAGGAAGATTTGCTATGACGGGCCACCAAGAAATTCGAAAACTGCTGGCGCAGAGCGCCGCGGGGTTGCTGGAAGCCGAGGAGGAGCGGCGCGTGCGCGAGCATTTGCGGGACTGCGCGGAATGCGCCGCGCGAGCGGAGGAATTTGCAGGCCTGGCCTCCGGGCTGGGTGCGCTTCCCGCTCCGCCTTTGCCGTTGGGATTGGTCACGCGCACGGAAGCGTTGGTGGCGGCGGAACTGGCGGCCGAAGCCGACCGCCGGCAGGGGGCCATGCTGGCGGCGGTGGCGAGCATGCTGGCTTGGCTGATGGCGGTGGCCGGCTGGTATCTCTACCGCGCTCTCACGAGCGGCGGAATTTGGGGATGGGTGGCATTGTCCACCATCCCGGTCTCGGTGGCGATTCCGGCGGCGGCTGCGATCGTTCGCCGGAATCGTTTGGAAAGGAGAATGTTATGACACCGATGGTGCAGCGCGAAAGCGTCATTCCGGCGACTGCCTGGGCGGTGGCCGCGATTGTGTCCGTGGTTCTGTTTCTGGGGCTCGGGTTTTTGATGCAACAGGTGGAAGCTCCCTTGGCTGTGCGCATCGTGATGCCGGTCCTGGCGGCTGCCGCGATGGGGGGGTATGCGGTGCTGCTGGTCTTCATCTACGGCGATGCCAAACGGCGGGGCATGCGGTACGTGATGTGGACCTGGCTGGCGGCCCTGATCCCGAATTGCATCGGGATCATCCTGTATTTCGTGCTGCGCGAGCCGATGCCGGTGCACTGTTGTCAGTGCGGATGCGTGATGCAGGCGGGGTTTGCCTACTGCCCGCGGTGCGGTTGCGTCACGGCGCCGGCATGTGTGCAATGCAAGCGCGTCACGCAGGCCGGCTGGTCGCACTGCGCGTACTGCGGGGCGAAGCTGTGAGGGGGAGTGGGGCATGAGCGTTAGAATAAGGCTCTCGCAAAAATAACCCAAGCGAACGGCGCCGGGCGAGCGGGCGCCGTTTTTCAAACGCGATAATGTATTTTTGGTCGTGTCCAAAAAGTAAACTACTCAGAGAGCATGTCGGAGAGCGCAGCCAAGATTGTTCAGTACAATACGAGACCCGGATAAGTGAGCGTGCCTTCCGGTCGCGTCTGGCGGCGGTCGTCCAGCCGTGTGGTGGAGACACCGATGTCTCTACCATGCCCTCCAGGTGGCGGTTTAGCAGCGTATTCTCACCGGGCATCCAGTTGCGGCCGGTCGGGGAACTGCTTCGTGTCGCCAAGTTCAAGCTGGAAAGTACGTCCTTGATAAACTACTTCAACTCGCCCTATCTCCTCACCAGGACCGGTCGCGGCGATGTAAGTATCGACGGCCGTAAACCCCTCCCGAGCGGGCCTCGATTAGCCAGCACCCCTTGCATCTGCCGCCGGATCTCAATCGGAGAGCCGGATCGATTCCAGGCGCGAGCACTGATGTCGGTGCTTGACGTAGCGGGCGCGCCGACCGGTTTGCTGATGCACACCTGCAGATGAGTCTCGATCGGGTGATACCGAACCGACGCTGATACGAGGTGCTCACCCGCGGTAACACTCGGGCTCCTTGCTTCGTGGATCATAACTCAAACCGTAAACCTGCAGAATACAACCCACTGATTCCTGCGGATCACATTTCCTGCAGATCGACGGCGTCGCCTCGAAAGATCAGGTCAATCCTGAGTTGTGTTCCTGGCGGGAGAAGGCCTGGGGGCAAATTGAGCGACGGGAAGTCGTGACCCTGGTAGAAACAACCGGCGGCCCGGTTGATCCGTCCGGCCCCGTCAACAAAGTCATCGGTACAGCCGTTGAAAGCTCTGTAGCCATATGCCGAGAAACCGACGCCGTCTTCGTTGAGCGCTGCTGTCGTCAGTGGAACACCAAAGCGCAGGGCGTGCGGACCGTGGGTCCAGACCGCCGCGCCCGGGAGAAGGTAATCAAACGAGCCTGCCACCAACTGGCGATACTCGCAGCAGGCGCACGTCGGCGGCGTGAACGCAATGTCCATATCGAATCGTTCTCCGTAATCCGTACCACCGGCCGCGTTCGGCACTGAGATGCAGCCCGAGCGATTGGAGGGCACAATGAACGAGGACACGCCGCACGGACAGCCGGATGACGAAGAGCTGCTGCTGGATCTCGACGAGGAACTGCTCGACGACGAAGAACTGCTGGACGAGGACGAGGACGAGGACGAGGAGCCGCTGCTGGAACTCGACGGAAGAACTGCTGGACGAGGACGAGGAGCTGCTGCTGGAACTCGACGATGAGCAGCTGGAGGACGAGGAACTACTGATTGAGGTGGAAACTCCACGATGATGATGAAGGGCTGCTCGATGACGACGAGCTGCTCGCACCGCCGTTGTCGCCATCGTCCCAGCCGGGCGCCATCTCGTCGATCAACTCGAGAACTTCCCAGAACTCGGCGAGCAGGGCGAGAAGTCCCAACAGGGCGAGCAGTGCGATGAACGTGAGGTTTCGGTAAGCCTGCATGACTCCACCTGCCCGTAATTGGTAACGTCGGTCTTACGGGCCGTTAGAAATTCCAGTCGGCATGCGGAGAATCAGCCGGCGTTTCGAGCGTTGGCGAAAAGGACACCAGGCCCGCTTGCCGATCCCAGAGGCGCTATGGGCGGGAGCCGCTAAGGCGGCTCGGGAGCACGGGGTTTTCCGCGCGGCCAAGGCCCTTCACCTGGAGTACGGCAAACTCAAGCGGATGGCGGAAGCCGGCCCTGGACCGGCACGGCCCACGATGGCGCCGGCAGCGTTTTTGGAACTGGTGCCGCCTCAGGCCATTGGTCTTTCCGAGTGCCTGATTGAGTTGGAAGGGCCACGCGGCAAGATGCGGATCCAGTGGAAAGGGAACACAACACCTGA
>OMOG01000392.1 GCA_900290305.1 Candidatus Sulfopaludibacter sp. SbA4
CAACCCCCAACCCCCAACCCCTAACCCCCGCTCTTCTTGTACCCATATCCTCTTAGCACTTCCCTGGCCACCGCCCGGTCGTCGAACGCGATGGTCTTGTCCTTCAAAACCTGGTACGTCTCGTGGCCCTTTCCCGCCAGAATCACGATGTCGCCTTCGCGCGCTTCCTTCAGCGCGCGGGCGATGGCGGTGGCGCGGTCCGGCTCCACGATGTGCGGCACGTCCTTCCGGCGGATTCCCACCAGGGCATCGTTCATGATCGCCAAAGGATCTTCGGACCGCGGATTATCGCTCGTCAGCACCACAAAATCGCTGGCCTCGGCCGCGGCCTGCCCCATCAGGGGCCGCTTAGTGCGATCGCGGTCTCCGCCACACCCGAACAGCGTGATCACGCGCTTGGGGTCGAGCCCGCGGGCTACCGCAATCACGTTCCGCAGCGCGTCGTCGGTGTGGGCATAGTCCACTACTACGACGAAGGGCTGGCCCTCGTCGACCCGTTCGAAGCGGCCGGGCACCGAGCGGAGTTGCGCGATCCCCCGCACAATGATCTCCGGCGCGATGCCGTACGAGAGGGCCGTTCCGCACGCCGCCAGGATGTTGTACACGTTGATCTTGCCGATGAGCGGCGATTCCACCGCAAACCGCAGCTTGCCATACTGCACGTTGAACCGCAGGCCGTCGAACCCCGACGAGATGTGACGCGCGCGGAGGTCCGGATCCTGGCCCAAACCATACCAGAGCACCTTCGTTTTGGGGTGCAGCTTTAACTGGCGGGCGTACTGGTCGTCGCGATTGAGCACCGCGAACGGCGGGGGAGGGCCGCCGGCGCCTCCGAACAGCGTCTGCTTGGCGGCGAAGTAGGCGTCCATGGTGCCGTGAAAATCCAGGTGGTCCCGGGTCAGGTTGGTGAAGACGGCCGTGTGGAATTGCAACCCGTAAACGCGCCCCAGCGCCAGGGCGTGAGAAGAGACCTCCATGGTCGCATGCGTGCCGCCGGCCAGTTCCAGCTCGCGGAACAGCCGCACCAGGTCGAGCGATTCCGGAGTGGTGTTCACGGCAGGCAGGACCCGTCCCGCCAGGTGGTACTCGATGGTGCCGATCAGCGCCGTGACATGTCCCGCGGCACGGAACACGGAATCGATCAGGTAGGAGGAGGTGGTTTTTCCGTTGGTGCCGGTGATGGCGGTAAGCTCGAGACGCTCGTCCGGCTTGCCGTAAAAATTCCGCGAAGCCAGCGCCAGCGCCTGGCGGCCGTGTTCGACAAAAACCCAGGGGGCGGTGAAGAGGTTCCCGCCCCCTGTCCCCGGAGCCTCCGATTCGCTCGCCACTGCCGCGGCGCCGCGTGCCAAGGCGTCTTGGACGAACTGGCGCCCATCGGCGTGGCTGCCGGGAAAAGCAAAAAAAAGAAAATTCCGGCCGACCCGGCGCGAATCGTACTCCAGGCCTTCGATTTCGATACCTGCAAGCTCAGCCGGGAGCGGCTGCTTCAGCCGAACGCCCGACAGTGTCTCGCCTAAGGTCATGTGGTCAACGACATCATCTGGTCAACGCTTCTCGTTCATCTCGAAAACTGCACCCGGATCCTGTCCCCCTGGTGCAGGATGGCGCCCGGCGCCGGGAACTGCACGCGGGCCACACCGCTGCCGTCCGGCAATACCGTCAGTCCCTTGGCCGCGGCCTCCGCCAGCACCGCGCGCATCGTCTTACCTTTGAAATCGGGTACTCTGGCCAAGGCATCGTCTTCGCTCACCGCTGGCTGATCCTCGTCCCCATCCTCCAGGATATTCGGTCCGTCCTCTCCGGCGTCCGCCACCGAGTCGTCCAGATCCGCGTTGCCGGCTACCAGGGGCTTGGGGAACATTTCATCCGGAAGATCTTTGGGCACTTCCATCACGCGCAGCGCTTCGGCGGCGACTTCGTGGAAGACGGGCGCAGCGACGACCCCGCCAAATCCGCCCTCGCCGTGCGTCCCGTTCAGAGTCACTACCACTACAATCGCCGGATTGGTAAGCGGCGCAAACCCGACGAACGACCCGTTGTATGAATGCGTGTATCGCTTGGTCGCGAAGTCGAAGATCTGCGCCGAACCGGTCTTGCCGCCCACCGTGTACCCTGCCAGCTTGGCCCTGGTTCCCGTGCCGTGGAGCACCACGCCTTCCATCATCTCGCGCATCGTGAACGCGCTCTCCGGCTTCAGGATGCGGACCGGCGCCGGCGCGGGAACGGCCTGGCCTGCTTTCTTCGCCACCAGGCGCGGCCTGATCAGCAGACCGCCGCTGGCGATCGCCGCGCCGGCCTGGGCCAACTGCAGCGTGGTGACACTGACTTCCTGTCCCATGGAGACGGACGCCAGTGACGTCTTGCCCCAGTGACTGAGCTTCCGCACCTTACCGGGAGACTCCGCGGGCAGTTCGATGCCGGACTTCTGGCCGAAGCCGAAGCCCCGCATGTAGTCGTACATGTGTGTCTGTCCCACCCGCATGCCGATTTCGATCGCCCCGATGTTACTCGAGCGCGCCAGCACCATGGCCATCGGAATGATTCCAATCCCGGCATGCGAATCGTGAATCACGCGCCCGGGCAGCGAGAGCACGCCTCCATGGCAATTGATCGGGCTGTCGGGCGTCAGGCTGGTGGTCTCCAAGGCGGCCGAAAGGGTGATGATCTTGAAGCACGACCCGGGCTCGAAGGGCACCGATACGGCGTGGTTCTGCCGCGCGAAATTCTCTCCCGGCTGGGGCGGCAGATTGGGATCGTAGGTGGGGTAGCTGGCCATGGCAAGCACGTCTCCCGTCACCGGGGACATGACTACCACGCTGCCGCTCACCGCGCCGTGCGCGGCCACCGCCGCGGCCAGCTCGCGCTCGGCGACAAATTGAATGCGCTCGTCGATGGTGAGGGTGATCGGCGCCCCCGGCCGGCCGTCCGCGTCCAACTGCGATTCGATGCCGCGGCGCTTCACGTCGGTGAGAAGCCGTATCTCCCCC
>OMOG01000394.1:0-1964 GCA_900290305.1 Candidatus Sulfopaludibacter sp. SbA4
GCCATTCGCGCCGGCTTCGGCCAGTTCTTCAACCTGGTCTCCACCCAGAACTCCCAGAACTTTTCCGGCAACCCTCCGGATATCTACAGCCGGGCTGTGTACTACTCAACCGTCGACAAGATTCCCAGCCTGGCCTCCACCGCGGGAATCACCCCGATTACTCCCGGCCAGACCATCGGCAATCAGAAAGTGCCGGGCTCGCTCAACGGAAGCTTCATGATCCAGCAGAAACTGCCCCTGGATACGGTATTAGAGGCGGCGTATGTGTTCAACCTGAGCCATCACTTGAGCGCCACGTATCAGATCAATGCGGTGGCGCCGTATGCGGAGTATAACCCCGCTAACCAAAATCCGAACGTGGCCTATCTGCCTCCCAATACAAACGGCAAGAATCTGAATGATAATTACTTCCGTCCCCTGCCCGGCCTGGGCGCGCTGACCGACATCGACTATGCGGGCAATAGTAACTACAACTCCCTCCAGGTGAGCGTGCGGCGCAACTTCACGAGACACCTCTCCTACGGGCTGGCTTATACCTGGTCGAAGACTATGAGCGACTTACTCGCCAATCCGAACGGCGCCACCCGGAATTCGGCCGAGTTTACGCAGATCACTCCGTATTTCACCGATAAGTTCCGGAACTATGGGCCCTCGTACCAACCCACGCCGCAGGTGCTGGTGATCAACTACATCTACGAGCTGCCGAACGCCGGTTCCAAGGTTAAATTCAAACCCGTGGGCTGGGTCACCGACCATTGGACCCTTTCCGGCATCACCCAGTGGCACAGCGACATCAAGGTTACCGCGCCCGCCATTTCCTTTACCGGAACCACGTCCACCAACCCGCAGATGAACTGGACCGGCGGCTTCGAGCCGGCCCGTATGATGATCGTCGGCAACCCGCAGCTTTCCTCCGGCGTATCGTTTGTCGGAAATACACCGCTGGCCGCGGCTCCCGGCGCCAACGCCAACGGCACGCCAGGCAACCAGCTCCTCAACGAGGGCGCGTTCGTGATTCCCTTCCCGTGCAGTTTCACTCCCGGCCCGACGCCGCAGCAAGGCATCGGTCAATCGATGGAGTGCTACGGTAACGCCGGACCCGGCAACATCGTCACGCTGCCCGGCACGCGGATGAATAACTGGGACGTGACGCTGTCCAAGTCCATCCCGCTGAAGAGTGAGAAGCGAGTGCTCATGTTCCGCATCGAGGCGTACAACGTTTTCAATCACACCCAGTTCAGCTCGGCGAACATTTCACCCCAATACAACTGGCCGCTGTGGCAGCAGGGAGTGCTGGAGCAGACCAACGCCAACCTCGGACGGTACACGGCTGCCCTGGCTCCACGCCAGATGTCGCTCTCGCTGCGCCTGCAGTTCTAGGAGTAGGACAGGCCTCCTGGCCTGTCCTTTCCGCTTGTCTTCCCCCGCCCTTTCGTTGTACCCTAGCAAAGAAAGTCTCCTCCAAGCCGTCGCTCGAGATCGTCGTCTCGCGCTTCCGCGCCATCCATCAGAAGCCCGATTCGCCCGTCCGCGCCATCCACCACGAGCCCGCCGCCGCCGGCGCCTTCGCGGACATCCCCGCCGCCGTCGACCCACGCCTGCGCGCGGCCCTCGAGAAGCGCGGCATCTCGCGCCTCTACGTCCACCAAGCCGATGCCCTCGACCACATCGAAGCCGGCAAGAACGTGGTCATCGTCACCCCCACCGCCAGCGGCAAGACCCTCTGCTACAACCTGCCCGTCCTGAATCTGCTCCTCCGCGACGAAGGCGCCCGCGCCATGTACCTCTTCCCTACGAAGGCGCTCGCCGAGGACCAGCTCCACGAGCTGCAGTCCGCGCTTGAAGGCATGGGCTCCGGCATTCGCGCCTTCACCTACGATGGCGACACCCCGCAGGACGCGCGCAAAGCCGTCCGCCAGCGGGCCAACGTGGTGCTCACCAATCCCGACATGCTGCACAGCGGA
>OMOG01000394.1:1974-13693 GCA_900290305.1 Candidatus Sulfopaludibacter sp. SbA4
CGCAAAGCCGTCCGCCAGCGGGCCAACGTGGTGCTCACCAATCCCGACATGCTGCACAGCGGAGTCCTGCCGCACCACACCAAGTGGGCGCGCNNGCTGGCCGAAGCGCTCACCGGCGACAAGTTCGAGTTAGTGGAGCGCAACGGCGCCCCGCGCGGTGAAAAGTATTTCGTCTTCTGCAATCCGCCGGTGGTCAACCGCCAGTTGGGCATCCGCCGCAGCTACATCAACGAGTCGCGCCGCATGGCCCTCGAGTTCATCGAGCGCCGCCTGCAGACCCTGGTCTTCGCCAATAACCGCCTGGCCACCGAGATCCTCGTCACTTACCTCAAGGACGCCTGCGACTCCGGCCCCATCCCCAGCGAAACCGTGCGCGGATATCGCGGCGGCTACCTGCCGCGCGAGCGCCGCGAGATCGAGCGCCGCCTGCGCAATGGCGAGATCCGCGCCGTGGTGGCCACCAACGCCCTCGAATTGGGTATCGATATCGGATCGCTGGATGCCGTGGTGATGGCCGGCTACCCCGGCACCATCGCCTCCAGTTGGCAGCGCGCCGGACGCGCGGGCCGCCGCCAGGGCACCTCCGCCGCCGTGCTGGTGGCTTCCAGCGCNNCGACCAGTACATCGTGGAGCATCCCGATTACTTCTTCGGACGCTCGCCCGAGCACGCCTACATCAACCCCGAGAACCTCGAAATCCTGCTGGCCCACCTCAAGTGCGCGGCCTTCGAGCTGCCCATCCGCGATGGCGAGAAATTCGGCCGGCACGACACCATGGAGGTCTGCCGCTTCCTCGAAGAGACCGGCTTCCTGCACCACTCCGCCGGCGCCTGGCACTGGACCTCCGACACCTACCCCGCCGACGCCACCAGCCTGCGCTCCGTATCGAGCGACAACTTCGTGGTGGTCGACACCACCGGCGAGCCCAAAGTCATCGCCGAAGTGGCGTTTACCGCGGCGTTGACTACTTTGCACGAAAAAGCCATCTACCTGCATCAGGGCCTGCTGTTCCATGTCAACCGCTTCGACTACGACGAGCGCAAAGCCTACGTGAGCAGCGTGGATTGCGACTACTACACCGACGCCATCGATTACACGCAGGTCAAAGTGCTCGAGGAGTTCGAGGGCGAAGAACTGCCTATCTGCACAGAAAAGCCCGCGCGCCGCGTGCACGGAGATGTCCGCGTGAATCGGCAGATCGTGGGCTTCAAGAAGATCAAGTTCTATACCAACGAGAATGTCGGCTCGGGCAAGCTCAACATGCCTGAGCAGGAGATGCATACCACGGCCTTCTGGCTCCACTTCCCCGCCCCGTTCCTGGCGCGCCTGGGCGACTACTCCCCCACCGAAAAGCAGAGCGGCATCGTGGGACTCGGCAACGCCCTGCGCACGGTGGCCGCGCTGCTCCTCATGTGCGACCCGCGCGACCTGGGTGTCGCGCTGAGCGAAGAGATCGCCGGCGGCCTCGAGACCTTCGAGCCCAATCTCTACCTCTACGACCAGTACCCCGGCGGCATCGGCCAGAGCGCGCCGCTCTACCGCCTCACGCCGCGCCTGCTGCAACAGACCGCCGAGCTGCTGGCCGGGTGCGGCTGCGAGGCCGGCTGCCCCTCCTGCGTGGGACCCGTGGGCGAAGTGGGCGAGCGCGGCAAAGAGGTGGCCGGGCGTATCCTGAAAGAGTTGATGGCCTGATGCGCTACGCCATTCGCGTTCTGATCAAATCTCCCGGGTTCACCATCGCGGTGCTGGCAGCCCTGGCGCTGGGCATCGGCGCCAATACCGCCATCTTCACCGTGGTCGACGCCGTGCTGCTGCACCCTCTCCCCTATCCCGATTCCGAGCGCATCGTCGACATCGCTCGCGCCGGCGGTGGCGAGAACAAGGTTCCCATGTTCACCTACTGGGAGCAGAACAACCCCGGCTTCGGCAACCTCGCGGCGTACCAGCCCAGCACCAACCTCAATCTGACCGGCACTGACACGCCCGAGTTAGTGAAAGCCACCAAAGCCTCCCGCAATTACTTCCGTCTCTTCGGGGCGATCCCCATCCTCGGCCGGACTTTCGCCGCCGCCGAAGACCAGCCCGGAGGTCCGCGCGTGCTGGTGATGAGTTACGGCCTGTGGCAGCGGCGATTCCGCGGCGACCGCTCGGCTCTCGGCCAGACCATCGCGCTCGGCGGCGCCTCCTACGAGGTCATCGGCATCCTCTCGCCCGGGTTCCAACCGAATCCTCCCGCCGACGTCTGGATACCGCTCCAGGCCGATCCCGCCTCCACCGACCAGGCCCATATCCTGAGCGTTGCCGGGCGGCTGCCGGCTGGCGTCACGCTCGCGCAGGCCAATGCATGGATGGCGGTGCTCGGCCAGCGGTATAAGCAAACCCACCCGCAACAATTGGGAAACGACGAGAAAATCCAGGTCGCCTTCCTGCGGCAACGGATCACTGGAGACATACGGCCCGCGCTCGCGATCCTGCTGGGCGCCGTGGGGCTGGTGCTGTTGATCGCCTGCGCCAACGTGGCCAACCTTCTGCTGGCACGCGCCATCGGCCGCCAGAAGGAGATCGCCATCCGCGCCGCCATCGGCGCCGGGCGCTGGCGCATCGTGCGGCAACTGCTCACCGAGAGCCTGCTATTGGCTCTCGCGGGCGGAGCGTTGGGCCTGCTGCTCGGATCGTGGGGAGTGCAGGCGCTCCTCGCGCTCACGCCCGGCGACCTGCCGCGCGCGGGCGAAATCGCCTCCATCCCCGCGCTCGATGTACGAGTGGCCGGGTTCACGCTCCTGCTGGCGGTGGTCACCGGAATCGTGTTCGGACTCTTTCCCGCCCTCCAGCTCTCGCGCACCGAATGGACCGTGCGCGGGGGCACCGGACGCCATCCCATGCGCGGCGTTCTGGTAGCCGCCGAGGTCGCGATAGCGGTGGTGCTGCTCTCGGGCGCGGTGCTGCTGATCCGCAGCTTCGCCGCCATGCACAGCGTGACCTTGGGATTCGACCCGCACAACCTTCTCACCATGGAGGTCTCGCTCGCCGGCGCGAGCTATTCGCAGCCCGCCGCCGTGGACCGCCTCGCGCGCCAATTCGTCGCGCGCGCCGAGGGCATCCCCGGCGTGGAATCCGCGGCCCTGGCGAGCACGCTGCCCCTCTTCGGCCAACAGGACATGATCTTCGACATCGGACGCGCGCCTCTCAAAGACTTCAAATTCTCGGGCGACGTGCAGTGGCGCTTCGTCTCTTCGCACTACTTCGAGGTGCTGCGGATTCCGCTGCTGGCAGGCAGGCTCCTGCGCGAACAGGAGCCCGAACACACGGTGGTCATCAACCAGGCCATGGCCCGCAAATTCTGGCCGACTGCTAATCCCGTGGGCCAGCCGATCCTGATCGGACCCGGGCTGGGACCGGGCTTCGAACAAGGCGTCACCGAGGTAGTCGGCATCGTGGGAGATGTGCGCGAGCGGCTCGACCTCGATCCTCCGCCCATCATGTACCAGGCGCCGTCGCAAATTCCCGGCCTCGCCATGACGGTGGTGAACAGCCTCTCTCCCGGCGCTCTTCTGGTGCGCACCCGCCCGGGCGTGGCGCCGATGAGCGTCAGCCGGCCGGTTCAGCAGGCCCTGTTGGCTATCGATGCGCTGCCCGTCACCGAAGTCAGGACCATGGAGCAGGCGAGCCTCGAATCGACGGCGCGGCAAAATTTCAACCTGCTGCTGCTCGGCCTGTTCGCGGCCATCGCGCTGTTGCTGGCGGCGGCTGGAGTCTACTCCGTGATGTCCTGCAGCGTGGAGCAGCGGACACGCGAGATGGGCATCCGCGCCGCCCTCGGCGCCAGCGGCCGCGACACCGTGCGGCTCGTGCTGCGGCAAGCCCTCCGCATGGCGCTGGCGGGCGTGGCGGCGGGCATCGCGGCGTCTTTCGGGCTCACCCGCCTGCTGAATGCCCAGTTGTTCGGGGTGAAGCCTTCGGATCCGCTGACCTTCACGGCGGTACCGCTCATTCTGCTGTCCGTGGCGATTGCGGCCGCCTCCGTTCCCGCGCTGCGGGCCGCCCGCGTCGATCCGATCGTGGCCCTGCGCCACGAGTAGCCGCAAGCCCGACCCGATCCATCAATCCCTGGGTCTTATCAGCAATGAAACAAGATAGTCCTGAGCGATATTCTCGTTCTGAATCGACTTCCATGCGGCAAATGCATTGGCCGCTTTAGTCACTTCGGTGACAGCTTCATTTGAAGTCCAGAACGTCGCGTTGTCATAATCCGCAATGTGTCTCTGGTCCTGCAATTGGACGAACGACTGAGCAACTGTCTTGAGATTCTGTACTAGTATGGAATCTTCCCCACCGAATGGAAACAGTTTTGGATCTGAGATCCGCCTGGAGACCTTCTTCATCATCCCGTGATCGAACATCCTCCCGAGAGCATCCCTGGAACTGGCCCGGCTCCAATTGGAAATCGTTTCACTAATTAACAGATGGAAAACAGCATAATAAGCCGTCGATACGGCTCGCCTGAGATCTACTTGTTTCGGGCTCGTGGGATCTTTATGGGCCAGCTCAACAGCCTGCTGGAGAAGTTCGTCGTGGTAAGCCATGCCCTACGCCCACGCGCCATCGTAGTGCCAGGCCTGCTCGGACTCGCTGCGGAAACTGAAATACGGGTAAATGCCCCACTTTTCGTAGGAGCCCACCTCATCGAAGAGAACTCTCGAGACCCGGCCCGTGACTTCGCCAAGTCTGGATTCCTGGCTGGCCGCATCTGATAGGATAATCCGGAAAAAGATGGAAATCTCTCCTGTCGAATCCGTTCCAATGCGGTATCGGACGGAACGGACTTCATCGGTATCGAGCTTCGCGACCACCCTCCTTACATCTTCCGCGAGTTGCGCTTGATTGACGATACCGCTTGGGAGAATGGGCATTCCCCTATTATCTCTCTTCGTCTGCGGGAAGGCAAAAGCTTCAGTTTCCCGGCACACTCCACGCGGCCAGCGCCTGCCAGGGGCTGGTCTGCGCCGCGAGTGTCTGCGCCGCCAGCCACACACCTTTGAAGCCGGCAAATGCCGTCTTGAACGTGACCGGCAGCGTCAACGTCAGCGTGTTGCCGCTGGCGGTCACGCTTGCGCCCTGCGCCGAGACCGTACACTGGCTGTTAGAAATGGTATTGTTGCCGGTGAGAGCAATACTGCCGGCCTGTGTGCCATCGCCGTTATCCGGGTACAGGTACAATTGATTTCCGGGCCTGTAGTACGCGATGTAGCAGGCGGCGCGGCCATCAATGGCACTGTTGATCAGCGCCCACACGGTCTGCAGATTTGTGGCGCTGGACTGGTCCTGGTAACTGACCGTGACCGTTTGGGTCAGTGAATTGCCCGAAGCCGGGGTGACCACCACCGGGTTCGGAAACGTGGCCGGCATTGTCGGTACGGAGCGGACTCCCACTGTCTGCCAGCCTGAGTTGTTCTGCGCCGTATCCCGCGCGGCGGCATACACTACTTTGTTTCCCCCAAAAGACGATGAGAAACTCACATTCAGCGCCAGCGTGAGCGTATTCCCGGCGCCCGTGGCCGAAGAGCCGGCCAGGGCAACGGTACACTGGCTGTTGCCCACAACGCCGGTGCCATCCATGACCTTGCCCGAGATCTCGGTGGAGTCGCCATTGTCGGCTACGATGTAGAGTGCGTTCGACGGCCGCGAATAGGCCAGGTAGCACGCCTGCCGGCCGTCCAGGACCGTGTTAATCAAAATATTGACTACGTCCAGCGACTGGTAACCGCCAGGGGCGCTGTATGTCACGGAAATCGAGTTACTGCCGGCGCTTCCCGTGTAAACGATAGCGGGCGCCGCCGCCGTGGCAGATGAAGTAATCGACACATCGAAAGCGTCGACCCACACCCACGCACCGCTGGAGCTCGCATTGTTTGTCCCGGCGACTGCAATTGCCAGGCTATGGCTAGCATTGCTGAGACCACTCACCGAATAGACTACCGCTTGCGCCTGCGTGTTGGCCGAGTAAGTGTCGATTGTTCCCTTCAGCGCGCCATCCAGGTACACTTGCGCGATGCCCGACCACGGATCGCGGTGGCCGATCCACTGCACGCCCGTTCCGGTGAAAGTGAACTTCGCCTGGCTGCCCTGGTCCATGGCCAGGATCGCCGAACCACCGCTGTTGAACGCGCCGTTGTTCGGGAACCAGGTCCCCGTCAGTTGGACCGCCGCATTGTCCTGCTCGTAGCGAACCACCGAGGTTGCCGTGGGAGCAGGGGTGGGAGGAGGATTCGATGGCGGCGCGGGCGGCGGCGCCGCAGTGGATGGGCCGCCCACGACGATCAGGTAAGTGTCGCCGTATTGGGCCGTATATCCGTCGATGGTCTGCAAATCGTAGTCGCTGCTATAGACCACCCGGCTGCCGTCGCGGCTGGTGGACATCTTGGGCTGCCAGTTGTAGGTATTGCTCTGGAACGGACGGCTGCGATGATGGGCCAGCCGAAGCACCTGCGAGCCGTCGAGCTTGATCTGCAGCAGCTCATTGGTGTACGCCACCCATCCGCTCGCCGATGGAGCGGGATTGCTTGGGGCGTAGGTCTCCACATAGACAAAGCCGCTGTTGTCGGGGGCGGAAATGTGCACCGCCAGGCTCCAATCGAACGTCGCCAGGCAGGTTTGTGTCCCGTCGGCCAGCCGGATCTTCACGATGCCGTTGTTGCAGATCGGCTGTGGATCGTTGGAGTTGGTCCACACCAGAACTTCGTCGCCATTGGTGTCCAGAGTGACATCCTTGTGGCCATCGGCCCGGCCCACCTGCCGCAAAAAGTTCATGTTGGCGTCGAACAATTCCTGGCCCGTGGACCGGGCGGTGCCGCTCTGAATCCAGGCAACGATCACATTATTTTTCGGGGTGATGTAGATGCTGTCGAAAGCGGTTCCTCCGGTGTCGAATACGGGAGATTTCGTGTCAGTGCCGATCCGATACTCGAAGACGTACCGGCTGTCCCCGGCAAAAACAAAGTGATCGCCGTCGAAAGAGATGTCGGACTCACCCATGCCGCTGATTGCCGAGTACTCACTGAAGGTGTGCACGATGTTCATGGCGCCGGTGGAGATGTCGTAAGTCTTGAACTGGTTGCCGTGAACGTAGTAAATCGTGCGATTGTCTTTTCTCGACCACCGCGGCTCGCTGGATGCGCCGATCTCGAGCGGAAGATCCCGTATATAGAAGCCGGTTCCGTCATAGAGTCCGAAGTAACTTTGGTGCACTAGAAGAATCTTCGAATTGTCGCTGTTGAACGGGCTCATGGTCGAATACTCGTCTTCGACCCACGTCAGGTTGCCGCCGATGTCGGCGTTCGGCATGGCCAAGGCATTCGATATCCGTTTGACCGTCGTGCCGAAGACCGAGTCGACATAGGTACCACCCACCGGCGGCGGCTGGAAAGTACTGTAGTCAGCCGGAAGTTCCACGCCCCGGGCCGCCAACTGCGCAAGCGCCGGCGCCATCGAGCCTGTCAACACCACCGTCAACGGGAGCAGGACAGTTCGAATAACTGCTTTCAACGGGCTTCTCCTTTGGATCAGGCAGGGCCGCCGGCGTTGACCAACCTCGGAAGGTCCGCCAGGATGCGGGCCGTTCGTAAGAGACGGGCGGCCAGTTTCTCGTCGGTCAGGCAGGCCTCGGCGCCGCACTTGCGGACTGCCACTGCCAGGCCTTCCACCGGACAGAACAGGATCAGCCTCGAAACGGGGCTGAACTGCCGGATGGAAGCGACCACCCGGCAAATCCCGGTGCTGACTGGTTTCACATCCGCCACGATCAGTTCGGGAAGGAGTTGTCCGGCCTGCCGCTCCAGACTCTCCAGGCCGCTTACAGCGCCTGTGACTTCAAACTCGGACCGGCCCCGAAAAAGATGCCCGATGATGCGGGCAAGCGGCGGATCGCCGACTACCAGGATCGTGATTTTGCGCAATTTGTCCTTGGCTCGGTTTCTCCTTGCCTGAGCCCCTGATGGGCTCTTGTTCCAAAGTAAGGGCGGTAAGGTTGTGGCTCAATTAGGCGGGCACCTTAGGGTCGGGTCTTTCGCACCCTAAGAGATATGGCGCGACGGTGTTCGCGCAAACAATAGCGTCGCTGTGTTTAGCCTGGGGACGAGCGGGATCGAGCGGCACAGTGTGGCCGATTACGCCTCGGGGTGATGCCCCGATCTCAACTCCCGAGGCATTTCACATTCACCTGATTCGTTTGGAAGGTGGAATGCTATCGGTTACGGCCTGGCCCGAAAAGTTGAAACTAATCTATCTTCTATTAGCGATTGCATGGCGCCTCCACGCGCAATTGCCGCCGGACCAGGACATCCGTTCGATCCTGGAGGAACGCATCGATCGTCTGCATCAGGGCGTCGGCATGGTGGTGGGGATCGTCGATCGTAGCGGGCGGCGCTTCGTGTCGTACGGCAACTTCGGCGCCGACGATGCGCGGCCGGTCGACGAAGATACCGTCTTCGAAATCGGCTCCGTGACCAAGGTCTTCACCTCGACGATCCTTGCCGATATGGTGCGGCGTGGCGAGGTTGCCCTCGGCGACCCGGTGGCAAAGTATCTGCCGCCGCATGTGAAGATGCCGCAGCGCGGCGCAAAACAGATCGCCCTGCTCGACCTGGCGACGCACACTTCGGGCCTGCCGCGCATGCCGGCCGATTTTTATGGGGATTACACCCTCGAGAACCTGTTCCAATTTCTTTCGCAATTTCAACTGCCACGCAACGCCGGGTCGAAGTTCGAGTATTCGAACTTGGGAGCAGGTCTGTTGGGGCAGGCGTTGGCGCGGCGCGCGGGTATGGACTACGAGGCGTTGGTGAGAGCGCGCGTCACGGAGCCGCTGGGGATGGCGAATACGGGCATTGCTCTTACGCCCGCCATGCGGGAACACTTTGCGCCGGGGTACGATTCCACGCGCGACCCGGCGCCGAATTGGGACCTGCCTGTGTTTGCCGGCGCGGGCGCGCTCCGCAGCAGCGCGCGCGACCTGCTCACCTTCGTCGCGGCACATTTGGGATATGTGGAATCGCCCCTGGCGCCGGCCATGCAGTCGATGACCAAAGTGCGCCGCAAGGCCGGGGACGGATACGAGATGGCGCTGGGCTGGATTGTGACGAACCGGCATGGGCGGCAGATCTTCTGGCACGACGGGTCGACCTTCGGATATCAGGCCTTCGCCGGCTACGATGCCAAGGCCGGCGTAGGAGTGATTGCGCTCTCCAATATGGACGTGGACGTGAGCGACATCGGCATGCACCTGCTGGACCCTTCCGCGCAACTCGAGACCCTGCGACCTTTGGTGGCGGACGAAGAAAAGCCCGACCCGGCTTTCGCGGCCAGTCCCGAGTTTTCGGGGCTCCTGGAACGCGTCAGAAGTGGTTCCATCTCGGTCCGGCTGGCGGATGGCCGCGTAATCGATGCAGTACTGCCCGATGCCGTGCTGCCTGACACCGCCGATCTCGCCGCGGGCGTCATCGCCGCGCAATACCACCTTGCCGACCGGGTACAGGCCGCATGCCGGCCGATCAAGCCGTTCTACGATGCGAAAGCCTTCCTCCACCAATATCTGGAATTGAAGAGCCTGCGGCTTTTGCGGCCGGCCACGCCGGAAGAGCTGGCCGGCGAAGTTGCCTTGCTGTCGTGGCATACAGGGGAGAATCTGCTGAAGCGGCCCGATCCGGTTCGCGCCGGCGATGACGCCGCGGCGGCAAACGAATGGGAGCGTGTGCGCCGCGTGAACGTGGAGTATTTGTCCAAGCTGCCGGATTTCGTGGCCGACGAAACCGCATGGAGATATCGCAGCAGCATGACCTCCCGGCGCTGGCGGCTCCTCGACA
Source organism: Candidatus Sulfopaludibacter sp. SbA4 (assembly GCA_900290305.1). Classification (GTDB taxonomy): domain Bacteria; phylum Acidobacteriota; class Terriglobia; order Bryobacterales; family Bryobacteraceae; genus OMOG01. The sequence goes on from OMOG01000394.1 coordinate 11,831, forward strand.
CCATCGACCTCGAAATCGCGCTGAGAAGCCATCCCGGCCGCGGGTCGCCTTGGACGCGCCGCAACATCCGCTTGAACGGCCTGCCGTGGAACCGTCCACTGCCGTTCGTACGCTGGTTCACGTTTGGCATCGAGCTCAACGCCTTCGACCCGGAGTGTACAACTAAAATCGAATTCGTCGAGCGCCAGGAAGTGAGTGGGAAGTCACTGCTGGTGTACCGCTTCAGTTCTCCGCCCGGCGGATGCTTCTTGACGTGGGAGAACGGAGGAAACCGGTACAATCCCGCGCGAACGGGCCGTATCCTGGTGGATGCCGCCCGCGGCAACATCATCCGGTACGAGGAAGAGGCCAGCGGCTATCCCGCGAAGTTTGGGATCGATTGGAGCACGATGGTGGAGAACTGGGGCAACGTAATGATCGGAGAGTCTTCCTGGCTGGCTCCCGTTTCGGCCGAGCTGATCGTGCGGATGTCGAATGGCAACTTGCTCCGCATGAGTGTGGAGTACAAGAATCACCGTCACTTCGAGGCTTCGACCAAAATCACATTCGGCAAAGAGCGGTAGCGCAGCGGCCGCCACCAGCCGGCGTCCGGTGAGGAAGATCGCCGGAAGATGCGCCACTTGCCGGCCCGCAAGAACGCCGGCTGAAGCCGGCGGCAGCCAAGATTGGCTGCCCCACAAAACAGTTCAGAATCTCCGCGATCCGCGCGTTTGGATCGCACTGTGCAGGCCCGGATCGGTGCGGCCCTGGTATGTTACGCCACCACCGGCCATAGTGAGTTGCGCTCGGCTCGCAGGTTTCTGCCGCCAGAGACGATCCCGTAAGGGACCGCCCGATGCTATCCGGCGGATCACAGTCCGAGTTGGCGCCGAACCTCCTCGAGCGGGATATCATCGCCTGGTTCCGCACGGGCCAAATCCAGCTTGCGTGCCGTCTCGGCGTCAATGATTTCCTCCTCGCTCAGTTCAGCAAGAAAAGAAATGGCCGCCTGCACCTCAGTGTCCGGAAGAGCATCCACCAGTGCGTGGAGGCGGTTGCGGTCGGAGGACATGCTTTCAAGTATAGCTCCAGTGTCGGCTCTGGAAGATCGCCGGATAAGGCGACCAGCCGGCTTACGGGGGCGACGAGCCGCCGTCATCCGGCCGGGACGCCATTGCTGTACCCTTGTTACAAGGAGATCGCCTATGGTAACCCTTCCTGGTTCGAGCAAGAGCCGCTTCCTGGCCGCCGTTCTGTGCTGCGGGCTGGCCTCGGCCCAGAGTTCTTCGAGCGTCAATTCCAGGATAGTGGCCAGCGCCAACGGCTTCCTGAGCTCGCTGGATGAGGGACAGCGGTCGAAGGTGCTGTTCGAGTTCAACGACGCGGCGCAACGGATGAGGTGGTCGAACCTGCCCACGACCATGGTGCCGCGCGCGGGCCTGAAGATGGGCGATCTGAGCGGGCCGCAGAGGAAAGCGGCGATGGGGCTGCTGGCCGCCGCGCTGAGCCAGCGCGGTTATGAGAAGGTGCTCGCGATCGTCGAAGGCGACGAGGCACTGAGAGTCGCTAGCGGCGGGGGCCGTGCGATGTTCGGGCGCGACTTGTTCTACATTTCAATTCTAGGCAAGCCTTCCGTGAAGGACCCCTGGATGCTGCAGTTCGGCGGCCATCATCTGGCGCTAAATATTACTATGGTGGGTCTCGATGGGATTCTCACCCCCAGCCTCACGGCGGCACAGCCCGCGAAGTATACGGTGGACGGCAAGACCGTGCGCCCGCTCGGCGCCGAGAACGACAAGGCCTTCGCCCTGATTAACGCGTTGGACGAAGGGCAGCGAAAGCAGGCGATTCTCAATTACAAGGTGGCCGACCTGGTCCTGGGGC
>OMOG01000719.1 GCA_900290305.1 Candidatus Sulfopaludibacter sp. SbA4
CATCTGGTCGATTTCGGCGTCCTGGAATTCGAGGCCGAGGAGCACCAGCGCGGCCGTTACCTGTTCCTTGGTGACGCGCATGGGCTGCTGCTGCTGTCCCCGGCCTTGGGGAGAGGCGGGCCGGGCGGCGGCCAGGACGGTTAGCAATTGTAACCAGGTTCTTCTGTCCATAAACCTCCCATGGTACTCCGGCGGGCTGGGGAGAACCCGGGGGGCGGTGTCTTGACGCGGAGGCGCGGAGGCGCGGAGGAAGACGCGGAGAAGAGCAAGAGAGAGTCAAGACCGAGGGCGCGGAGGAGGCGGAGGTACCAAGGGGCGGTGTCTTGACGCGGAGGCGCGGAGGAACGGAGACAATCGCGGAGAAGACAAAGAGAGAGGCAAAGACGGAGAGAACGGAGGAAGCGGAGTTACATGGGGCCGGCGCGGTGTTACCTTATATAAATCATGCCGCTCGGCCGCCTGCTCATCGCGGCCGGCCTCGTCCTGGTGGCGGCCGGCCTGTTGGTCACGTATGCGCCGTTCAAACTGGGACGATTGCCGGGCGACATCTACCTTCACGGGAAGAGTTCCAGCTTCTACTTCCCGGTGACCACGTGCATTCTGCTGAGCGTGTTGTTATCGCTGGTTATGTGGCTCTTACGAAAGTGAACTGCCATGAGATATGTGCCATGAGATATGTCGCTTTCGCTTTGTGCGCTGTGATACTATGCGGCTGCACACATAGGAAGCACGCGAGAGTAGCGGGGCCGCCACCACCCGTCGGCGCCAGAGTCGGGGACACGGAGAGCGGCCTGGCGAGCTGGTACGGCCATCCTTATCATGGCCGGCCGGCGGCGAATGGCGAGATCTACGATATGGAGAAGCTCACGGCCGCCCACCGGACCCTGCCCTTCGAGACCTGGGTCCATGTGACCAATCTGAGCAACGACAAGGCGGTTGACGTGCGCATTACCGACCGCGGCCCCTTCATCGGTGGGCGCGTCATCGATCTCTCGCACGCCGCGGCGCGCGCCATCGACATGATCGGCCCGGGCGTGGCGCGCGTGCGCATCGAGGTGACCCGGGCCGCCGCGGCCGCCGCCCCCTCCCTCTTCGCCGTCCAGGTGGGGGTATTCCGCGACCGGAAAAATGCGGAGCGATTGCGGGCCGATATGGCCGCCCGTTACGGTTCGGCGCGGCTGGTTCCGCGCGAGGGGAATCCCCCTATGTGGCGGGTATTGGTGGGCGCCGAATCCACCCAGGACGGCGCCGGCAGACTTTCAGACAGAATTATCCGAGAATCGGGTGAGAAATCTGCCTTCGTGGTCCGACTAGATTCTTAAGCAAGGCGCCTATGAAGCAGTGTCCGACAAAATCCGCTCGCTATATTTTGCTGGCCGCGCTGGCCGCGTGGTTCGTTCTTCCGGCGGTGCCGCAGGGTGGTTACACGGAAAGCGGCCTGGCCAGTTGGTACGGCTATCCCTACCACGGCCGGTTCTCCGCCAGCGGCGAAGTCTACGACATG
>OMOG01000145.1 GCA_900290305.1 Candidatus Sulfopaludibacter sp. SbA4
GTCGAGTTCCGAAGGCACATGGATGAGACCGACCGGCCGGCCTACACACTGGCAGTGGTGGACATGATGCTCCGATGGACCGATCCAGCCCCGGATATGGAAGTACCGCCCCTTGAAATAATTGAGGAAGGGTTTTACACTGCAGGTCTTCGATGCTGCCGCAAACTCCGCGAGAAAGGTGTGCGGTGTCTCATTTTCACGGCCTTAGATCCAGCCAAGATCCCTCTCGGGCGTGGAGAGAATTTCGAAATCGTCAACAAGAGCAGTGGTTACAATGCCATAGTTGAAAAGATCAAGCAGCTTCTTTGAACACCGCGCGACTGGCTTTCTCGCTGTCTTCTTGGAGTCTGGTGACTTCCTTGCGATGATCATTCCGCGCGAGTTGCCAGTCTGTATAGACCTTGAGACCATTCGCTATCACCATGGCGAAGGTTTTGCTTTCAATCTCTTCTCCTGTCTGTACCGCGTCTGACCACCCGCTCCGAGACACGTTACACGCCCAAGCCGCTTGCGCGAACATGAACCACGAGCCGTCTCTCATTAGGTCGATTGCGCCTCGCATCAGCTCTTGCGCAGCCGATGGATCTCCCCACCAATCGAATACCTGTCCGATCGCCTTCACCAACTCATCCATCACATTCGGACTGCTCTCCAGACGCGCATGGCCGGTCCCCAAGAACCGCCGCTCCAGATCGCGAACCCCTCGCGCAACCTCCTTCCAGTAGTCCTCGCTTTTCGGTAGCCCGAGCAAGCCGCGAATCCCCGTCATCGTCTTGCCAGGCAGAAACGGATGGCTGCGGCCCGCGAAGTCCTCCGGATGCTCTCCTCCCGTCAAGTATCGTTCCCAAATTCCTTTCCATCGGTCATCCAGTTGGTTGTGGATCATCGCATCCACTAATCCCGTTTCACCCTCATAGCCCAACCCTGAACTGCCCTCTTGCTCGTAGCGCTCGGACGCCCGGCCATAAACCGCGTGCAGCCCTTCCTGGATTACGAGTCGAGGCCCGATCGCCTTCGCCAGGCCAAACAAGCTCGCCCGGTATATCGCTGTATTACGCACCAGGGGCCCGGTCTCGCTTCGCTCGGCGGTCATCAAGCCGGCCAGCTCACGCGCGACGGCAGTCCAGATGCCCTCCTCACTCTCCGGAATCGACTCCAAGAGTTGCTGGACCGGCGTCGTTTCGCGACTATTGAACTCCGGCAGGTCGCCCTGAAGCCAGGCGGCAAGCTCCGCCCGATCCGGCCGTTCGGCCGCCGCCCAGCGTGCCGCCCCGCGTCGCGTCTGCTCTTCCCGGCTCACCGGCTCGTCCAACTCCAGCCAGCGGTGCACTTCCCGGTCCTCCTCAAACGTACTCCGCAGCAGCCTGGGCGCCTGGAAATGCGTCGCCTCGTGAATCAGCCCTCCGTAAGATTCAAAGCTAATCTTGACCCACAACCCGAACACGCTGGCCATCTTACGCAGTGTGTCAAGACTCCACTTCCCGTAGTCCTCGTCTTCGTAGATGGAGACGCGGCCTTGATTGCTTCCGATTCTTTCGCCCAATTCAGCCTGGGTCCACCCCCGCTGCTTTCGCAACATCTGGATTTGCGTGGCCAGATACTCGTTGCTGAAGGCTTCGGAATATGCGTCGCGATATTCTTTTCCCTGATTCAAATCCTTCGCCAATTTTTTTTCAAAATCGCTCATGTGCTATCCGTCTCCCCAGTCCCGCGATCAGCCGCTGGCGGCGTTCTTCGGCCTGTTCTGCGGCATTTGCCGGAAGAAGGCTGAAATCCTTTTCGATGGCGCCGCAAAGAAAGGTTACTTCTCTGTGCGGGTCGGCCGGGCCCCGGCAAAGCATTGGCCGCAGCATCCGCTGCGACTTCACAACCAGCTTGAAAACATGATTGAATTCACCGCTAGTCCCCGCTAGAAACTCAAGGTGGTAAGCTACCTCGAATCCGACCCGCTCCAACATGTCTATTTTCTGGTTGAGTTGAGCGCGTTCCCGGACACCCAACTTCTGTTTCTTCGCCCAGACTTGGATCTCGTTGCGTCCTGGGCCGTGAACGTAGTCCCAGAGTTGGGTCATCTCGACGCCTTTCTTATCATAGCGACCCAGTCCGCATATTGCAAGCAATATATTCTAAAAATTGGATCGTTTCATCCAGGAATCGGTATCGGAAAATTCCCTCTTCAAGCCGGTCCAGTGAGCACTCCGATCTCTTTCCAAATCAATGGGATCACCCACTATCCCGGTGGTGGGCAGTACGGGAAATCCTGTTGCTACCCAATCGGCCACCTCGAGTGGAATGGGTGCATGAATATACTCCCGCAGTGGCAGGTAATCTGCTTGAGAGAACACAGATTCGCGGCCTTCCACAACCCGGCCTCCAGCAGCGACCATGCACGTCGGCGGTGTGGGAAAGTGCCTGCCATACCAGTGCGCCTCCAACTGCGTTGGGCAAATCAGGCGCTTGGCTCTCCTCACTGGGTAACGAATCACGGCCAGCCAGACGGGCGTCTGCTCAGGACGTTTGCTAAGCCCGACCGATTCGCCCCAGCCACTCGCGGATGCGCTCACGCGTTCCTTCCACGGCTCCCACTGAGCCACCCAGTACGGATCCAAGGTCTCCATCGTGCCACCCCGTCGCCGTTCCTCGTCGGCCGTTGCCAGGTAATCCTGAAGGGCTTCGAAAAAAATCGTCATCAATGGGATCTGTCCATCGATCGTCAGTGTACTCAGTGGTGCCGTGATTTCCGGGGGAGGATTCGGCTTTTCAAGGCCGAGGTCGGCAACCTCGCCGAGCATCCCCATCTCGAGGCGGCGCGCGTGCGACCAGACGCGGCGGGAACCTGGCGACCAGAGATCCAGGACGCGAACCAATAACTCATGATCCGCCGGACAATCCCGGGTTCCGCGCGGGACAAAATTCCGCGCGCGGCTCTCGACATCCGCATAGGTTGGAACCGGGAACTCACGGAGGTCGTTGTGATAGAAATTAAGCGACTTCAAGAGGGCACTCGGCGAATGTGGAAGCCCATATTTCTGATACCAGAACTCGCCCCAATCGTCGCTCACGCGCCGTTCGTGGACCAGATTCCACGCAAATGAGCGATCGTTGGTGCCGTAGCGGGGACTCCCCAGCAGTTCTTCACAGACGAAAGCCAAATCGGCATGCCCGCCCAACGTGTCTCTTCCGAAAATCTGCATTCTTGAGCTTTGGAATAGTGTACTAAATCTTTCATTAGTTTTGGAGGAGCGATATCATAAACCGAAATTGGAAGTTTCCTCGTGGAAGATGAAAGCAATCGGCCAAAGCAACCCCGAACACTCCGGTCCACATGTCCCACCGCCGCATGCCGCCCCGGCTGTCCGCCCCCGAAACGGCCCGAATCCCCCAAATCCAACCCTTCAAGAAAACCCGGTTCCCACAACTCCCAAAGAATATTTGCTCTTTATTTTCAGCTTTTTGACTCTTAAAATCCGGGGAACGCAATCGGCAGGGTGTAGATTTAAAACAGGAGGAAAGGAACATTCTTTCTCAAGAACCGCAAGCACGCTTGCGTTTTTCTTTTTGAGTCTCCGATGTTTTCAAACCTCGCTCTATGTGTCGAATTCCATCTCCGGACCGGACGGACCGCCGAACCTCCCCATCCAGGGCACACCCCACTAATCCGCAGGTTTTTCACAGCACAACCAACTGAACCCACACCCCAAACCTCACAAAAGTGAGTGCCTGCTCGGGCGTGATACGGTTCTTCAGCCAGGAGAGCAGCATGGCCAATCCGGACAGCTCGACGAGCACACCTCCGACATCAAACAGAACGACTCGAATCTCGTTTGGTAGAGACTTCATCTTCGCTAGCCATCTTTGCTAGCCAGGCGAGGCGGCTCTCCTGGACGCAGGTTCAAGGCCCATGCGCCGGAGCAGGTCGCTCATGCGGGGGTCGGAGCGCAGGGAGTCCAATCGCGGATCACCGTTTACCCACATGGCGAACAGCCCGGTTCGATCCTGGCAGGCCCGTTCCAGCCAATGGAAGGCCTGGTCCGCCTGGCCCAAGGCCGCATAGACGGTGGCGAAACCGTAGGGCTCGGCGTAACCCCGGTCGAAGGTCTGCTGCATTTCCGCGAGGATTTGCTGCGCATCGGCTGCGCGGCCGGAGGCTGCATAGGCCCGCGCCAGCTCCAATGTTGCGAACGTGCTTCCCACGGCCTGACGGGCGGCCTCTAACTCGGGGATGGCTTCGTCATAGCGAGAAGTGAGACCGCAAGCGAATCCCAGCCAATAGTGTCCCATCGCAAAGTTGGGATCCATCTCCAAAGTTTTGCGGCATTGATCGATAGCGTCTCTGTAGCGGCGCGCCCGGATCGAAACCCACGCGAAGTGGTGGCTTACCACGGGCGCGAGCGGCTCGAGTTCCAGCCCGCGTCCGACTTCCCGCACGGCTTCCTCATGCCTTCCCAGAGAGGACAACAGCATGGCGTAATGGTCGTGAGCCAGCCAATAGCCGGGCTTCAGCTCGATGGCGCGCCGGAGGCTTCGCTCCGCTGCGGCCCCGTCCCAATCCAGGCACCATTGGATCAATCCCAACGCCGTGAGAGACTCGGAAAGGTCCGCGTCGATTTCCAGGGCCCTTAAGGCGGCAGCCTTCCCGGTGGCCGCAAAGCCCCTCGCGGGATCCGGATTGAAAACGCTCAGCACCAGGTAGCCATCGGCCAGGCCGGCGTAGGCCATGGCGTAACCCGGGTCTTTTTGGATGGCTTGGTGGAAATACTCAATGGCCTTTTTCAGCCCTTCGCCAGTCCTCTTGTTCCAGTGAAAACGCCCGTTGAGATAAAGATGATAGGCCTCGGTGTTTTCGGTGTGACGTTTGACCATGCGCTGGCGGTCCTGGCCGCTGAGCTTCAACCGCAACTTCTCCGAGATCTGCCTGGCGATTTCCTCCTCGACCTCAAAGATGTCGGCGGACCTGCGATGGAAACGCTCGCCCCACAATTGGGCGGCGGTGGCGGCCTCTACCAACTCCACCTGCACGCGCAGCGAGTCACCCCGCTGAGCGACACTGCCAGTCAGTAAAGCCCGGACATTGAGATCGCGGCCGACCTGCGCCGGGTCGATTTCCTTGTTCTTGTAGCGGAACACGCGGCTTCTGGCAATGACGCGCAAGCCCGCGATCGGCGACAGGGAATTA
>OMOG01000398.1 GCA_900290305.1 Candidatus Sulfopaludibacter sp. SbA4
CATGGAGGATTTGGTCCACGAATCGACGGGCTCGCGCCGTTTTCCGATGCTCCTGCTGAGCGTTTTTTCGGTGTTGGCCCTGGTGCTGGCGGCGGTCGGCATCGTGGGGGTGGTGGGGCATTCGGTGGCGCAGCGCACGCATGAGATCGGCATTCGCATGGCGCTCGGCGCGGAAAGCCTGGATGTGCTTCGACTGATGGTGAACGGCAGCATGGTCTGGGTGCTGATCGGGCTTGCGGCCGGCGTGGCAGGCTCGTCGGGGCTCACACGGCTGCTGTCCGGATTGCTTTACGACGTGCGGCCGCTCGATCCCGTGGTGCTGGGCGGAGTATCGCTGCTGTTGACCGCGGTAGCGCTCGCGGCCAGCTACTTTCCGGCGCGGCGCGCGGCGAGGATCGACCCTATCCGGGCGCTGCGCTGCGAGTGAATCATGGGCTGCTTTGAAAATAGCCACTACCCGGAAGATCGATCTTTCCGCGTCAGGAATCCTCGAAGGCATCCCGCACGATGCCCTCGATTAAGGCGACTTCGCTCCTGAAAGACAGGAATGGCGGGCGACCGAAGCTTCATATGTCGAAAACCTTCTGTGACGGTCGAAAATGAGCCCGAAGCAGGCGCTTGTGTCGAAAACTACGATAACAGGTCCGGGCGTCGAAATCTATCTTCGCAGGCGTCGAGACTTTCTGGAGTCATATGGTCGAAAGCAGACCGGGCGTGGTCCGCGAGCTTCGCCGGGAACCGGTTGATCTGCGCGGCGGCCGCGGCAACTGCGTTCTCAACTCGGCCTCGAAACCGGTGGGGTCGAGGACCATGCCATAGGACAACCAGCAAACGGTTCTGATACCTTGGGGTTATACCAGATGTGCAGGAATATCAAACCCCTCTTCAACTTCGATCCGCCGGTCACTGACGAAGAGATTCGGGCGGCTTCGTTTCAGTTCGTGAGAAAGATCAGCGGCTATAGCAAGCCGTCGAAGGCCAACGAAGGCTCGTTCCTGGCGGCGGTAGAGGAGATCGCCGGGATTTCGGCGCGGCTTCTCCGATCGCTCGAGACGAACGCACCGCCGAAGAATCGCCAGGAGGAGGAGGCTAAGGCGAAAGCTCGCGCCGCGGAGAGATACGGCTCTTGAGCCGGGGTGTGTTGGCGCACACTTTTCGGGCGTAACCCCTATGTTCGGCGGCCCACTCGCAGGATCATCCGTAGAAGGGCCAGCCATGATGGACATTTTCTCCGACGACGTCCGCCGCAACCCGTACCCGCTCTACGACCAACTGCGCACCAACTCTCCGGCGCTGCGCGTGCCCCCGCCTTTCGACGCATGGATGATCTTCGACTATGACAGCGTGAAGTGGGCGCTGAACGATCACGAAACCTTCAGCTCGCGGGTGCCTGCGCCGCCGTGGTTCATCTTCTTCGACCCGCCGGTACATACCAAGCTGCGGGCGCTCATCTCGCGGGCCTTCACGCCTGGGATGATCGCGAACCTCGAGCCGCGAATCAAGGAGCTGTCGCGCGAGCTTCTGGATCGGAAGACGGCGAGCGGCGAGATGGACCTGGCCGCGGACTTCTCCGTCCCTCTGCCCACGCAGGTGATCGCCGGGATGATCGGCATTCCCATCGAAGACTGGCCGCAATACAAACAGTGGAGCGACGCGATCCTGAGACTCAGTTACTCGCGGAATGGCGATGAGGAGGCGGAGCGCTCGAGGCGCGAGTTCACGGCAGTGACTGCGGAAATGAACGTCTACCTCGCGGGCATGATCGAGCAGCGGCGCAAGACTCCGCAGGACGACCTCCTGACGCGTCTCATTGAAGCCGAAGTCGACGGCGAACGTCTCAGCCGGCAGGAGATCCTGGGGTTCTTACAACTCCTGATTGTGGCCGGCCAGGAGACCACCACCAACCTGATCAATAACGCCGTGCTGTGCCTGTTGGAGCATCCGGACCAACTGGCACGCCTGCGCGCGGCGCCTGAGCTGCTGGGCTCGGCTATTGAGGAAGTCCTGCGCTACCGCTCGCCTTTCCAGTGGATCATGCGAACACCGCGGCGCGATGTGAAAGTGCACGGCCAGACGATTCCCGCGGGGAAGCTGGTGCTTGCCGTGATCGGATCGGCGAACCGCGATCCGCGGCAGTTTCCCGAGGCGGGCCGGTTCGATATCGGACGCGATCCCAATGCGCACGTCGCGTTCGGGCACGGCATTCACTTCTGCCTGGGTGCGGCGCTCTCGCGCATGGAAGCCAGGATCGCCCTGGCGGATTTGTTGGAGCGGTTCCCGCATTTCGAGCTCGCTACCGATGAGCCATGGGAACCACGCAAGGCTTTGCACGTGCATGGGCCCACGCGGTTGCCTGTTCGGTTCGAGGTGGGCGGGCGCGCAGCGGCTGGGGCGTGAAAGCCGCTATCTACTCGTCCAGGCAGCCATACTCTGCCAGCCTGAGTTGTTGGCGTCGGCCGCATCGCGCGCCGCCGCATAGACTACCCGATTCCCGGCGAATGCGGGGGTGAAGGCGATGTTGAGCGTGAGGATCAGGGTGGTTCCACTGCCGGCAGCCGATGAGCCTGCCGCACTCACTGTACACTGACTGTTGCCGGCCGTACCCGATCCAGTCAGGTTCAGGCCGGGCGACAATCCCGAGCCCGAGTCGTTCACGACGTACAGAACGTTGGAGGGCTGGCTGTAAGCCAGGTAACAAGCCTGGCGGCCGTCGAGGAAGTTGTTGATCAGGATATCCAGTATGCCAAAATCCTGGTAACCCTTGGAGTCGCTGAAGGTGAACGTGAACGCCTGGCTGGAGCCGGCTCCACGCACCGGACTCACTGCAGCCACCGAAGGGAAAGTCACTGCGCCCGGCATCGACCGTGTGCCTAAAGCCTGCCAGCCGGAGTTGCCGCCTGCCAGGTCCCGCGCCGCAAGGTAAATAACCTTGTTGCCGGCAAATCCGGCGCCGAAGCTCATGTTCAGCGACAACGTCAGGGAGGCGCCGAGTCCCACGGTCGAGGAGCCTGCGCCGGCGACCATGCACTGACTATTGAAAACGCTGCCCGATCCGTTCAGCGGCAGTCCCGGCAGCAGGGCCGTGCCCGCATCGTTCACCAGGTAGAGCACGTTGAGCGGGCGGCTGTATGCCAGGTAACAGGAGCTCCGGCCATCCAGGAAATTGTTGATGAGTATGTTGACCACGTCGAGATCCTGCCAGCCGCGCGGATCGGCGAACGTGAAGTTGAAGGTGGAATCGCCGGCCGTGGCGATGGCACTGGCAGACACGGGCGCCGAGGGAGCAGAGCCTGGAGCTGCCGGTTGCACCACGAGGTTCATGGGCAGGGAACGGGCCACCATGTTTTCCGCGCGGATTTCCACGGTCCCGGTGGCGCCGGCGGGAACGACCGCCGCGGCCTCATTGGGGTAAGCATAGATCAACGGCGCCGGCGTGTTACCGAACCAGATTCGGGTTCCGGCAATCTTGGGTTGAACGGCCCCATCCTGAATCTGAATCCCGTATGGCAGTTTCGGACCGATGGCGGAGCCCTGGAAAGTCACGAGATCGCCGGGGGAGACCGCGCCCTGGAAGCTGGCGCCGTTGACCGGCCCAATCGATGAGAGCTGCGGGCCGGGATTGCCGAGCAGCATGACCACCGGAACCTGGATCGACGGTGACGGCGCCGGCGGACTGACCGTGACGTCCCCGGTGTAGGTTCCATCCGGCAAGCCCGAGGGGTCCATCACGACCGATATGCCAAGTGGTGTTCCCGAACCAGCGATACCGTTTCCGGGCGTGACCGAGAGCCAGTTCCCGCCGGAGTCAGTCGCCGGGGAGAGAGTGACCGCCACGGCGCCTGAAGAGGCCGTCAGAGAGACATTCACCGGCACAGCCGGACCGCCGGACTGGACGGCCTGGGAGACTTGTGCCGGAGAAGCACTGACCGTCTGCGCGGAGCCACTCAGTGCGCAGCACAGCCAGATGCCGGCGCCGCAGATACGCAACGAGCAGACCGCTTGCTTACGCGCGCGGCTCCGGCCGGAGCAACGCCACTGATTCGGGAGAATTCGAAGAAGGCCGCCGAGGGCGCTCCCCAAGGGGACCCCGGCGGACCTGGTGGTCCGCCCCACTTGTGACGCACTGTTTAGATAGGTCCGCATGCGGAAGTCGAGTTGTTTAGGATCACCGCGCCGGAACCGAGTCCGGCGAGCGATGTTGGAGCGGTAGCATTCCCTTTGAGGCAACTGTTAGTAATCGTTACGTGAGTGATCGGCAAGTCCGCCGTATGGATCCAGATTCCCCAGTTCCCATTGCCGATGCTGTTGACCGAGTCAAGTACGATCGAATCGTCCGGCCTGAAGTTCGTCGGGTGATTGATGCAGACGCCGCTCGCGCCGTTGTTCAGCATCCCGNNGACCAGGTTATCGACGATCGTCATGCTGGTGCCGTGCAACTCAATGCCGTCGGCCGGCAGGCCATTCGGTCCCGAGGAGCCGTTCTTGAACGTATTGCCAACCACCGCGGCGTTGTTGGTGCAGGTCGCCAAATCGATCTGTCCGCCCGTATCGCCGAACGGGATGGAATCGGAATGGTCGTTGGTGAAGACGTTGTTATTGATCTGGAGATTGGTCATATTGCCGAGGATCGCCGGCTCTCCCGAATTTTCAAATTGGGAGTTGGCGACCACGACAGAATCCACGAATTCGAGGCCGGCACACTGCAGGTAGCCGTTCGGGCCCCCCAGGGATGCGTGGCTCCCGGGCGCGTCCGACCACAGGCCGTAGACGACCGGGTTGCCAAAATACGAGTTATTGACCACCACGCTTCCGGTGCCCGATCCATAGAGAGCCAGACCGGTGTTGGGGGAATTGATGAAGTCGCAGTTCGTAATCAGGAGACTCCTGGTAGAGAAGAAAGAGACATCCGGCTGATAGGAGGTGTAAGCACTGGTATTCAGGTTCCGGTTGCCGTCGATGGTCAGGTCCCGCAGGGTGATGGCGTTGAGGACGGGGGTGCCCGCTTGGGAGGAGGGATCGCGCAGCAGCGAGCCCTGAAAGCCCGGCGCTCGTTGGAGGACCGTGTCTCGCGGGGACGTCACGATGGTGCCCTTGATGGTGATATTGGATCGCGCGATGGAAAGGGTTGAGGCGATGCTGTAGGTGCCGGGATCGAGTTGGCAGACCGCGCCGTGGCCGTCGGTGCCGATGCACGTCGTGAAGGCGGCCAGGTTCGCGCCATACGCCGGGACGGCTGCAACCAGGAACGCGGCGGCACAGATTCGTTGGATCATTTCGTGCTCTGGATAGTATACACGGCCTGCCGGTACTCGACGGTCAGCGAGCCTGCGGCCTGCCAGCCCGAATTGAAAGCATCGCCGTTGCGGCGAGCTGCCATGTATATGATGCGGTCGCCCGCGAAGCTCGGGCTGAAGCCAAAATTTACCGTCAGGGTCAGCGTGTTTCCGCTGCCCACTGCCGACGTGCCGACGCCGTACAAGGTGCACTGGCTGTTACTTGCACTACCCGAGCCAGCAGCCCGGGTAACAGAGGGGCGTCTCCACCGGTCAGGGCGTCAACTGCCTTTGCGAATGCACGAGTCACATCCTTCACGNNCCGGCGTACTCCCTCAACTGATCCTCCGGCTCGTCCCGATACCGATATAGCCGCAAAACAAGGCGGGCCTGGCGCACCTTTTCCCCGGCCTGGCGGTCCACGTCAATCTGCTTGGCTGACATGGGTACACCCGCCACTCCCAAAGCCTCCCGAAGCGTGCCGGTATTGTCCGAAGCGAGAGTCAGTTGGTCGATCCGATTCACGATCGCCAGACGCTGAGCACCCGGAGCCGTCTGCTTTAGTCCCGCAGCGAAGGCCTGGAGATCCGGGTTGGGCTGCTGCTGCTGCCAGATTGCGGTCATCCTGCGAGCCAGGGGGGACCTCAGGAGATCCAGAAGCTGAGGGTAGGCGTCCGCCGGGTAAGTCTTCTTCAAGCTCGCTGTCACGGCCTGCCGGAACCCCAGAAGCTGAGGGTAGGCGTCCGCCGGGTAAGTCTTCTTCAAGCTCGCTGTCACGGCCTGGCGGAACCTTTCTGGCCGCGTGAATTGCATGACCACCGCCATCCTTTGGGCATCTTGTTGCGGGGGCAGTTGCTTCTGTTCATAGAAAGATTTGCTCGCACGGCAGACGGACGGGTCGCTCAAAAGCGTGATTTCCCGATCAATCCCTGAAAGGCGGAGGGCCTCGGCAATCGCCGCGTCCGCGTCGCCACTCGCGGCGGCGCCGTTGGAGGGCGAGGGAATGGAATGGAATAGCTCCGCTCCTCCGGCAGCCGTTCCCGATTGAGCTGCCCGCAAGGAACGAAGCCCGAAAGGCGAGGCGGGCCAGGATGAGTGATCTCGCACCACTCTCCGCCGCTATCGGAGATGACCAACCCGAGCGTAACGCTGTCGCCGCGTTTCAGCGAACCAACCACGTGGCTTTCCGCCGACGAGCTGGAACGAACCGGCAGTTCGTCCACATTCACGGTTGCTCCGGGGACCGCACACAGCGCAATCGCGCCGCGGCAGATGGGCGCGATGAATCGCAATGCAGCACCCGCAAGGTTTCTGGCAGCACCCATTTTGAGAATCCAGCTTTCAGCCAGGATTTCCATTTTGGCTTCCTGGGTTCTATCGAGTGTACATCGAGCCGGTCGCTCGGAGCTTTTCATTAAGTTGTCTTAATTATGTGCAACTCTGGCTAATCGCCCTGGGTTCCGACGGCGCCATGTGGTTTACCGAGTCGCAGGGCAACCGCGGTAACGGCTCCGGAAGGCACGATGCGCTTCCGAGGGGCGCGTCACCCGGCGCCAATCGCGCCGATCGCGGCCACATCTCCGGCCGGCGACAGACCAGCGCTCACGTTACTGAAAGCGATTCTGATCCGCCGTCTGCCCGGCACAACAGCCCGACACGGCGCCGATGGCGTTATCATTTGCGGGCCCCGGCAAAGCTCACTTCCTTATTCCCGCCCGCCAGTTCAGTACCACTGTCACCGACGACGTCTGCGGCGCGTTCTCGGTGATGATGAGGAACCGGCCGTCGGGCGCGATGTCCCAGCTCATCGGGCCGGTGCGGATTCCGGTGTCCACGATTTCTGTGAGAAACAACGCTTGCGGGTTGCCAGCCTGGAACACCGGCTGGGTGTTCACCTCCACCGCCATCATTTTCGATTCCGGCGAAATGTAAAACAGCTCTTTGCCGTCCCGCCGCCAGCGCGGCTGCACGCCGCCGCCTCTCGACACCAGCCATTTGCCGCCGCTCGATGAGGGCGGGAACGGGATCACATAGATCTCGCTCAGGCGGGACTCGTTCGAAGTGTAGGCGACCCAATGTCCGTCCGGAGAAAACTGCCCCTGGTCCTCGTTCGCCGGAGTCTGTACCACGGGAAACGGCTTTCGCTCACCTTCCAACGGGAGCGCCATCAGGTCCGACCCGGTCCCCGGATGGATTTGCGCGTACAGCAGGAACCGCCCATCGGGCGACCAGCTTTTCGGAGCCACCAGCGTGTTTGCCGATACCAGCAACTCCTCGGCCCCCGCTCCGTTCGCGGGCTTCCGGTAAACGCCCCCCCGGCCGGCATAGGCGATGTAGCGGCCATCGGACGACCAGATGGGATTCGTGTTGCCGCTCCCGAACGACAACTGCGTGGCCAGTCCCCGCGCGAGTTCCAGCACTCGATTTCCGTTATAGTCGCCCACCAACTGCTTTCCATCCGGTGAGATTGCCACCACATTGCCGGCTTCCCCGGCGACGCCGAGATTCTGGCCTCGCCGGTCCCGCCACACGTACTGCCGTGGGCCGCGCGGGCCGGACACGTAAGCCAGTACTCCCTGGCCGGAGGCTGCGGCCAACCAATAGAGGGCTGCGCCCGTAATTCCTTGCGCCACCGGAAATACATCGCCTGCCGCTTCGAGCCGCTTCATATCGAACGGCAGGGCCATCAGGGTGCCGGCGCGCGTGAAGAGCACCGCCCCCACCTGGCTCCCCGGCGGCGCGTTGACGATTTCAGCGTTAGAAACATCCTGCAGGATTCGCCGTGCCTCCGGTCCGTTCATCGAATTCAGCCACACGCCGGCTTCGGGCGAACCCGCATTGCCACCGCGCGTAGCCAGGTAATGCTGTCCATCGGGCAGGAAAAACGGATAGACATCTCTGGCGCCTGCATTTTTGGGGAGATCCGTCACCGCTCCGCCCGCGGCCGGAACTCTCTGCACGCGGCTCAGGCCCCCCAGCAGGATATCGCCGTTGCGATTCCAGGTTCCGCCCAGCACCGCGAGCGCGTCGCAGAGCGTTTCGACCGGCCCCCCCGAACGGTCGATCTTCTTCAGCTTGGCATCGGCAAAGAACGCGATCTGCCGGCTGTCGGGAGACCAGAATGGATGGGCGGCCCCATCGGTCCCGTCCAACGCGGTTGGTTCGAGCGCATCGAGGGCGCGGACCCAGATCTGCTGCTTTCCCTCCTTGACCAGAACCACGGCAATCTGGCGCCCATCCGGAGAAACCGCGAGCGACAGCGGTGGCGACTTCTCGGGAAGCAAGACGCTCATCCGGACTGGTTCCAGCGGCGGAGCCTGTTCGCGAAAGTGCACCAGGGCGAGCGCCATTAACAGCAGCGTGACGAGCCCCAAAGCGCCGGCGAGGAGGCCGCTCCTCGATCGCGAGGAAGCGGCCAGCGGTACCGTTGCGCTCGACTCCAACTCCCACTTCAGGTCTCGCGCCGATTGCCAGCGCTCGTCCGGGTCAGTTTCCAGGCACCTCTGGATCGCGCGGCCGAGAGGCGGCGGCACGGCTCGGGCCTCCGTGGAAGGCTTCCCTGTCACCATCGCCGACAACACCAATCCCAAGGCGTAGATGTCCGTCCGCGCGTCGGCCTCTTTGCCTTCGAACTGCTCCGGGGCCATGTAGGCCGGGGTGCCAATTACAGCGCCAGCGGCGGTAAGGGCCGGATCTACTCCGGATTTCGCCAGTCCGAAGTCCAACACCTTCACACCGGATTTGGTGACCATGATGTTCGCGGGCTTCAGATCCCGATGCACGATCCCTTTGGCATGGGCCGCGGCCAGCGCATTCGCGATTTGAGTTCCGAAGCGGATGGTCTGTTCGATCGACAGCTTGCCGCGATCCAAGCGCGCGGCCAGGCTTTCGCCTTCGACCAGTTCCATGACCAGGTAGTTGGGACCCACGTCATGCAGCGTGCAGACATTGGGATGGTTTAGCGCGGCGATGGCTCGCGCCTCGCGCTCGAAGCGATCGCTGAATCTCTTGTGCGAGATCTTGATCGCCACCGCCCGGCCCAGGCGCGGGTCCATGGCGCGGAACACCTGCCCCATGCCGCCTTGTCCCAGCGGCGCTTCGAGTATGTATGGGCCTAGCCGGGCGCCGGCCGTTACCACCGTCTGAGTACAGTCCGTGAACAGATCAGCGGCGCGCTGGTCGAGCAGCTTGCTTCCCTCCGAGTCCTGCGCCAGGAGCTTTTCGACTTCCCCGCGAAGTTCCGGATCGGCACCGGCCAGAGCGGCTTCACCGATCTCACGAACCGAGTGATACAGTTCCTCGATCTGCCGCAAGCGCTGGGGACTCAAGGATCACTCCATACATCCCTTCAATCATATTGTGGCGGCAGCCTGCGCTGCAACTATCGTCACCGGTGTACAATCGGTCCAATCGAAGCGCAAAGGCCGCGGCGCGGTACCATACAGCACAGGAACCGATCGCGCCGCGGCCGTTTTGCGCGAGATCCTCAAAAACCCGTATGGACGATCCAACGTCGGAGACTACGCAGCTTCTTCGCGCCTGGGCCCAGGGCGACCGGGACGCGCTGGAGCGGCTGACACCGCTCGTTTACCGCACGTTGCGGCGCATCGCCGGACACTACATGCAGAACGAGCGCGCGGGGCAGACGCTGCAGGCCACTGCCTTGGTGCACGAGGCCTACCTGGAGTTGATCGATGTCAAGAATGTGGACTGGCAGCACCGCGCCCATTTTTTCGCGGTATCGGCGCACATCATGCGGCGCATCCTGCTTGAACGGGCACGGCGGCGGTTGGCGGCTAAGCGGGGCGGCAAGGTGGAGCGCTTGAATCTCGATGAGCTGCCGGATGTCGGCCGGGGCCGGGCCAGGGAGTTGATCGTTCTGGACGACGCGCTCGACGCGCTGGCGGAGGTCGACCCACGCAAAGCCCGGGTAATCGAGCTGCGCTTCTTCGGGGGGCTAAGCGTGGAAGAGGCCGCCGAAGTACTGGCCATCTCTCCGGAAACGGTGATGCGCGATTGGAAGTTCGCCCGATCCTGGTTGCAAGCGGAACTCAGCAGGAGTTAGGCGCCTTTTCCGCCCCCCCCAAAACTTTTGGTGGCGGTGACAGTTTTCGCCCCTCATTTTGCACCTTAAGGTGCGAAGGCGCGAGAGAGCAGTCCGGAACGCTCCGGGCCCGCTGACGCCTCAAACTTGAGACCTAAAAGGAGATCGATATGAAGAAGAATATTTTGCGGATTTGCACGTTTGCGCTTGGTTTGGCAGGCGCGCAGTCGATGCTGCCGGCACAGAACACGCAGACGCAGACCCTGGAGGGCGTCTGGGATGTGAGCGTCACAGTCACAAATTGTCAAACCGGCGCTCTGATCAGGACCGTGCGCAGCCTGCAGATGTTTCTGCAGGACGGTTCTTTCACGGAGAGCGCCAATACCTCCCTGCGCGGAATCAGCGTAGGCACCTGGAACCGTGTCAGCGGGCCGATGTACAACGCCACGTACTGGTTCTTCCGCTATAACCCCGATGGGACCTTTGCCTCGATCGCTCAGTCTCTCGATACCATTACGCTCACTCAGGACGGCAGCCATTTCGGTGCTGCGGGCACCATACAGGACTTCGACGCGAACAACACCTTGATCTCCACCGGCTGCTTCGTGCACCAGGCAACACGGCTGGTCCCTCCGTTGCGGGGGAACTGATTGTGCCTTGCCGCGGCGGGCCGGGACACCCCGATTTGGGGAACTGGCCCGCCCGTCCAGTGACCGCTCGTCCAGTGAAAAGACTTGAGGTGCCGGCGGCAGATCCGGAACAGACAGAGATCTCTTCTCTGGCGGGTTCGGGCCGCCGGTCAGTTTTCTCCAAAACACGGAGCGGTGCCTCGGATGAAAACAGCGGATCCGAAATACTCCTCCGAAAAGTTGCCGGGGTTGTTCGGCCGGAACCAATCCACGTGAGCGAGAAGTCCTCGTCGGACAAGTGCCCGCCCGCGCCACCAATCGTCACCCACCTACCGCTAAACATCTCTGAATCCGCCTCTCCAAAAATCACGGTCACGCGCCCAGAAACTATTTTTTTCAGGTTCCTTCACCCGTCTTTTTGCTGATTCCAAAACCACTTACTCCCACGTACCCCTCCCACGCCGCCCCGGCCTCCGCGTACCTGCGTGATACATTGAGATCAGGAAGAGACTTGCGCCCTGCGTGGCGGTCAGCCTCTACGAACCAGGGAGTAACTCCACTGACTCTCCCGGGGCGCATTTATAAGGAACGAAGCCAAACCGTAACTCACTTACGGTTGAAACGGCGTAAGTCGTTTGGCCACCCGTCCTCGCTTTCCCAAAACCGAAACTCATTTTCGGTTTTTGCCTGTATGCACGCGGCCCGCGGAGCAATCCGTTCCGGTCGCTGCCGCGAAAACCGGCTCACTTTTGAGCGGCTTCATCAGTAAGTTGTTGATTACAAACAAAACCGGCCGCTCATTTTGAGCGGTTTTCGTTTGAGGAGAGACGTATATGGAACCGATCCAGGCCACCCTCGGAGGCGTCGGGATGGGTGACGATGATTTTCCACAAAAGCCCGAATCATCGTCACCCGATTTCGCCTGTCCCCCGCAACCAGCACAAACGGAGGAGCTTAACAGACCATGGAAAATAAATCGACACAGCCGCAAATCATCGTCACCATCGTCACCCTGACACCTGCCGGCGGTCGAAACTCAATTTCCTACGGCGGTGTAGAGGGTCTGGGTGCCGTTCACGCCCGAGAGCGTGAAGGTCAGGGGCACCGCGGCGCTCGTGCCCACGTTGGGGACTACCACGTTGAACTGGTACAGCCCCACGCTGCCGGGCGTTAACCCGGCGTAGGAAAGCGACGCCAAAGAGGTTCCGAAGAAGATTTGCGGCGGTATGGCGACCGCGCTCGAGGCGGGCGCGATCTGGCCCGCGGTGACACCGCCGACGGGACCGAATCCGATGCCGTAAATGATCATCGTGTCCCCGGGCTTGGCGGGCCGCGAAGGGACTCCGGGGATGGCATTCACGGGCAGCACATAGGTCGCGAAGTCGGTAAACTGAGCGACCACGTACTGCTTGCCGCCGATGACGAAAGACGGGGGCGCCAACATCCCGGGCTCGGTCGCGTTCACCGTGATGGTGTACGCCGCACTGGCGCCAACGGCCGTGGTGACCACGATCTGCTGCTGGCCGGTGACCACATTCGAGGGCACCTGCACGTTCACCTGGCCGGGGCTGATGTAGTCCACGTAGGCCTGTTGACCGCCGACCGTCACCGAGGTCCGATCCAGTGACGTGGGGGCAATGTTGCCGTTGAAATCGGTGGTCGCCCATCCGCGCGTGTCGGCGGCGAGGTTGGATCCGTAGATCTCGATCCAGGAGCCCGGCGCGATTGAAGTGAATCCGCCGAATGCGGCCGCGCTCACCACACCGCCCGCGGAGATCGCAGGCGGACTGCCGGCCGGCTGGGCAGGCGGCGTGAGCAATCGGACCACCTGGTTTTGATAGTCGGCGACATAAACGTTGCCCTTGGCGTCCACGGCGATATCGTCGGGGAAGTTGAGCGCGGCGCTGGTGGCCGGGCCCCCGTCGCCGGTATAGCCGAATTTCCCATTGCCGGCGATGGTCGAGATGGTTCCGCTGGGCGACACCATGCGAATCCGGCTGTTGCTGTGATCGGCGATATAAAGGTTGCCGGCGGCATCCACGGCCACGCCCTGCGGGTGGTTGAGCTGGGCGCCGATCGCCGGTCCGCCGTCTCCGCTGAAACCGGGAAGGTTAAAAGGGTCGCCGGCGAACGTGGAGATGAGGCCGTTGGGCGACACTTTGCGGATCTTGTTATTGTTGGTGTCGGCGATGTAGAGGTTGCCGGCGGCGTCCATGGCGAGACCTTCGGGGTTGTTGATGTGCGCCTGGACGGCCAGTCCTCCGTCGCCCGAGGAACCGACGGCACCGCCGCTGATGCCGCCGTTGACCACGGTCGTAATATTGCCGCTGGTGTCCACCTTGCGGACGCGGTTGTTGCCGGTGTCCGAGATATAGACGTTGCCCGCGCCATCCACGGCTATCCCGGAACACAAGCCGAGTTGGGCCATGGTGGCCGGACCGTTGTCGCCTCCAAAACCGGCGCCCACCTGGGAGCTGGTGAGATTGTCGCCGGCAATGGTCGAGATGGTGCCGCCCGAGACCACCTTGCGGATCACGTAGTTGCCCGAGTCCACGATGTAAAGGTTGCCGCTTTTGTCCAGTGCGATGGCGTTGGGAAGGTTGAGCTCGGTTGCGGCGTTGGTGGCCGCCAGCCCGTCTCCCGCATAGCCCTTGGTACCGTTGCCGGCAATGGTCGTAATGGTGCCGGCGGACACTTTGCGAATCCGGTTGTTGTTCTCGTCGGCAATGTAGAGGTTGCCGGAGCTATCCACCCACAGGCTGATGGGGCCAGCCAGTTGGGCGCTGGTGGCCGCGCCTGCGTCGCCCGAAAAACCGGAGGTGTTGTTACCGGCGAACGTGGTGATGGTGTATCCGGATTGGGCCGCGCACACGGCGGGGAGGAAGAGGAGTGCGGCAACGGCCGGCACTCCCAGGGATTTCTGCGAATGATGGGTCACTAGGTTAGATTGTCTCAGACGTGCCGGTCGAATTGCTCGTTACATGCGGAGCGCGGCGGAGAGCGGAGTCTCCCGGGACGAGGCGCCCACGAACAGCCTGTAGTCGCCCGGCACCAGATCCCACGCGTCTCTCTCGGCGTTGAAGATGGAGAGGAACTTGGGTTCCAGCGCCAGGCTGACGGTCTTGGACTCTCCAGGAGCGAGTTGGATTTTGTCCCAGGCCACCAGGCGGCGGGGCGGTTCGGCCGCGGCGGGAGGCAGTTGGGCGTAGACCTGCGCGATCTCCGCTCCGGCGCGCTTGCCGGTGTTCTTGACGGTGAACGTGACCTTCGGTTGCGCCCCCGGCGTCACCGTGAGGCTGGAGTAGGCGTAGGTGGTGTAGGAGAGTCCGAAGCCGAAGGCGAATTGGGGCTGTTTGTCCTGCGCGTCGTACCACTTGTAGCCGACCTTCAGGCCCTCGGGGTAGGGGATGTCGAAGGGAGCCATCGCTCCGCGGCCTCCGCCCCGGCCACCGCGGCCGCCGGGGCTGGCGACAAAGGGCGGCGTACCGCCGGTCGCCAGTTGTTCGGCGGTTGGGGGTGGTGGCGGCGGCGGTCCGGCGATCTTCAGATGCGGCAGGTCGGTCTCGGCTTTGGCGAAGGTCATGGGCAGCTTGGCCGACGGATTCACGTCGCCGAACAGGATATTGGCGACGGCCTCCGCGCCGCGAATTCCGGGATACCAGGCTTCGATGGCCGCGCTCACCTCGCCGATCCACGGCATACTGACCGGCCCGCCGGTTTCGAGCACGACGATGGTGTGCCGGTTGGCGGCGGCAACGGCGTTTACCAGTTTGTCCTGATCGTCGGGCAGCGAGAGACTGTCGACGTCGCGGCCCTCGCTGGTGGGCTGGTTGACGAATACGATGGCGACGTCGGCGGATTTGGCGAGAGCGGCCGCCGCGGCCGGGTCGGCACCGGCGTTGTAGTCCACTTTGGAGTGCGGTGCCTTCGCGCGAATGGCCTTGAGCGGCGAAGAGGGATAGTAGACGGGGCCGCGTCCTCCGAATCCACCGCGGCCGGGTGCGGCGCCTTCGG
>OMOG01000399.1 GCA_900290305.1 Candidatus Sulfopaludibacter sp. SbA4
CATGAGTGCCGACGCGGCACGCTGAGAGCGTGCGCCACGTTCGCCGCCCGACAGTGTGTGATTTGGGCGGTGTGGCGCAAACACTCGTGTTTGCAGCACTCATGCCGACGCCTTGCCGATGAGAAATGCGGGCTAAGGAGGGCGCGCTCTGGAGTGTGACCCCGCCGACGGTCCCACCACTGCCAAAACTCGCCGACGCCCTCGACGCGAGCGGCCGCACGGACGAAGCAATTCGGGTTGCAACGGAGGGCCTTCAAGTCGCCAAGGAACGGGTCGATCTCTACAACACCCGCGGCGAAATCAGACGGAAGGCGGGTCAATTTGAAGCCGCCCTTGCAGACTACGAAGCGGCCGTCGAGCTTGACCCAAAGAGGGTGGATGCCCACTGTAACATCGCGACTGCGACGATCGCGTTGGGGCGCACGACTGAAACGCCTGCCGTTCTCGCCAGAGCATTGGAGGCCCACCGGAGCGCTTCAGATCCTAATCGGGGACTGCTCGTTGTCAGCTTCCAGGAGAATCTGACTACATTGTTCCGGCTTGCCGCAGAAGGCACTCTCCGCGGCTTCCTGTCCCAAGCCGTGGATTTGGCCCATCGCGCCGGCGTGCTCGCCGAATTCGAAAAGGCTCTCGGCACGACGCTATTCGCCCTCTTGCGCGATCACTCGACTATCGAGGAGAGCCGCTATCGGAGCATCGAGTCTGCGCTCCGCGAATCTCTGGAAGGCCGCATCGATATCAGCGTGATTCTGCGCTTGCTGGACACGGGGATTCGCTTTTTCAAGCAGAACGACCGCAAAGCGCTCCTGAACCTGCCGAACGAAGAGCGGGCGCTCTTTGTCAGCGAGGGGTGCTTAACCGATGTGGGGAAAACTGGGCCGGTCGACCGCTCCCTCACGGTCGCGGCTCTGAAACTCACGCTGAACTCAGCACAACCGCAGCGGAGCCGCGACCGTCAGGGAGCGGTTTTCGGGACTCAGCCGCGAATTCCCCAAAACGGTTAAGCACCCGTCAGCGAGGTCGGCATAGCCGATCGGCCGGCTTGAGAGTAGAATGGTAAAGCACGGCAACGACAACGTACCTGACCATCGACGATTTCGAGCGGTTGCCTGCCGAGGAAACCAGGAACCACGAGTTGGTCGATGGAGAACTGGTCCCAGTGTCTGGAAATAACCCCAATAACAACGCCATCCGGGATCTGCTGATTGAATGCCTCCGCCCGTTCGTTCGCGCGCACGGCCTCGGCAGAGTCTACGCTGAGCAGGAGTACGATTTCAACGGCAATGTGCATTGGCCGGATGTGAGCTTCTTCCGCGCGGACAAGAGACCCTTGCTGAACTCCTTCAAGCGCGTCCAGCGGTTCGTCCCCGATCTCGCCATCGAGATCGTCTCTCCCAACGACACCTTCGACAATCTCCTGCGCAAGAAGGAACGCTATCGCAGTTGCGGCACTGAGGGAGTCTGGATTGCGTCACCGCGTACGCGGGAAGTATTCGTCTTTTCCGCCCGTGGAGACCGCATCCTGCGCGAGGACGCGGTGCTCGCAACCGAGCTCATACCGGGCTTTGAAATTACCGTGAAAATGCTATTTGAAGCGGACAACGACTAAGGCCCCGCCACCCGCACCACGATCTTGCGCAGCAACTCGGTGCCCGTCCGCAAATCTCCAGCGAGATCCGCTCGTCGTTGCCGTGCATCCGCAGCTCGCCGTCCTTGCGGAAAATCGGCGCGCAACATCGAGGGAGGCGGGTCGATGACCATCATCGCCACCCGGCAGCCGCATGGACGACGTGATTTTCGAGGAGGTCAATGGCACCAAGCTGGTGGACAAGCGCGTCTTCCCCGCCATCGACATCAACAAGAGCGGCACCCGCAAGGAAGAGCTGCTGCTCCCCAAGGACGAGATCAACCGCGTCTGTATCCTGCGCAAGGTGCTGAATCCGCTGTCGCCGTCCAGACCATGGAACTCCTGCTCGACAAGCCCGGCAAGACCCGCTCCAACGGCGAGTTCCTGGGCTCCATGAGCGGCTGAACTCACTGTAAACAAAGCACTTTATTGGGGTCTATCGCAATTGATAATTGACATTCCGCCTTCCTCATGATATACGTCAATTATGACGTGCGTCAATTTTGACGTACGTCAAAGGCGTGTATGAAAGCGAATCCTGGTGGGACGGTAACAGGCGGAGCGATCATCGGCCGAGAGGTCGAGATCGCCGATATCTGGAGAAAGCTGGAAACCCGCAGCATCGTCTTGAGCGCCGAGCGGCGCGTTGGCAAGACGTCGATTCTCCGAAAAATCTCCGAGCAGCCAAGAGATGGTTGGAAGGCGTTTCTCGTCCTCGTCGAGTCCGCGCGCCATCCGATCGATTGCGTCGAGGCGGTCTACACCGAGGCGGAGCGCCAGGAGGTACCCAGCCGCAAGGCCGTCTGGTTGTCCAAAATCAAGGCTGCGTACGACAAGGCAGCCCAAGTCCAAGCCGGTGGATGGAGGTTGCCACAACTTAGTTCCGGCTGGAAGTCGCTACTCAGACTGCTGATAGACGACATCGCGGAGCACAGCCCGGCCCCTGTCCTGATCATGATCGACGAATTCCCACTCATGGTGGCGAACATCGCCGACGACCACGGAGCCCTTGCCATGGAGTTCCTGGATACGCTGCGGGAGATACGGCAGAAGTACGAAGGCACCGGGAACATCCGCTTTCTCTTCTCGGGCTCGATTGGCCTGCACCTGATTCTTCAGCACCTGAAGGCTGCACACGGGTACAAGGGAAGCCCGACCAATGACATGGCCTTGAAGGTTCTCGGCGGGATGTCTCGCCACGACACGGAGCTCATGTGCCAGAGCTACCTGGATGAAGAGGGAATCGAGCGAAAGAACCCCGAGGCTTTCGCCGACCAGATGTTCGCGAGCACAGACGGGCTCCCTCTTTACATTCAATATGTCTGCGATCAGTTCCAGGCCCATGCCGCGAAGAGTGTCGAACCGGATCAAATCGTCGGCATCGTCCGGCAGATGCTGGATAGCCGCGAGCTGGAGTGGTTTCGAAATGCCGCCCAGCGGATCGACACCTACTACGCCCGGCTCGGCGCCAGTGAGCGAGCGTTCGCTATCCTGGCGCTGTTGTCGCGCGAGTCAGGATTCGTGAGTGAGGAGCTAGTGATCCACTACCTGCTTTCCCAAATGCCCGTCGAACGGAAAGCGGTCACGGACACCTTGGAACTCCTGCTCGATGACAACTACCTGGTTCGGGACACATCCGGAGGAGAGCGCACCTATCGATTCCGGTACGTCCTCATGCGCGACTGGTGGCGAATCAACCGGGCATAGATATGGAAGACGGGTTTCGCGGGACAAAGACGCTCCAGACGTTCTCGCCGCGATGGACGAATGACGAGACCCTGGAGAAGACCCTGGCCGGCCGCCGGGAACTCGTGGATCGCCTCGAGGAGTTGGCCAGGGACGGCGCGGGAGGGCCAAACAAGCATCAGCGGCTCATCGTCGGCGTGCGGGGAAGTGGAAAGACGCATGTGCTGAAGGTGCTGCACAACCGCCTTTGGCGGGACGAGCGTCTGAAGGAACGGCTGCTAATTGTCTATCTGCTCGAAGACGAGCTCGGCGTAGCGTCGTTCCTGGACTCCCTGGTGCGCATGCTGCGCGCGGTCATCCACTGGTATCCGGAACACCGCGCATTGGCCGGCGAACTGAACGCCCTTTACGATTTGCCGGCCGCCGCCCAGCAACGCCGGGCCGCCGATTTGCTGTTGTCCGCCGCCGGAACGAAAGATGTGCTGATCCTGATGGAGAATCTCGGGCTCATGTTCGACAAGACGAGAGGCTTCGGCAAAAAGGGTCAGCAGGCGCTCCGCGATTTGGTGCAGCAACATCCGCGCTTCATGATCTTCGCCACGGCTCAAGCGTTGATTCCGGGCATCAGCGATCCGGAGTACCCCTTCTTTGGCTTTTTTAAAATTACCCATCTGACGAAGCTCACACTGGAAGAGGCGCTGGGATTCTTGAGCTCGATTGCTGCGGCATACGGAAGGCGGGACCTTGTCGAGTACTTAAGAACCGCGGAAGGTCAAGGCCGTGTCAAGGCACTCTATCAGTTCACAGGAGGAAATCACCGGCTCCTGGTGACGTTCTACGACCTGCTCTCCGGCGATTCGGTGGCCAAAATCAGTGAGTTGTTTCTCAATGAGCTGAATCCACTGCGGCCTTTCTACCAGGAACAAATGCGCAGCCTCTCCGCGCAGCAGCAGAAGATCCTGCAGTATCTCGCNNTCTCCCGTGTTCCGCAGCCGGTGAAGGAGATCGCGCGCGCATGCCTTACCGCACAGAACACGGTGTCCAGCCAGCTTAAGGATCTGCTGGAGAAGAACTTCGTGAGTCGCATCGAGCAAGGCCGGGAGTCCTACTACGAAATCACGGAGTCGTTGTTCCGCATCTGTCACGAGGCCGACTTGGAACAGGAGGGCGCTCCGGTCCGGTTGTTTGTTGATTTCCTTGCGAACTTTTACACCGCTCAAGAACTGCAGCGGCGCTTCCGGGGATTTCGAGTGCTCGCGGATACCGGCGCCACCACCTTTGCCGAAGAAGCCAAGTTCTACCAGCATGCCCTTTCACGCTACGAAGGTGCCGAGGCGGTTTCGTTTCCCCACGAGGATGTTCACTCGTTTTTTTCCGATCTTTCGGAACAAGGCGCTCATCGGGACCTGATCGAGTTCGCCGACCACTTGGGAGAAGCCCGGGATGCATTCGTACTGGTTCGTGAAGCCGCGGCTTATGCCGGCCTAGGGAAGTCGGATGAAGCAGCTGCCACTGCATGCGAAGCGCTCCAGAAGAGCCCCGATGATGTCGAAGCCCACGTGCTGCTGGCTAACCTATGGCTGCAAAGTAGCGACCACCGCGAGGCTGCCCTTGCGCATGCCCGCCGTGCTTGCGAACTTGCTCCGGATGATTGGAAGGGCTGGGCCTGTTGTGCCCTCATTCTGGACTCCCTGGAGCAGAGCGAGGAGGCGGCCCAAGTTTGCGAAAAGGCCTTGTCAATTGCACCCGATGCTGCGGAAATCCGGGTTCTGTCTGTAGACCTCCTCGTCAAGACTGGTCACTTTGCAGAGGCGTTGAAGCGGCTAGAGGAAGTTTTGCGGTTGCAGCCTGAATCTTGCGACACGTGCCTTTTGTCGGCTGTGGCCCTGCAAGGGCTTGGCCGCGTGGACGAGGCGGAAGCGCAGTATAGGAAGGCGCTCGCGCTTGAGCCAAACAACGCAACAGCTTTGGAGAGATTAGGCATTCTGCTGGGCAATGCGGGCCGCCATGCGGAAGCGTTGGACCAGTTTGAGTCCTTGCTCAGGCCGCACCCGGAGTCGTCCGAGGCGTGGCGATTGTCTGTCGCGGCGCTTGAAAGCCTGGGACGCATGGATGGTGCGGAGGAGCGTTACAAAAAGGCGCTGGCGCTCGATCCGGAAAACGCGAAGGCCCAGGAGCGATTAGGCATCCTGTTGGGTATTGCAGGCCGCCACGAGGAAGCGTTGGTGCAGTTCGAGGCCTTGCTCGGGCTGACGCCGGAATCGTCCAATGCCTGGCTATTGTCGGCTTTGGCCCTCACAAACCTGGGACGCTTGGAGGGTGTGGAGGAGCGTTACAGAAGGGCTCTGGCGCTCAATCCAGACAACGCGATGGCCTTCAGGTATCTGGGCATTCTATTGGGTCAGACCGGCCGTTTTGCTGAGGCGTTGGAGCAGTTTGAGGCTTTGCTCAGGTTGATTCCGGAGTCGTCCGACGCTTGGCGATTGTCCGCCCAGGCGCTCGAAAGCCTGGGACGTCTGGATGGCGCGGAGGAGCGTTACAGAAGGGCGCTGGTGCTCGGTCCGAACAACGCGAAAGCCTTGGAGAGCTTGGGCGTTCTGTTGGGTAACGCCGGCCGTCATGCGGAAGCACTGGAGTTGTTTGAGGCCCTGCTCAGGCTTAAGCCGAACGCGCCCGAGGCGTGGCGATTGACCGCTGCGGCCCTCGCAAAACTGGGACACCTGGATGCCGCGGAAGAGCACTACAGGAAGGCACTAACTCTCGATGAGAACAACATGGATGCATTCCAGGGGCTAGGGACTCTGTTGCTTAGCAATGGACGTCCCGCGGAGGCGTTGGAGCAGTTCGAGGCACTCAACAGGCTGACTGAGTCGCCCAAAGCTCGCAGGCTATTGGCGCTTGCGCTGCAGCTACTGGGGCGTCTGGAGGAGGCAGAAGCACAGTACAAGAAGTCACTTGCGTTGGAACCAGGCAACGTAAATGCGTTGATGGGAATCGGCCGTCTATTCTTCTCAACGGCTCGCTATGCGGAGGCCCTGGAGCCCTTAGAAAGCCTGACGAAACAGCAGCCCGACTACGCAGAAGGATGGAGGCTATCCGCGGCCACCTTGCGAAGGCTCGAACGAAACGACGAGGCAGCGGAGCATTATCGTAAGGCCCTAGAGTGTGACCCCAGCGACGGCCCTACAAACGCACGCCTCGCCGAAACCCGCTACGCAAGCGGCCGCACGGACGAAGCAATCCTGGTCGCGACGGAGGGCCTTCGAATCGCAAAGGACCGGAGCGACCTGTACAATACCCGCGGCGAGATCCGACGGAGGACGGGTCAATTTGAGGCCGCTCTTGCAGACTTCGAAATGGCCGCCGAGCTCGATCCCCACAGGGCGGAGGCCCACTTCAACATCGCAACTGCGATGATCGCGCTGGGGCGCACGACAGAGACGCCGCACATCCTTGGTAGGGCATTGGAGGCCTTCCAGAGCGGTTCTCATGCTAATCAGGGACAACTCGTTGTTAGCTTCGAGGAGAATCTGACTACATTATTCCGCCTTGCCGCAGCGGGCACCTTCCGGGGCTTTCTGTCGCACGCCGTGGATTTGGCTCTTCGCGCCGGGGTGCTCGCCGAATTCGAAAAGGCTCTCGGTACGACGCTATTCGCCCTCTTGCGCGATCACGCAACCATCGAGGAGAGCCGCTATCGGAGCATCGAGTCCGCACTTCGCGAATCTCTGGAAGGTCGTATCGATATCAGCGTGATTCTGCGCTTGCTGGACACGGGGATACGCTTCTTCAAGCGGAACGACCGCAAAGCGCTCCTGACCCTACCGAGTGAAGAGCGGGCGCTCTTTGTCAGCGAGCTTGGCATAGCCGATTCCCAAGTCTGATCCCCGGCCATCATCGCGGCACAGAACGGTACCGCCCCGGTACAACCACCTTCCCGGACCGGACGACTGGGCGAGCGGTCCTTCGACAACCTGACGCCGCTCTATCCCAACCAGAGACTGAAGCTGGAGACCGTCAAGGAAAACTACTCCGGCCGCTGATGGACCTGCTGACTCCCATCGGCAAGGGTCAGCGCGGGCTGATCGTGTCTCCGCCGCGCACCGGCAAGACCATGCTGCTGCAGAGCATCGCCAACTCCATCACCACCAACCATGCCGAAGTGACTCCCATCGTGCTGCTCATCGACGAGCGCCCCGAGGAAGTCACTGACATGCAGCGCAGCGTGCGCGGCGAAGTCATCAGCTCCACCTTCGACGAGCCCGCCACGCGCCACGTGCAGGTGGCCGAAATGGTCATCGAGAAGGCCAAGCGCCTGGTGGAGCACAAGCGCGACGTGGTCATCCTGCTCGATTCCATCACCCGCCTCGCCCGCGCCTACAACACCATCGTTCCACCCTCGGGCAAAGTGCTCTCGGGCGGCGTCGATTCGAACGCCTTGCAGCGCCCCAAGCGCTTCTTCGGTGCCGCGCGCAACATCGAGGAAGGCGGATCGATGACCATCATCGCCACCGCCCTCATCGATACCGGCAGCCGCATGGACGACGTGATTTTCGAGGAGTTCAAAGGTACTGGCAACATGGAAATCCACCTGGAGCGCAAGCTGGTGGACAAGCGCGTCTTCCCCGCCATCGACATCAACAAGAGCGGTACCCGCAAGGAAGAGCTGCTGCTCCCCAAGGACGAGCTCAACCGCGTCTGGATCCTGCGCAAGGTGCTGAATCCGCTATCGCCCGTCGAGACCATGGAACTCCTGCTCGACAAGCTTGGTAAGACCCGCTCCAACGGCGAGTTCCTGGGCTCCATGAGCGGGTAGAATGGTAGTGCATGGCCACCACGACAACGCACCTGACCATCGACGACTTCGAGCGTTTGCCTGCCGAGGAAGCCGGGAATTACGAATTGGTTGATGGAGAACTGGTTCCAGTGTCTGGAAATAACCCCAATAACAACGCCATCCGGGATCTGCTGATTGAACGGATCCGCCCGTTCGTTCTCGAGCACGGCCTTGGCAAAGCGTACGCGGAGCAGGAGTACGATTTCAACGGGAATGTGCATGCGCCGGATGTGAGTTTTTTCCGCCCGGACAAACGACCCTTATTGAATTCTTTCAAGCGCGTGCAGAGGTTCGTCCCCGATCTCGCCATCGAGGTCGTCTCCCCCAACGACACCTTCGCAGAAGTCTTGCGCAAGAAGGATCGCTATCGTCGCTGCGGCACTGAGGAAGTCTGGCTCATTTCACCGGACTCCCGCGAAGTGCTGGTCTATTCCGCCCGTGGAGACCGCATCCTCCGCGAGGACGCGGTGCTCGCAACCGACCTCATACCGGGCTTCGAAATCCCGGTCAAAATGCTGTTTGAAGCGGACGCCGATTAGGATTGGATCAGAAGCCGAGGGCCTCACAGACGCGAGCCGTCCGCTGCGCCCCGGCCGAGTCTACGACCACCACCGTGACGTTCTTTTCGAGCAGGTTAGGGACGCAGTGCTTGACGTCGTCGAGAACGGAGTCCTCGATGCCACGGGCGTCCACTGTCGGAAACTCCCAGACGATAAGGCGCTGGCCATAACGGCTGTCAAGCCAATCTTGGAAGGTCGGCTTGGTCCCGCGCTCCTGCGAAGAGCGAAACGGATAATAATCGAACTCCGAGAACACGTCCGTTTTCCATCCTAGCAATGAGACGATATGCAGGACTTCAGCTCTTGGTAGCCCCTCGATCCATCGGCCTATCTTCCCGAGGTCGACCGGCTTCCGGGCTCGGCCATAGCCAGGGGTCCCGCGGCCGGGTCTTCCGCATGTGAATAACCGCCCGGCAAATTGTGCGGATGCCGGCGGTCGCCACTCCCTTAGATTGACTGGCTCCTTTGAGGTCATACAAGCGACAAATCTCCTTCCTGAATGGGTTATCTCCGGCTCCTCCGCATTTGAATGTACGGCTTGGCCTACGCCTGATTGATCGGCAACACGAGGCCGCAAAACCGGCATTTTCGAGCGTCCGCGTGGATCAACTCCGCGCAGTCTGGGCACTTGCGGTGACCTCTTACCGATGAATCCGGCATGGTTGATGGGCTTTGGTCCTTGTATTCACCTCGCTTTGCGAGGTACGCCGGGAAGGCCACTATCCACAACAACAAACATGAGAAGAACCACCCAGCCACACCCATATCGAAGAATCCGCCTCCAAGGTTCCCTTTCTTCACCCTCAGAGTGCGCGCGTCAACCAGAACCCACACAGCCGTGGGAAGCACGATCAGACTGAATCCGACAGTCGAGAAGTTCAAGAACAGCAGGTCAAGAATGCTCATTTGCGCCGTCTCTGGAAACCAGTTGCCGAATCGGGATGTCCTCGGGACCCCGCTACCTTAGTACGCGACAGACCGCGCCCTCCAAAAACCTTCACCAATCGGGTAGGGCGATCCGCCCTTTAGCTTGATTGCTGGCTCACCGTCAAAGATGTAGTGCACGCTCGGGGCACTTGGTCTCAGGAAATAATTCGACTGGCCCGCAGGAGGATAACCCCCCTATTCGCTCACCGCCCCGCGCCCGCACTATGATCCTTCGCAGCAACCCCGTGTGCGCGCAGATTCTCCGGCGACAGCCGCCCGTCGTTCCCGTGCGTCCGCAACTGGCCATCCTCGCGGAAGATCTGCGCCCCATAACCACCATGCCTTTGTCGCGCAGGTAGGTGTGGTCCGTGGTGCCGGGCATCGGGAACGGAAGGCGTCAGCGAGCTGGGGGCCGGCTCGCGGAACACCTTTCCACGGCGAAGTCGAGCGGCGACGTCAGCGAGCTGGAAGGCGTCCGCAGCAGAGGGAAAGGCGTGTGTCGTCCTGAGCGCCGGGCGGCGCCTGGGCAAGACGTCGATTCGCCGGACGTCTCAGAGCAACCAAAGCGCGCGCGCTTTGTCAGCGAGCTTGGCACAGTCCATCGGCCGGTGTGACCGGGTAGAATGGTAGAGCATGGCGACGACAACGCACCTGACCATCGACGACTTCGAGCGGCTGCCTACCGAGGAAGCCAAGAATCACGAGTTGGTGGATGGAGAACTGGTTCCAGTGTCTGGAAATACCTTAGATAACAACTCAATCCGGGATTTACTGATTGAACGGCTTCGCCCGTTCGTTCGCGAGCACGGCCTCGGCAAGGTGGTTGCTGAGCAGGAGTACGATTTCGACGGAAACGCGCACGGACCGGACGTCAGCTTCTTCAGATCGGACAAACGGCCCTTGGCGGACGGCAGCAAGCGCGTGCAGAGATTTGTTCCCGATCTCGCCATCGAGGTCGTCTCTCCCAACGACACGTTCGCAGAAGTCTTGCGCAAGAAGGATCGCTATCGCCGCTGCGGTACGGAGGAAGTCTGGCTCATTTCACCGGACTCCCGCGAAGTGCTGGTCTTCTCCGCCCGCGGAGACCGCATCCTCCGCGAGGACGCGGTGCTAGCGACCGACCTCATCCCGGGCTTCGAAATCCCGGTCAAACTGCTGTTTGAGGCAGACGCCGACTAAGGCCCGGCGGCGCGCACCACGATCTTGCGCAGTAACTCGGTGCCGGCGCGCAAGTTCTCGAGCGAGAGGCGTTCGTCGTTGCCGTGCATCCGCAACTCGCCGTCTTTGCGGAAGATCGGCACGCCGTAGACTGCCATGCCCCTGGCGCGCAGGTAGGCGCCGTCGGTGGTGCCACGCATCAGGAAGGGAACCACCAGCGCGTTGGGCGCCGATTCGCGGAAGACCTTTTCCATGGCCAGGTAGAGCGGCGACGTCATCGAGCTGGGCTCGGTAGCGGGCTTCTCGGCGATGGCGGGCGCCTCGAGCGTAATGGCCGGATCGTCGATGATCTTTCGCAGGCGCGCGAAGACCTCGTCGTGGGTTTCGCCGGGCAGGCGGCGGCCGTCCACCTGTGCTTCGGCGGCGTTGGGAATCACGTTGATCTTCGTGCCGGCGTTGAGCATGGTCGCCGAGAAGGTGGTCCGCAGCATGGCATGGATCTCGGGGTCGCGCCGCCGGATCTCGTTAGCGGTCTCCGAAGCCGTCGACGGGTTCTCCAGTTTCGGCAGCATCGGCGCCAGCCAGTCGTAATCCGGCAGCTTGCCGATGGCGTTCAAGTAGGCGCGCGTGGTGGCGTTCAGGCGCACCGGCTGGTCGGCCTCGGTGATCCGCGAGATGGCGCGCGCCAGGTGCACCACGGGATTGTCGTCGCGCGGCAGCGATCCGTGAGCCGCGGTGCCATGCGCCGTCATCTTGAATCGTGTCGGGATCTTCTCCGCTGTCTGAATCTGGAAGACCGGCACGCCGGATTGGGTCGGCAGGATGTACGAATACTCGTTGAGCGCGAACTCCGCGTCGATCTTGGCCCAGGCATGCGCCACCATCCAGGTGGCGCCGATCGACCCGGCCTCTTCGTCCGACTCCGAGAGCAGAATGACGTCGCGATCGAGCGGCACCTTTCGCCGATGCAGATCGACCAGCACCGCCAGCTCGGCGGCGAGGAGGCCCTTGTCGTCCTCAGTGCCGCGGCCGTAGATGTAGCCTTCCTTCACCATGCCGGCGAAGGGATCGACCGACCACAGCGGCCGGTCGGCAGGCACCACATCGCTGTGCGCGATGAGCAGCAGCGGACGCGCCTTGCCCGATCCACGCAGGCGGGCGACGAAGTTCAGGCGCTGCGGATTGTCGCCGAGCAACTCGGCCACTATCCCCTCGCGGTCGGCCACCTGCTTGAGGTACCGGGCCACCCGGGTCTCGTTTCCGGGAGGGTTGGTGGTATCGAGCCGGATCAACTCCGGCAGGTAGCGGGCAGCCAGGTCGGCCGCGCTGTCGCCGGTCTGGGCGGAAGCGGCCGCGCAGGCCAGCGCGGCGGCGAGGTAAAGTTTCATGCCGCCTCGACCGGAATTCCGGCGCCGGTCAGGGCCGCCTCGACCTCCGCCGGCCGCAGGCGCGTGGCGTCGTATTCGACCATCAAGCCGTCGAGCGACGGGTCCACCTTGACCCTCTGGATGCCGTAGAGGGCGGAGGTATCGGAGAGGCGCGCGAGCAGGAAATCATCGAGCGGCTTCTGCAGCCGGAAGCGGATCTGCACCTTGGTCATAGTTCTACAATACCCGGTTCTGCCAACACAAAGCCCCGCTCACTCCGGGAGATTGGCCGAGCCATCCAGCTCGCTGAGCAACTGCAAGGCGAGCGCGCGGTAGCCGGCGTCGAACTCCGAGTCGGCGCTCGCCGGCAGGTGCGCGGAAACCCACGCCTGCAGCACCTCGGTGACGGGCGCAGCGACGGATTCCTCGGCGCCCGGCTCGAACCGCAGCGGAATCTCGGAGCGCCGGATGGCGCCGAGTAAGATCTCTTCGAACTTCATGGGACCTCCTTCCATTGAACCGGTGCGTGGTGATTGACCGGCCCGCAGCCTTTCCCCAATCCGGGATTGGTGCGGATGGCCTCCTGGATAAAGCGCTTGGCGCACGCCACGGCATCGACCGGCGCCAGGCCGCGCGCCAGCCCGGCGGTGATGGCGGCGGACAGCGTGCAGCCGGTGCCGTGGGTGTGGCGGGTCTCGATGCGCTCGTCAGGGAATTCGCGGAACTCGACGCCATCGAAGAACTCGTCAATCGCATCACCCTCCAGGTGGCCGCCTTTGATCAGCACGGCGCGCGCGCCCATTTGATGGAGCCGCCAGGCGGCCTGCCGCATATCTCCCGGCATGTAGACGGGCATGCCGGTGAGCACTTCGGCCTCTTGCATGTTGGGAGTCACCAGGGCGGCCCGCGGCAACAGCTCGTCGCGAATGGCTTTCACGGCGGTCTTGGACACGAGCGGCTGGCCGTGCTTGCTGATCATCACCGGGTCCACCACCAGGGGAAATGCGAAATCGGCCGCGGCCCGGGCAACTGCGCGCACCACCTCCGCCGAGCCGAGCGCCCCGGTCTTGGCCGCGGCTGGCGGGATGTCTTCGAGCACGGCATGCAACTGCTCCAGCACCAGCGCGGCGGGCATCACCTTCACGCGCGAGACGCGCACCGTGTTCTGCACGGTCAGCAGGGTGATCACGGCCTCGCCGTAGACTCCGAACTGGTGGAAGGTCTTCAGGTCGGCCTGGATGCCGGCGCCGCCGCTGGGATCGGATCCGGCGATGGTGAGCGCGACTCGCGGCATCTGTCCAGAATAGCAGTGACGCTATTGCACGGACCACGACCCCAGGGACTGCCGGGACTGCCAGTCGGTGTTGTTGCCGCCGGCGGCATCGCGGCCGGCTACCCAGACCACGCGGTTGCCGGAGAGCCCGGACTTCGCGGTGATATTCAGCATCAGGGTCAAGGTGTTCCCGGTGTTCCCCGTGGGGCTCACGGAGGAACCGGCCGCGCTGACGGGCACTGACTGTTCTGGATGCTGGCCGAGGAGCCGTTCAGCACCATGCTCCCGGCGTAGTTGCTTCCCGCGTCGCCGGCATCGTCCACCAGGATGAGGGTGTTGCTCGCGGCGGCGTAGGCCAGGTAGCAGGCCTGGCGGCCATCGATGAAGTTGTCGATCGGCAGGTTGATCGCTCCGAAGTCTCCTACGCCCTTGGTATCGGTGAGGACGGCGGTGAGCGTCTCGGGCGTTCCCGCCGGGGCCGCGATGCGCGCCGGGTTCAGGCTGGTGACGGAGATCGTTCCAGGCGGCGTGAACGGGGCTTGCCAGGCGCCCATGGCCTGCCAGTGGGTATTGCCGGTTCCGTTGTCGCGGGCGGCCATGTACAGGATCTTGTTGCCGCCAAGAACGAGATGTTCAGACCCGGGGAGAAGGTGTTGCCGTTTCCACTAGGTCTTCGACCGCGTGATGTTGTGCCCTTGCCGGAAAGCCATGATTCGCTCCGAACGGAGCCGCGAGCGTTAGCGAGCGGTTTCGGATTCGAATCGAATCTTCGCAGTCATAATACTAGGACTAGGGGCCAGAATGGCGGCGCTACCTTCCAGCGGTCCCGACGGCGGCCGGACCGGAGCCACCGCCCGCGGCTCCAAGGGGTTCGCGGCGCAAGGCGGCACACCATCTACAATGTGAATATGAAGCTTTTCACTGCCGTGCTCATCGCTCTGCTGCCCTGTCTGGCAGCCCCCCCTGATGTGGATAAAGCCAAGGCCGTGGGGAACCCCGCGGCTCCCATTGTGATCGAGGTCTTCGGGTCCTTCGACTGTCCCCACTGCAAAGTGCTGCACGAGACCACCATCCCGCTGCTGGTGAAGGATTACGTGGCGACGGGCAAGGTCTTCCTGGTGCAGCGCGAATATCCGCTGTGGGGTCCGTACCATCCCTACGCCTGGCAGGCCGCCCAGTTCGCGACGGCCGCGGCGCGGGTGGGGAAGTATTCCGAGGTCGCCGACTCGCTGTTCGCCAACCAGGCGGCCTGGTCCACTACGGGCAGGGTGTGGGACGCGGTAGCCGCGGTTCTGCCTCCGGCCGATCAGAAGAAGGTGCAGGAACTGGTGAGAGATCCCGGGGTGATGGCCGAGGTGCAACGGGACCACGACGAAGGGACGGCGGCGGGAATCACCGCGACCCCCGCAATGTTCGTGATCAATGGCTCCAAGCGCTACCCGATTCCGGCCGAGAAGCTGGAGTATTCGCTGCTGAAGTCGCTTCTGGACGGCTTTTTGAAGAAGTAGGGGGAGCACCAGGGGGCCGGGGGCACAGGCGTTAATACTGGCCCGTTTCGCTTCAGTTGATCGAGGTCGGGGTTTTCGCGCATGGCGCGAGTAGGCGGTTTCTGACTCATATGAGCTCCTTTCCTGGCCGCGCCTTCCGGCACGCGCCGTTGGTGCCCGCCGTCCGCTGTGCCGGGCAAGAAAAGAGTTTACGATCACTGCTTTTGACCAACCGTTTCGGGGTGGACGCCGTCCTTCCCGCGGACTTGGGTGGCGCCCCGGGGCCGTGCGCCGTTTTAGGCGGCGAAAGGTCCGAGCTTGCCGGGGGACTGGTACATCGGCTCCATCCCGATTTACAATAGCTGTATGAAGTCCTATGCCGTTGCCCTTGTTGCGCTGCTTCCCTGTCTGGCAGCCTCGCTGGGAGAAGTCGATAAAGCCAAGATGATCGGAAATCCCGGTGCGCCCGTCCGCATCGAGCTTTTCAGCGATTTCCAGTGCCCCGGATGCAAAGCGTTTCACGAGACGCTGCTGCCGGTGATCATTCGCGATTACGTGGTGCCGGGCAAGGCATACATCTTCAATCACGAATTCCCGCTTCCCATGCACCCCTATTCACGCGAGGCCGCCAACCTGGCGACCGCCGCCGCCACCATCGGGAAGTATCAGCAGGTGGCCGATGTGCTGTTCTTGAACCAGACTTCCTGGGGCGCCACGGGCAAGGTCTGGGACACGGTGGCGAGCGTTCTGAACCCGGCGGAGCAGAAGAAGGTGCAGGCCCTGGCGAAGGACCCGGCGATTCTCGCCCAGGTGCAACAGGATGTGGACGCGGGCAAGGCGCAGAATGTCCCACAGACGCCTACCATCGTGGTCAGCCGGGGCACCAAGCGATATGCCTTTCCGGGGCCCGACCAGGGCAACTATGTTCTCTTACGGTCTTTGATCGATGGACTTCTCAAATAGGTATTTTCGCTGGCTCGCGCTGGTCCTGCGGATTGCGCTGGGCGGAATCTTCATTTACGCTGCTTGGGCCAAGTTGCGCGACCCGTGGGAGTTGTACGCGTTGGCGATCAACTCGTATGAGGTGCTCCCGCTGTGGGCCGTGGAGCTGGTGGCGCGCACGCTGCCGTGGCTCGAATTGCTGATCGGCGTGGGGCTGATTGCCGGGATCGGGCTGCGTATCTGGTCGTTCGCGGTCTCCCTGATGCTGGCGGTGTTTTTCGCTCTCATGGTGAGGGCCTTCGCCAAGGGCATGCAGATCAGTTGCGGCTGCTTCGGCGGTACGGGCGACATCATCTCCAAGTGGACGCTGCTGCGCGATGGAAGCATGCTGGCGGGCTCGCTGCTGCTGACGTGGATGGCCTTCGCGCGGAAACGCCAGGCCGGGCCGCCCGCGAGCGCCGTGCCGGACCCGGCGCCGGACCGCATACCGGTGTGAACCATACCGGTGTGAACCGTACCGGTGTGAGCGACGTTCTCCGGCGCGAGCTGGAATACCACGAGAAACTCTACTCGGGCTTCGCGCAGGCGCATTTCGCCCGTCCCGCGGTTCGAGCCCTGCGCCGCCACATGATGGAGCGCATCCTGCGAGTGACCGGCGCCAGCACGCGCTCGCGCGTCCTGAGCCTGGGATGCGGCATCGGCGATACGGAGCTGTTGCTGGCGCCGCACGTGAGGGAATTGGTGGGAGTGGACCTTTCCCCGGCGGCGATCCGCCAGGCCCGCGCCGACGCCGAAAAGCTGGGCATCGGCAACGCGCGCTTCGAAGAGGGGAGCACCGCGGAGGGCCCTTTCGAGGTGGCGATCGCGATCTTCTTCCTGCACCACCTGTCGGACCAGGCGCTCGCGGAAATGCCGCGAAGGTTGACGGGAATGCTCGCGCCGGGCGGCGTTTTCTATTCGCTCGATCCCAGCCGCCACCGGCTCTCGGGCGCGGTGGGCAGGCGGCTCATTCCGGGTTTGATGAAGAAGTACCAGTCGCCGGACGAGCGGGAGTTGGAGCCCGAAGCCACCGCCAAGCTTTTCCGCGATGCGGGATTCGATACGCGAATCGAAATGTACGACTTTGTCTCGTCGCCTCTGGCGGGGCTGTTTCCCGGGTGGCGCGCAGGGTATCGGGCGGCGCGGGCCCTGGATGGGGCGATTCTGCGCCTCGGGCCGCTGCAGAGGCTGGGGAGCAACTTCGAGGTCATCGCGCGGCGGGGGTCTTGACCTTCACCGCTCCAGGAACGGTCCGCGAATCGACATGAGCTGGCTGCGCGAGCTGTCCGTCCGCGAATAGATCAGGCTCCGCCCGTCCGGGGAGATTGCCAGGCTGGGTGTGGACACCGGGAGCATCCGGTCGAAGTCCATCACATGGCTTACCTTCTTCTTCGTGAACGAGTAGACGAACAGGCCCGGCTGCTTCTGCAGCTCGTCGTAGAAGAACAGCCCGTCGCCGCCGATCGTCCACCACCGCCGCGCGTTGGCCTCTTCGAGATGGGGGATCTTGTGCGGACTCCCGGACGGAAGCGCCACTTCCCAGAAACCGCGGTCCGGCGCGTTGAAGAGGATCAGGCTCTTGGCATCCGGCGCTTCGGCCAGGTCGG
This sequence comes from Candidatus Sulfopaludibacter sp. SbA4, assembly GCA_900290305.1. Classification (GTDB taxonomy): domain Bacteria; phylum Acidobacteriota; class Terriglobia; order Bryobacterales; family Bryobacteraceae; genus OMOG01. The sequence continues at coordinate 17,511 of OMOG01000399.1, forward strand.
ATGCCGTGCAGTCGCAGACCAGCTCGGCGCCCGAGCCCGTTGCAGGAGTCTTCCAGATCTGAAATTTGCCCCCGCGGTTCGAGACGAAGTAGATCGATTTGCCGTCGCGCGACCAGACCGGGCTCCGCAGGCCCGAGATAGAAACGATGCTTACCGTGGTTAACTATCGCCGTTAACCGGCGCCGTTAATTAATGACCCGGCTGCTGCGGGCCTGATTTTCAAACTCTTCTACATCTTCAAAAGTCTCGAACATGCCATCCACGCCGTACATGCGGAAGACATACCCGGCCGACCCGGAAAGGCCGCACAGCACCAGGCTGCCGCCCGCCTGTTCGAGCAGCGTGCCCATCCTCAAAATGCCGCTGAGCCCCTCCTTTCTCACCACCTCGACCGACTTCATATCCAGCACCAGAGTCTTCTCCCCACGATTCAGCCAGCAGGCGACCTCGCGCTCCAACTGGGAAGTGGTGGTCTCGTCCAACTGACCTGACGGTTGAAGGACGACCTTCCCGGCGGTCCGCATGAACTCGACCGTGAACTTCATCCGGGCGGCGGCGTGAAAGACCGCAAAATGATTCGGTTGCATCTGAGTGGCGGAATGAACGGTTGTCATGATGCTAATATGCGCCCGCCGCCCGGCGCGATGGCAGTACGAAGGGGAAGGGATCGGGGCGGTAGAAGGGGTAGAATGGCCGATTCTACCCCGTTAACGCCGCCAAATCCGCCAGGGTGGCGCCGGCGGCGCGCATTTCTTCCAGGGCGCGGGCGGAATCTTCGGCCTTCAAAGTCTCGATTGCGTCGGTCACTACGGTTACCTGGCGCCCGGCTTTCAAGAGGCCGCGGACCGCGTAGAGGACGCAGATCTCGGTTACGACGCCGTAGACCACGCATTGAGCGCATTGCAACTGGTCGATGACGCGGGCCAGATTGCGGGCGAGGAATACGTCCACGGTCTGCTTCTCGACAACGATCTGATGGACGCCATCGATTGACAGCTCGCAGGCGCGATTGGGGATGACGACGCGTTTCTCCAGGAGCGTCGTTTCGGCCTTGCGCTGTCCCCAGGTTCCGGCTACGCAGTGATGCGGCCAGATGGCGAACTCGGGGTCGTTCTCGGTGTGGGCGTCGGTGGTCGAGACTACCGGGATGCCGTGGGCCCCAGCGAAGCGGTTGAGATGGGCGATGGCGGGCACGATGCGCTCGGCGCCGGGCACGTAGAGGGCGCCCGCGGGATAGAGGAAATCGAGTTGCGAATCGACGTCGAAGAAGGCTGTTTTCATCCGGCCAGATTGTGGCGCGTGCGATCGATCAGCTCGCGCAGCTCACGGCTGTAGACGATCGGCCACGGCTCCCCTGCTTCCAATTGTCGCAAAGACGGAGGAAGCTTGGCGACCGATTCGGCGGCGCGCTGGCGGGCCTGTTCGATGGATGGCAGCGGCTCGATCAGGCGCCCGCCCAGCATCACCGGCCGCATCAGGGCCTCGCCTTTGCCGCACTCTCCCGAGCGGGCGATCACGTCGCGCGCCACGTCGCGGAAGACCTGCTTGGAGTCGGGAATCGAAATCTTGTCCGGGCTGTACTTGGCGGTGAAACGCTTGATGCCGCGGATGTCGAGGACGACCAGCTTGTAGGTGGCGCCCAGCGCGGGAGCGTCGGCCGAAGTGGAAAGCTGGGTGCCGACGCCGAAAGCATCGATGGGGGCGCCGGCCGCGGCCAGATCGCGGATGCGGTGCTCGTCGAGGTCGCCCGAGGCCATGATCTTGGCATCGCGCAGTCCGGCCTCGTCGAGGATGGCGCGAACCTGGCGGGAGAGCGCAAGGAAGTCTCCGCTATCGAGGCGCACGCCCCACAGCGGACCGCCGAGCCTGGCGGCGCGGCGCGCGCCTTCGAGCGTGTCGTAGGTATCGAGGAGTTGGACGGTGGCATCGCCGAGCACCCGCTGGAGGCGCCGGAAGGCCTCCATTTCGCAGGGAAACGACATCACCCAGGAATGCGCCGAGGTGCCCATTACCGGAATGCCAAAACGGAAACCGGCGAGCGTGTTGCTGGTGCCGGCGCAGCCAGCGATATAGGCGGCGCGGGCGCCCAGCACGCCGGCTTCGGGAGTGTGGGCGCGGCGGGTTCCGAACTCCACCACGGCGCGTCCGGCGGCGGCTTCCACGGAACGGACGGCTTTGCTGGCGATGGAGGTTTGAAACGCGATGGCCGAGAGCAGGTAGGTCTCGGGAATCTGCGCCTGGATGATGGGCGCGCGGATGGTCAGGATGGGCTCGCCGGCGAAGAGCGGGGTGCCTTCGGGGACGGCGAACAGATCTCCGGTGAAGCGGAAAGTGCGGAGGTACTCGAAGAATTCCGGGGGCGCCAGGCGGAATTGGGCGAGGCCGCGGAGGTAATCGATTTCTTCTTCGGCGAAGCTGAGATTGAGGAGATAGTCGACCACCTGCGGGAGGCCGGCGGCCAGGATGAAATTGCGTTTGGAGGGGAGGTGGCGGACGGCCAGCTCGAAGGTCGCGATCTCATCGGCCTTGCCGGATTCGAAGTATCCGGCGGCCATGGTCAGTTCGTAAAGGTCGGTGAGAAGACCGTTCATAAAAAGCCGGCCAGGGGGCCGGCTGCAGACCAGGGGGTCTGCCCCACCAGGCCTGTGGCAGGCTACTTCTTTTTGGCCGCCGGTGGTGGCGGCCCTTCGGGTTTTACGTCTGCTACGGCCGCCTGCAAAGTGCCCACGGTCGAGCTGTCTATTACATAGATGCTCGGCTCGTTCTCACGTTGCGCGAAATACTTGTCGGCCTGCTGCCGGATGGTGACTTTCTCGACGCGCTTGCCGTCGTTGGAGGTGACGGTGGCGTCGAAAACAGGGTTGCCGCCTCCTGTTTCGGCGAATCCCGTCGCGCCCAAGTCACGGAGCTTGTCGATCAGGGTCTGGACGCTGATGTTGTCCAAGGTCTTGGAGCCCGACATCCACTTGTCGCCGCTCTTGGTGTAGGTCACGCCCTTGATTTCGAGCTTGGTCGGATCGCTGAAGCCGAAATCGAACAGCTTCTTGTTGCGGAAATCGTCCAGTTCTTTGTCGAGCGCCTGGCCGAGATCGGCGGGCACTTTGTACACGCCTTCCACGCCGGAGCTCTTGGCGTAGTAGTTGCTGTCCTTATCCCTGCGTACTTCCAGGGTCTGGTCGCCGTTGGAATCGGCCACCGTCGCGGTGGCCACTTTGGCGGCGGCGGCGAATTTCTTGGCATTTTCCGGATCGACCTTGGGAGGATCCATCTTGGCATCCTTCAGCTTCGAGACCAGGGTGTCCACCTGGGTGCCATCGGCGCGCAGGGGACGCGGCTTGAGGATCTGCCACTCGTTGGAGCTGTTCTTACCGAACTCCACGGCCGCGCCCTTGGCTTGCAGGTCGACTCGGGTGAGCTTGTCGGAATCGAAGGAAAGCAGGCGCTTGTCGCGCAGGTCGTCGGGGGTTTTGTCGAGGCTCGACTTCACGAAGCTGCCGATGGTGAAGACGCGCGCGTCGGTGGCCAGCTTGGCGTAGGCCCCGGAACCGGTGGGGGTGTCGTCGCCAATCAGCACCTCGTCGGCCTTGCCATCCTTCTTGGTGACGACGATATCGAGCGTGGGGTCGGCGAGCCCGTACGGCTTCAGGTCGGTGGCCTTCTCCTCGATCAGCTTGTCGGCATTCAGCGAGGAGAGGTTGGAGACGATGGAGCCGACGGTATCCTGATCGGCGCGCTGCTGCTGCGGCTGGGTCATCTGCCAGCGGCCGTTGTCGCGGCGCAGGTCAATGACTTCGCCGGTCAGCTTCTTGACGTGGATCTGCTGGAGCTGGTCGTCCGGAATGGAGAGCAGCTTGGTGCTGGTATCGGTGGGCGATTTGCCGGCCGCCTCCTGCTTTTTGTTCGACCACCAGACCACACCGCCCAGTGCAGCCAAGAGAACGACGGCTATTAAGAGTCCTGTTGGCTTCATGGACTATCTCCTCTTCCACCAGGTGGCCATGCCGAAGGCCACCACTCCCAACGGGAAGATGACCACGCTCAGCCAGAACAGCATATTCACTTTTTGCGGGCTGATGTTCAGCGGCCGGTCTTCGGGCGCCTTGGGACGAATGGAGATGAGGTCCTCATCCGAGGTCAGCCAGTTGATCATGTTGAGGAACATGTCGCGGTTGCCGTTAAAGCGGATGAAGTTGTTGCCCAGCCACAAGGAGCCACCGACCACCACGAATCGGCCGGGGGTTGTGCCGTTGTAGGTGCCGGCGGCGGCCAGGGTGAGCGGGCCTTTCTTGTCTTTCTTGGGATCGAGCCGGATCTCGCCGGAGCTGAGGTTGGTGGTGGCGATGCTGCTGTCGGTGGTGGTGAAGAGCTTGGACACGGAGGTCTTGTCTCCGTTCTTCACGTCGAGCGAGCGGGAGAGCGGGAAGGCCGTGGCGACGTCCTTCATCTGGTTGACGATGGGATGCGATTCGTAACTGGCCACGAGCGGGACTTCGGGACCGAGGTTGAAAACCTGGCCGATGCCGCTGGTATCGAGCACGAGGTCTTTGTCGGCGGTGACGCCCCAGCTTGCGAGCACGGCCTCGAGGGTGGCGTTGTCGTCGATGGGATTGCGGCCCAGGTTGACCGGAGGGTCGAGCAGGATGAGCGCGTGGCCGCCGCCTTCGACGTACTCCTTGATGGCGTCGGTTTCCGGCTGCACGTATTCATGCTGCGGTCCGGCTACCACGAGGACGGTGCAATCCTTGGGAACTTCGAACTTGCCGGGGGCCGGCATGGCGCCAGCGGCCGGCGCCGGCGCGTTGGGATCGGCGGTGGGCCGCAGCAGGGAGATGGTCCGGGTCTTGTAATTGTTACGCTCGAGTTCCTGCTTGGCCGCCGCGTAGCCGGTGCGATCGGTCTCGTCAATGCTGTGCTCGCCCGAGCCGGTGAGGAAGCAGGCGTTGCGCACGCCGGATTTCAGGGAACGGATGACGGCGCCGGTGACCTCCTCTTCGCTCAGGGTCTTGGCTTCCTCTTTGCGGTCGCCGTTGGCCACCAGGATGCTGACGTCGCGGCGGTATCCGGCGGCCTTGGCCAGTTGCGGCTTCTTCACCGGATCGATGTATTCAACGTGCAGTTTGGGCGAAAGCGACGAGTAGCGGTCCAGCAGGTCCTTGGCTTGGGGAAAGCGCGTCTGCTCATCGAAGTAATAGATTTTCACGTCGTTCTTCAGACCGGAAACCACCTTGATGGTCTGGTCGGCCAGGCTGAACGCTTTGTTGGCGGTGGCATCGTACGACTTGTCGTAGCGGTTGGCGAGGAAATTGATCGCGCCCAGAACGGCGATAATCACGATGATGTAGACGCCGGCGTAGGCGGTGTACTTGGTTTGTCTTGTCTGGAGCCAGGAAGTGTTCATGTGTTATGCCCTCCAGCGAAGCGATTCCAAGGATCGCCCGGTGATGAACAGGGCGAAGAAGATCATGGATATGTAGAAGACGCAGTCCTTCAAATCGAGTACGCCTTTCCCGAAGTTTTCGAAGTGGGTGACGATGGAGAGGTACGACACCACGCTGGCGGTGGCGCCCGAGTCAAAAGCGGTGAACCAGCTCAGCAGCCACAGCAGAAGGCATACAAAAAATGTGACGCCGCCGGCGATGATCTGGTTGCGCGTGGTGGTGGAGATGAACTCGCCCACGGCCAGCAGGACACCGCCTTGCAGGATGAGGCCGAGGTAGGCGATCAGAACGGGTTTCAGATCCGGCTTGCCCCACAGGAACAGCATCGCGAAGTTGAGCATGGACATTCCCAGCACGCAGAGGTAGAGGAGCATGGCGCCCAGCCACTTGCCGAGGATGATCTCCATGTCGTTGACCGGGGAGGTGAGCAGCAGCTCGATGGTGCCGGTGCGCTTCTCTTCGGCGAAGAGGCGCATGGTGATCATGGGGACCAGGAACAGCGCCACGGTGCTGGCAAACCCGACCAGCGGGCGGATGATCTGCTCATTGACGCTCATGGGCTGCTGCTGGCCCATCATGGAGGCCTGGAAGCTGAAGCGCACAAAATCGCGCGCCGCGGTGTAGAAGCCAAACCCGAAGATCAGTCCGAAGAACGCCATCAGCAGGTANNGCGAAATAGCTCTTGAGTTCTTTTCGGCAGATGAGAAGTACGTTCTTCACTGCTTGTCTCCTTCGTTTTCTTTTTGTTCCTTGGGCTCGTCTTTTGTCTCGGACCCCGTGGGCTGCTCGGAGCCGGTGAGCTGCAGGAAGATGGTTTCGAGGCTGAGGCCGAGCGCGCGCAATTCGTTCAGGCTCCATCCCGCGTTGACCACGGAGCGGGCGAGATCGGCGCGGATGTGGCGGCCCTGCAGGCTCTCCACCCACTTCGAAGGCGAGCCTGCCGTTCTTGGAATCCTTCATGACCACGCGGCTGACGCCGGCGACCTGCTCGAGGCGGTGCTGGACCTCGGTGGGATTGGGGCGTCCGTCGGCGGCCTCCACTTCGAGGGCCACGGATTCGGAGCCGCGCAGGCGGTTGGTGAGGTTGGCCACCGAGTCGATGGCCACCAGGCGGCCCTGGCTGATGATGATGACGCGCTCGCAGGAGTGCTCGACTTCCGAGAGAATGTGGGTGCTGAGGATGATGGTGTGATCACCCGAGAGCGATTTCAGCAGCTCGCGAATCTCGATGATCTGCTTGGGGTCGAGCCCGGAGGTGGGCTCGTCCAGGATCAGGACGTCGGGATTGTGGATGATGGCTTGGGCCAAGCCTACGCGCTGGCGGTAGCCCTTGGAGAGTTTGCCGATGAGTTTGTCGCGGACATCTCCGATGGCGCAGCGGCCCATGACTTCATCCACGCGGCGGTTGATATCGCCGGTGGAGATGCCCTTGAGCTTGCCGACGAAGGTGAGGTATTCGACCACTTCCATCTCGGGGTAGAGGGGCGGCGTTTCGGGCAGGTAGCCGATGCGTTTTTTGACTTCGAGGGGGTTCTCGAGGACATCGAAGCCGGCGACGTTGGCCTTGCCCGAAGTGGGCGGCAGGAAGCACGTAAGAACGCGCATGGTGGTGGTTTTTCCCGCGCCGTTGGGGCCCAGAAAACCCACGATTTGGCCCTNNTTGTCCACCGCGAGCGTACGCGCGTATCGCTTGGTTAGACCTTCAACTTTGATCATATTGCAGTGTTCCAGTCCAGAAAGACTCGGTTTGTAGCATTTGGGCGCACATAGGACGTTCAGACGAGGCGCTGAAACGGATTCCTAGTGAATTTTTATCATACGGATGGCGGGGAAGGGTTGTCAAACGGGGGTGGGGACGGGGGATTGCGGCGCGGGCGGGTGACGATGGTGACGATGAATCCGGGGTATGTCGATTTGTTTTTGGCGCTGGTCTAAGATCCTTTGTTTCTGTAGGTTGCGGAGACGAGTCGAAATCGGGTGACGATGATTCGTCGTTTTGTGGAAAATCATCGTCACCCGAGCTTCTTCGAAGGGCGGTACGGAGATGGGCGGCTTCGTATGGGCGAGTGCGGAGCGGCGAATTTCGTTCGAGTGATTTCATGGCGTACCCGTTTTGCATCCTGTTATGACGGCCGGCCGGGAACTTTCCGGCGGGATCCTTCGGTTTTTCGGGAGGCGGATGTTGAATCCGCTGGAGTTACGCGAATTTTCGGAAGGATGCTTCCGGAATTTCCGGGGGGGGCAGGCTGGCCCACCACCCCAGGCGACGCACCGATGCGTCGCCAAAAGGGACCTCTGTATTGAAAAGAAAGAACTTGCCAGATTTCGGCGACGCATCGATGCGTCGCCTGGGGATTTCTCCCGAATTGCGCTGGCGAACGCATTTCCCTTCCTGATTTAAATCTAGCAGACAGATGTAGCGGGTTTGCGCGGCGGAGGGCGGGATGGCAGCGGTAAGTGATTTAGAATCAGCAAAGGCGTCTCGAAAAAAATAGTTCGCCGGGGCGTGACTGTGTTTTTGGAGGGGCGGATTCGGGTGCTTTTCGCGAGGTTGGGGGACGATTTGGGGAGGGCGCTGGTGGATCTACCGCAGTCGCCCGGAGAGAAGACCGGCTGGCTTCGGGCAGTTTTGCGGGTGTGATCCGCTGCCGCCGGGTGTGCTGTGTGGGGCGGGGCTACGGCCAATTGGACTGCAGAGGGGGCATCTCCCATGAGGCCGTTTGGGGACCACCTTGGATATGCCCGGGAACGCCGCCAGTGAATCGGCGGACACAAGCGCGTTTATGGGGACTGATCGGCCCTTCCCACGAGCAGACCTTTCGGGCTGCCGGTTCTGGTGCCGCCGAAGGGCGCTATTTGCTTTCTGCGCGCCGCTGGCGGCACGCTTAATTAACTTCTGGCTCGCCGAAGGGACCGTCTGCACGGGTGCCGATGGGAGCAGACTAGAATTGAGGGCCAACGAGCGTAATGAACATGCGCGGCAGCACCTATAGTGCTGCCACGCGAGTTTGCAGCGGAGCGCCTTACTGCTTCAGGCTGACGCTCTTTATCTCGGGGAAGTCCAGTCGTTTGGGATTGTCGATATGAATCAGGATCTTGGTCTGGAAATCCGTTCCGAACCTATACTGGCGGCTGAGACCATTGGCAGATCCGACGATGATCTCCAGCACGTATTCTCCACTTGCCAGTTGATCCGTTACCGTTCCGGACAACTCATAGTCGTGTTCAGAGATTCTTGTCAGGCGGCTCTGGTCAACCGACGTAGAGAATGCTTTTTGGCCGTCCCGTTGCTGACCCTGAAGGTGATTGCCCTTGGAGCTTTTCTTTCGGACAGCGACAAACCGACCCAGAGGATCAGGTGTCCCGTGCATGGCTTCATTCGCTATTCGGTCCACGAACGCAAGATCATCGACCACCCGGTCTTCCAGCGCCTTCGGCACATCCGACAACTGGCTATGACCTACTTGGTTTACCCGGGTGCCATGCACTCGCGTTTTGAGCATTCCCTCGGGGTTATGGAACTCGCGACTCAAGCGTTTGATTTGTTATCATTGCGGCACGAGGATCGCTTGGTAGGTGAACTCCATCAAATTCCCGAACTGAGCGAAGATACAATGCGCAAGGCACGTCAGATCGTTCGGTTGATGGCCATGCTGCACGACGTCGGACACCCTGCATTCTCACACGCTGCCGAGTCGACGATTCCCGGTGGCAATCACGAAAAGGTGTCGACCCACATTATTGGTAAGGTGCTGGGCACAGAAATTGACAAGACCTTTTTTGAAGGCGCCTCTGCGCTTCTCGTGCGGCTGATGGAAAAATCGCAGGAGCTCACTTTCCTGCGGGAGTTCGTCGCCAGTCAGATGGACATGGATCGCACCGATTACCTGCGCCGCGACTCCCTCCACTGTGGCGTCGATTACGGTGTCTTCGATTCGAGGCGGCTGATAGAATCGTTGACCGTAATTGAGAACCCTGACTCGGGTCGATTGCAACTCGCAATCCAACGGGGAGGTGAGCATACATTCGAGGCGTTGATTCTCGCCCGTTACCAGATGAACACTCAAGTATACCTGCACCGGATCAGGCGCATCTACGATTATTATTTGACTGAGTACATGAAGCTCTGGGGAGCTGAGCATCATCAAACGCTCGACGAGGTCTTAAAACACGACGATACCGGCGTGCTGATGGCGATCCGCCGAGACGCCGAGGATAAAAACGAACGATCAGCATGGGCGCAGCGAATCGTAAAGCGCAACCACCATCGCCGGGTTCTAGAGACAGGGGACTATGCAGATGAACAAAAACTTCGTCGGATGAGTCGAGTGCATCGAAAACTGATTGAAGAATTCCCGGGGGTCGACTTTCACCTCGACAACGCTACGCACGATATACACAAGTTGACCGTCCCGGGGGAGCAGGACCCCCAAAAGGTCGAGGATCTCCATATCGTTGAGAAGGACGGCAAACTGAAACTCCTGAGTGAAGACAGCGCTATCATCGGGAAGATACCGAAGCGTGTTCGAACGGTGAGGATCTTCGCGGACGCAGAGGGAACAACCTTGGAAAACATCCGGTCTAGAGCAAGGGCGTTGGAGGCCCAAGCAGCATGATCCAGCCTAGTCGTTTGGTCTACTCGAATAATCCGTGCGCTGCATTCATGGCAGCAATAGTCCGATCATATGAGCAGCAAGTCGGCGGGCGCCACTACCTCGGCAGGACTGCCGTGCAGAAGTTAGTCTATTTTGCGAAGGCACTCGGAGTGCCGATTCCGTGCTCGTTTGAGATCTACACTTATGGTCCATACTCCGACGCGGTGACGTTCTCCGTGGATTCGATGCTGGCCGACGATGTGCTGAAGGATACCAGCAACGACCCCCAGACGTACTCGAACTATCGACTTGGAGAAAACGCGGACGAGATTCTCGGCTCCTATCAATCGTTGATCGAGCCTTATCGGCAGGTGATTGATGGGGTCGTTCAAAGCCTTGGCAATTTTAAGCCCCAGGAGCTGGAGTTGGTCGCAACGTTGCATTTTATTCACCACAGGCTAAAGCAGATCTGGCGCCGAGATCCGTCGAAGGGCCAGGTCTTGGAGGAATTCCGCAGGGTAAAGAGGGGCAAGTTCAGAGAGTCTGAGATTGACGCGTTCTACAATGCGCTAAGGGATGCAAAACTCATTTGAAGGGGGTGGCATCCAACCAGGTTCGCGGTGGCGTGTCTCTCTGAGCTTCTGGCCTCCGGAGGAGAGGATAGCTGTTCAATCTGTTCAATAGTGATAGCGCAGGTCTGCTCCCGGGCCCGCTATCGCGGAGACTGATCGTCGACGTAAGAGTGGAGCCAGAGGATTAGGGAACGGCAAGTCGGCTTGTCGTCCCTGATTCGGGCGACGGCCTGCCGCCTGGTCGCATGGCGCCCTAAGGACCTTCCTCCAAGAAATCCGTTCCGAAGAACGGATGTCGCGGATGCGGTCGAGCAGTTCGTCGAAGCAACCGCCGCCGCCCGCCTGCTTCTGGCGTTCGTCGTCCATCGCGAAGCCCTTGACCAGGTACTGCTGCAACTGGGCCGTCGCCCATTGGCGGAACTGCGTGCCACGCACCGACTTCACGCGGTAGCCGACGGCCAGGATCACCTCCAGGCGGTAGAATTCGATTTCCCGGGTTACAGACCGGCCGCCCTCGGATTGAACTGTTGCAAATTTTGCAACAGTTCGCGGCGGGTCGAGTCTCGCCAGACTCAAAGATGTTCCTGATGTGCTTTGAAATGGCCGACTTATCGCGCTGAAAGAGGTCGGCAATCCGATTGAGCGTCAGCCAGACGGAATCCTAGAAGGACTTTCGCAAAACCAGGGTTGTTTTCTTCGTAGTGTAGGCTTAAACATTGAGTCAGATGCGATTCGAGTGCTAGATGAAAGAATGTAGACAGCAAACACGCGTTGGGCTTTCGACTGTATGATTCCAGGGCTTGGAAGAGAATTGGCCGCCGATGAACGCCGATCAACGCCGATAAGAATCCTGCGTTATCCGCGTTGATCGGCGTTCATCGGCGGCCAATTCTGCTGCTTCCCAAGAAACTGGCAGTGTTGACTTCGGCGCCCGAACTTGTACTCCATCGCGCGGTTGGGATACACGCGGGACGATGGCGCTTCTCGCTCTAACAGTACCTATTCCTTCATCTAGCAATAAATCGGCGCGCGTCAGACGCGAAACCATTGTTTAACAGGACTGCGGAGCCTTCCCGCCGGTGCCCTACCCTCTCAAACTTGCGAAAGTCGGGCTAGGGGCGCCCCCGGGGGTGGTTGGCCGGCCACTCGGAAACCGCCCGCAAACGCCTTCGTGGAGCCTAGCCTGCGACCTGCCTTAACCGAGCGGAAGCCTCGGGCGGAGAATCCGCACTCTCAGCCGATAAGAATGAGGTGGCGAATCGGATCGGATCCCGTCCTCTGACACCCACGCGAGGTGTGGTGCTCGCGGTGGCACTGTCCGTCGCCGGGTCCATATGGTTCCTTTTGTGGATGCCGCGGGCCGCGTCGCGAAGTGTGCGCGTCGGGGTCCGCGAGGCGCCCCCTTTTTACGTGGAGCGTCCAGACGGCACAGTTGGCGGGATGGCGGGAGACGTTCTCGCTATGGCCGCACAGAGACGAGGCATTCAGATTCAGTGGGTAAAACTGCCGGTGCGAGAAGAGGAGGCGCTACGGCAGCACATGGTCGATCTCTACCCAATATTGGCTATCACCCCACACCGGGCGCAGGAATTTCACCTGACGAAGCCGTGGATTCTGAACAGCTTTTGCGTTTTCACGGTCCGCTCGATCGACCTGGATCCAGACCGGCTGGATGGAATGACAGTAGCGTTTCCGGACTTCGAACGCGCCCGGCAACTTGCCGGCACGGTGCTGCGGGGCGGACGGCGGATACCGCAACCCGGTCTGCCCAGTCTTTTTCGGGCGGTTTGCAGCGGCCAGGCCGATGTCGGCTTCACCGAGTCCCGTTACTTCGACGCCTTTTTGCTGCAACGCCCGCCGGAGTGCGCACAGGCGGACTTCCGGGTGCGGTACGTAGCCAGCGCCATCAGCCAGGGTGCGATTGCCTCGACGAAGGAGGCAGCCAAGCAGGCTGACGAGTTGCGGCAGGGGATCTCGGAGCTGGCGCGCGACGGCACGCTGCCGGCCCTCATCGATCGCTGGTCATCGAACTCGGCGGGAGAAATGCGGTCATATCTGGCGCTTCAGCAGGCAGACGCGAAAAGCCGTCAACTGTTTTCCGGCCTGGCGATCGCCTGCCTGTTAGCCATGGCCTTCGCCTGGTTGCTCCACCGCGCCCGCCGGGCATACGCGCTGGCAGCCCAAGCCAGCCGTGCCAAGAGTGAATTCCTTGCCAACATGAGCCATGAGATCCGTACACCGATCCACGGCATTCTCGGAATGGCCGACCTGGCCATCGATTCGCCACCCGGGCCCGAGCAGCAGCAATACCTGAAGCTGGTGAAGCAATGCGGCGCCTCGTTGCTGGCGGTGATCAACGATGTGCTGGACCTCTCCAAGATCGAAGCGGGACGCCTGCGGCTGGATTCTGCTTCCTTTGGCCTCCGCGAGCTGCTGCGCTCCGCCACTGCCGAGCCGTCCATGCGCGCCCGGCAAAAAGGACTTCAATTCTCGGTCGAAATCGGGCCGGATGTGCCGGACGCACTCATGGGAGATGCGGGCCGGCTCAATCAGATCCTACTGAACCTGGCCGGCAATGCTATCAAATTCACCGAATTCGGCCGCATCTCGATCGGCGTCCGGCTTCAGGTGCTGAAGCAGACCAGTACGGTCCTCGAGATTTCGGTCCAGGATACCGGCATCGGGATCGAACAGGGAAAACTGAGGGTCATCTTCGATGCTTTCGAGCAGGGCGACAACTCGGTCACGCGCAAGTACGGCGGCACGGGGCTCGGGCTAGCCATTTCGCGCAGCCTTGTTACCCTCATGGGCGGACGCATCTGGGCGGAAAGCAAACCGGGAGAGGGCAGCACCTTCTTCTTTACGGTGGAATTGGCCCTGGGCGCCACCGGCGGGCGCGCGGTTCCGAAGCCTTCAGGCGAATCGCTTGTTCCCGGGCGATCCCTTCGCATTCTATTGGCCGAGGACAACACCGTCAACCAGCTCGTGGCCACACGCCTGCTGCAAAGGCAGGGGCACGACGTTGTCACCGCCTGCAACGGGGAGGAAGCATCCACGGTCGCCTCCCAGCAGGCATTCGACGCGATTTTGATGGATGTGCAAATGCCGGTGCTGGATGGGCTGATGGCGACCCGCAGGATTCGTCAGCGGGAGGCTGGGATCGGAGCCCACGTACCGATCATTGCGCTGACTGCCCACGCGATGCAGGGAGATCGATCCATTTGCCTGGACGCGGGCATGGACGCTTACCTCTCGAAGCCGATCGTTCCGGCCGATCTCCTCCGTCTTTTGGATGCACTCACAGCACCGAGAGTGTAGCGGGCATCGGAACGTGCGGCTCCGGGGAAGCACGGACTCATTGTCTCGTGCGTTCATTCAAAAGTGCCTCGGTGACGATCTCGGCGAACGCCCGCCCCCGGTACTTTCCGGTATGGCTCCTAAGGAAGTCGCGCAAAACGGCCGCGGCGCGATCAGTTCCTGTCCCGTATGTGGTGCCGCGCCACGACCTTTGCGCTTCGGCCGCTTGCTCCGCTGGGAACGCTAGACGCCGGCTAAATGCCGCTCGCCAAAGCGTCCACGACGCCTCGCTTGACCATGGCGCCCTCGAACGTCATGAACAATCGATAGCGGAAGGACCATTTACGGACGGGAACATGTAAAACCCTCTGAAAAGGGGTTATTCTGAGCGCTTATACGGCTTGGGGAGCACTCTGCCCGGCGTGGAAGTCGCATGATGCGTAAAGTGGCTGATCCTTACCTAAGAAAGGCGGCCGTCGTCCTCGCGATGGCGGCTGTTGGCATGGCGGTGGGATGTTCGTCCGATCCGGACCCGCCTCCGCCTCCGCAGCCCGATGATCTCAGCCCGATCGGGGCAAGCACCCTCATCTCGCAGAAGTGGTCTCATGACGAGCTGAATCACTTCACGGTGACCTTCCACTCCGACACCCTCATCGGATGCGGCATACAAAACGATCTCTGGAAACATGTTGAGACTCCTTGGCTAGGCAATACGATCAGCACGCATGCGCTGACGGAGGCAGGGCGTAAGGCCCTGTTCGCGATCGATCTGAAGGAATCGGGAAAATTCCATGAAGTCATACTTCAGGGGCCCTACCTCCTCGAGGTGACCGGCATCACTCCGGGAAGCGAGCCTGACACGCGTCAGGCCGCAATTCGTTGGGAAATCGACTGGAACAAAGCGCCGGCCGGATTGAAGGCATGCCTCCCAAGATTCGAACTGTCAGGATCGCAGGTAGCGCTCTTCAAACTCGTCGGTCAAGAGTGGAGTTTTCTTTCGTTCCTCAAGCCCGCAGATGCGACAGCGCCACCTCAAGCAACGTCCTTCGGCGCTTGGCGGAACTGATCCGGATCTGCTTTCCAAAATCCCGTTCCCGGAGTGGGTCAGTCCAGCCGAGCGTTGCCGGGTCACTCTTGCCGAGCGCCGAAGAGCAACGCCCGGCCCAGGATAGAATCTCGTGACGCCAGCCGTCCACCAGTCCTCAATCCAGCCTTCAGGCGATTGCCGAACGGGTAGCAAGGGCCGAGGCGCCGAGCGTTCCCGTTGGAATTCTCCGTTTTGCTGGTCAGCGATCGCAAACTGAAGGTCTACGACGATGAGCCCTCGCATCCCGCGGACCGGTGGATGGTACGGCAGATGACGCGGAGATCGCGACGCAAAGGATTCAGAGTTGCGAGTCGTTGCCCGACCTTATCGAGGTTTGCCGCAAGACGTGGGAGTGGCGCTGAGGTTCGAAAGCAACCGGCCTCACTTCGGGCGGAGACCTGCCCCACGAACTCGTGGATAAAAGCCTCGAATCTGAGCTCAGGACCCAAGCCTGGCTCGACTTCGGGGGAAAGCGAGCTTCTGCGTCGATTGAAGGACGTGCTACGGAAGCTCCGAAGGTACTCCAGTGTGATGTCACATTTTCCGCTCCGGCGTCGTTACACAGAGCATGACCTACTCAAAAAGGCGGATCGCCGCGGCGCTGGGCCTTTTCACGTTGACGGCGCCGGTGGCTTTCGCACAGCCGGCGCGCTTGGAATTCGAGGTGGCCTCCATCAAGCCGGCCGCGCCTATCACAAACAAGGAGGGAAAATTCCGCATCGGCATGCGGGTGGACGCGGGTCGCATGGAGTACACTTTTGTCTCGCTGCGGGACTGCATTCGAACCGCTTACCGGGTCAAGGACTACCAGGTGCAGGGCCCCGACTGGCTGGCCGACGTGAGATTCGACATTGTGG
This sequence comes from Candidatus Sulfopaludibacter sp. SbA4, assembly GCA_900290305.1. Taxonomy (GTDB): domain Bacteria; phylum Acidobacteriota; class Terriglobia; order Bryobacterales; family Bryobacteraceae; genus OMOG01. The sequence goes on from OMOG01000399.1 coordinate 33,357, forward strand.
CCAAACTGCCCGAGGGCGCGTCGATCGACCAGGTCCCGGAGATGCTGCAGACGCTGCTGGCGGACCGGTTCAAGCTGGCGCTGCACCACGAATCGAAGGAGCATTCGGTGTACGCGCTGGTGGTGGGGAAGAACGGGCCGAAGTTGGCGGCTTCGGACCCGGATGCCAGGATCGATTTCGTCGAGCCTAAGGCAGCCGCCGAAGCCACGGCGAGGGCGTCGGGCGGGCTGGCGGGCGGCGGCATGCGACAGGCGATGGTGTTCGCCTCGGGGGGAAAGCCCGCGGCGGCGGGAGGGATGAGCATCACGATGGGATCGAACGGCGCCCAGATGGAGGCGAAGAAGATGACGCTCGCAGGATTGGCCGACATGCTCTCGCGTTTCGTGGATCGTCCGGTGGTGGACATGACGGAGATTCAGGGGACCTACGACTTCTCGCTGGAGATGGCTTCGGACCAGTTGATGCAGATGAAGGGCACGGTGAGAGCTGGAGGAGATGCCGGCGGGGGTCCGGTTGAGTCGGCGGACGGCGGTCCTGGGGCTACGATCTTCCAGAGCATTCAGAAGTACGGTTTGAAGCTGGAGCCGCGGAAGGCGCCGATCGACATGCTGGTGGTGGATCGCATCGAGAAGACGGCGACGGAGAATTGAGACAGGCCAGGAGTGACACTCTCGAAAAACATCGCTTCGGGGTCGACAGAATGTGCGCGCTCGGAGAGCCGGCTGAAAGCCGGCTGCAGGATGAAATCCTGCCCCACACCCGGAAGTGAGACACTCTCGAAAAACATCTCGGCTTTGGTGGCCGATTCCGGCCAGACAGGCCAGGAGGCCTGTCCTACTTGGCCCACGCGAGCACGGTCTCGAGCAGGACGCCGGTGCCGCGCGCGCAGTCTTCCCAGCGGCTGAATTCTTGGGGCGCGTGGCTGATTCCGCCTACGCTGGGCACGAAGATCATGCCCATGGGCCCCAGCGTGGCCATCATCTGGGCGTCGTGCCCGGCGCCGCTCGGCAGGCGTCGTGTCCGGAGGCCGAGCCTGGCGGCCGCCGCCTCGATGGAGGACTGCACTTCCGGGGTCGCCAGCGCTTCAGAATGGTGCGCCGCCGGCCGCATCTCGATCCCGGTCCGCGTTTGCGCGGCGATTTCGCGGGCCCGCGCGCGGATCTGCTCCGCCAGCTTGACGATTTTCGCCGACGAGAGATCGCGCAGCTCGACGGTGAGCCGCACCAGCCCCGGCACTACGTTCGGAGCGTTGGGGCTCACCGACAACTGGCCGACCGTGCCCACCTGGCGTCCGGGTTCGCGCCGCACAATCTGGTTGACCGCCACGGTCAGGTAGGAAGCCGCCANNGGATCTCCACGTCGTAGCGGTCGATGGCCACGATGCCCTCCACCACGCCGATGGGAATGCCGGCCTGGTCGAGCGTCCCGCCCTGCTCGATGTGCAGCTCCAGGTAGCAGTGGAAGGACCCGGGCTTTCTGCGCGCCTCTTCGATGCGGTCCGGGTTG
>OMOG01000697.1 GCA_900290305.1 Candidatus Sulfopaludibacter sp. SbA4
CCCACGCGGGCGGCCCGAGGATGCCCACGACATCCTCGGCACGTGGAAGGTGGCATCCGATAAACGCGAAATGTCCCGCCGCCCCCAGAACTTCGAAGAACTGGTGTCGCTTCTTGTGAACCGTCATGCGCAGGTCATTCAGGGACGCCCGGACCGGGGCCCAGGCCGCTTCAAGACGGAGGCCAATCGCGCCGGCGCCACTTTTTTTGTCGCCCCCGAGCTGGTTCGAGGCACCCTCTCCCAAGGCTTCGAGATCTATCGGAGTCTCACCGCCCCGCTCGACCGCGCCATCTTCATGATGTTCCTGATCTCCGAAGTCCATCCGTTCGCGGATGGCAATGGCCGCATCGCGCGCCTCATGATGAATGCGGAGCTGGTGGCCTCGGGCGAGAGTCGAATCATCGTGCCGACCGTCTATCGAAACAACTACCTGATGGCATTGAAGGCGCTCTCGCAAAACGGCATCACCGGAGCCCTGGTGCGGGCGCTGGACTTCGCCCAACGCTACACGGCGGCCGTGGATTTCGCGGACCTGGATCGGGCGCGCCTGATCCTGGACCGGACTCACGCCTTCGCCGATCCGAATGAGGCTGAGGCCGCCGGCGTGCGGCTCGTGCTGCCCACTCCCGAGATTCTGGCGGGCGCGTAGAACGGATCACGCCGGCACCGTCAGCCGCACCAGCGCCCCGCCGCCGTCGCGATCCAGAAACTCCACCCGGCCGTGCACCATCTCCGCCCGCTCGCGCATCGAGACCAGCCCCATCCCCTGCTTCTGCCGGTCCCCGAACCCCACGCCCTCGTCTTCCACCTCGAGTACCACGGCCTCCGGCAGGAAAGACAACCGCACCGCCGCGCGCGGCGATTTCGAGTGGCGCGCAATATTGTTCAGCGCCTCCTGCATCACGCGGTACAAATGGATGGCCACGCTGCGGTCGATCTCCCGGCTGGCCCCCGCCTTTTCGTACTGGATCCGGATCCCGGTCTGCCGCTCAAAGCCCGGCAGGTAGGTGTCCAGCGCGCTTTCGAATCCCGTCTCGTCGAGCGCCACCGGATGCAGCGCGTGGGAAAGGGTCCGCACCTTGTCGAGCGTCGATTGCACGATCTCCTGCAGCTCGCGCAGCTCAGGATCGCGCCTGCCGGTCCGCTGCAGCATCACCCCGATGGCGGTGAGGATCTGGCCGAAATCGTCGTGCAGCTCGCGCGAGATCGAACGAAACGTGTTCTCCTGCATGGAGATCAGTTGCTGCGCCAGCTCGCTGCGCCGCTCCGAAAGCGCCGCCGCCTCTTCAAACATCCGCCGGTTGGATTGCACCAGGTACAGGCTGGTGAGCGAGATCAGGATCACGATCGCCGCCAGCAGCAGGTAGACGTTCCTCTCGGCGCGCGCGTAGATGCCCCGCGTGCGCGCGCCCGCCGCCTGCTCGGCCTCGTTGTTTTCCACCAGCAGGCGCGCCACCGCCGTCGAGAGCGCCTCCTGCCGCGCCTCGAGCGAAAGCCGGATCTGGGCGCGTGCCTCCTTCTCCTGCCCGCCCGCCGCCAGCGCGAATAGCCGGTCCAGGGCGTCCCAGAATTGCGCCATCGAGTCCGCGAGGTAACGCCGCTGGTCGGAGCTGCGATCCTCGGGCGAGGACCGCTCCTCTTGCGCCATGGCGTCCTCCAGGTCGGTGCGGATGCGCTGGAACTGGGCGCGCCACGCGGTCAGCGGATACGGCTCGCTGCCGTCCAGCATGTCGCGCATGGCCAGGGCGAGCGAATTCAGACTGTTCTGGATGCGGAGCAGCAGCAGCGAATCGGTGCGATTGCGGTCGGCGGTGCGCGCCTGGAACTGCTGGAGGCTGCGCAGTTGCACGATGGCATACCCCGAGTACACGGCCACCGCCGACAGCGTGACGGCCAGCCCCGCGAGAAGACGGACTGTGGGAGAGCGCTTGGAATCCATTCAACTGTCCACTAAAATTCTACGCTCCTCCGGCTTCGGATTCTGTCTCCTGAGGGTGCACGACACTAAAGTGGAGAAATGCTGCAACCTGATTTTTCGCCGCCGACGGTTTGACGCTTTGGTTTTGATCCGTGTTGATCCGTGTTCATCTGTGGCCAAATCTCGTTGCCCGTACGAACGCGAAAACCCGAAGGACTAATATTGGCCACAGATGAACACGGATAAACACGGATAAGAAAAAACACGTAGGAAGCTTGGCCTAAACTTGGCAATTGTCGTGTTCCCCCCGGCCAGCGTGGCGGTCGTGGCGGCCAAACGTATGGGTTACGCTAGGATCTCTCGGCTTTCTTGGGCTTTTCCACGACACTCCATTTCTGTGTCCCACACCCGTCTCCTGACTCCTGTCTCCTGGCTCCTGCATTTGTGATATAGTTTTTACCTGCGTACGGGAGGGGTACCGATGTCCCTGGTCCGAGATATCATACATGGCCGTGAGCTCTTCCATGTGGAAGAGGGCAGCAGCGTGGCCGAGGTGGCCCGGCAAATGGCGGAACGCCATGTGGGCGCCATCCTGGTCTTGAATGGGGATCAACTTCGCGGCGTATTCAGCGAGCGCGACTTGATGAAGCGCGTGGTGCTGGAACGGCGCGATCCGGAACAGACGCCGGTCGAAAACGTGATGAGCACCGCCCTGGCGACGGTCGACGAGTTGGCCAGCCTGGAACATGCCATGGAGCTGATGCACTCGCACAATTGCCGGCATTTGCCCGTGACCCGCGGCTCCCGCGTGGTCGCCTTCCTCTCCATGCGGGACCTCATGGATCACGAGTTGGCGCGCAAGAACGAGGAGCTTCATCACATGCGCGCATACATCCACGGGAGCTCGTGAGCACGGGGATCGTCGTATTTGCACATGGCTCGCGGATCGCATCGGCTAACGATGCGGTCCGGACGATCACCGCGGACTTGAAAAGCACGGGTGCGTTCGAGTACGTGGAGGCGGCCTTCCTCGAACTCGGACACCCCGATCTCGCCGAGGCGGTAGCCCGCCTGGTTGGCCGGGGCGCGCGCCGTATCGTGGTCATCCCCTATTTCCTGACGCTCGGCACCCACTTGGAACGGGACCTGCCGGCGCTGGTCAAGGGTATTGCCCAACTCTACCCGAAAGTGGAGATTGCCGTCACGCCGCCGCTCGACGGGCATCCGGCTTTGCTGCAAATCCTGCTGGATCGCGCCGCGGCAGCGGAAAAGTGAAAGTGACCACTCCCTTAGGGCCAATACTGTTCACTTTGCAGAAGATCTGCATCCAGACTCGTGGCTGCTGGTACTACAACAGTCCCAAGACTTCGCAGCCTGCAACGATTTGGTGGGGCGGACCCCCCGGGGGGCACCCTCCGGGTCCGCCGACCCCCTGGTCGGCCTTTGGTTGTGGCTCTGCTGCCTTGTATTACAGTAGCTCCATTTCTTTCCTCCTTGAGAAGATTTTTTTGGCAGGGGCCCGCCTGCTGATTCTGGCTTCTGGCTCCTGAGTTCTGGCTCCTCGCCCACCGGTTTGGTTGCGGCTCTCCTGCCCTGTGGGGCAGCCAATCATGGCTGCCGCCGGCTTCAGCCGGCGCTCCGCAACCCGCGATGT
>OMOG01000402.1 GCA_900290305.1 Candidatus Sulfopaludibacter sp. SbA4
TCGGCATAATCCGGCACTCGGCATAAGGCCGGTTATGCCGAGCTCGGCATAACCGGCCAATCCTCATGCCCGCTTTCGGCTAACTCGAAGACGAATCAGTTACTTAGGGCCGCGTGCAGAGATTGGACCGGATATGTGAAAATAAACCGGCCAAACTGCCTGATTCCAAAGCCGCTTACGCTTGCTTCTCACGCAGGCAGAATTTGGCCGGTTTATTTACTACTTACCGGGAGCCATGCTAAAACGGAGTCATGGACCGGGACCTTCGACGGCTTCAGTGCCGAGCCATCGCTCGCTTGAGCGTCATGATCGTTCTGTTAGGTTCCGGCGCGGGCGGCCTGTCCGGCAACGATGCAGAGGTCCCTAGGGACTTCTATATCGTCTCAATCGTGACTTCCGACGCTTCGCCGTTCTGGTACCACTACATCCTGGACGTGACGGCGGATGGCCCCGACTCCATCGTCCGCTACATACGCATCGCGCCCTTCGATTCGATGTGTGCCGAGGCTATCACGGTAAAGGCCGCGACAGCACGGTTGATGGGCGTGTCTCCATCCGATCTGATTCCGCAGAACAACATGTGCGCAATAGACGCTGCCTCCGTCAATCGCGACCTGCGACGGCGAACGCGAACTGCGGACATCGATGATTCGGAACGGTTCGGGATCGTGGCGACCTGCGGGTCACGAACAGTCGCGCTACACCTGCCATTCCCAGAGCAAGTGAAACTCGAACGCCTACGCAAGACGGCTCCGCAACTGGCGCGGTGGTGGGACATTCAGCAGTCCATCAAAGAGCGCGCCTTCGGCCCTAAACTAGGCAGGTGTTCTACAATGTCACGGCTGCACAGGAGGAGCAACTTCAACGCGATGGGCAGGGCGTCGTTCCAGAACTCCTCTCAGGTCATTTTGACGCCGGGCTTCAGTCGGTGTGTATGCCAGGGGAAGATTGCAGGTCCGCCTCATTTGGCGACGAACTGCGCCAATATGTAGGGCCGGTAGGCCAATCGGCTCACACACCGAAGCTCGCTCAAGCGGACCAGTACAGGTTCAGACGGTACGTCGCTCCGAAGTACCCGCCGCTCGCAATGCAAGCGAGAATTGCGGGGACGGTGAAGTTGGAGCTATCCGCGGACCCAAACAGCGGCGAGGTCCGCGATGTCAAGGTCCTTCTGGGGCATCCGATATTCCTGACTTCCGTCATGGACGCCGTTAAACAATGGCAGTTTGTCCCTCAAGAACTATCGGACAAAGCTGACCAAATACCGGTTGATCTTGTTTTCGAGTGGACATGCCCCAAGCCTGTACAGCCGTACGCTGGCCGAAATGTCCCATAGTCGTTGAAAAACGTCGTTACCGGACTTCATCCCGGGGAGGGGACGCTGCCAGCATCAGGATTGTAAGCGCGAGCCAACTTTTGGAACGTAGTCGCCGGTTCTAACGACGCCTCAAATCACGATGGAAGGTGGCTGTTCCGGGTTCGACACGGCAAAACCTTCGGGCGTGGCTACACGGCAGAGTTTTTGGTCTGCTGCGACGAACACCGTTGCAAGGCCGGCTCGCTTGAGCCCGAGCGCGACCGAGAGTTGCAGCGCGGCGAGTGTGCGGAGAGCTTCGACCACAGCGTGCTTGAATAGCAGTTGCCTGGCAACGCGAAAATGCTCGTCGGCGATAGCAGCCACCAAGAGACGGCGGCGGCCCAGGCCGGCCTCGAGGCGGCGTCGTGCGGTGAGCACCGCTTGCTGGTCGATTTCTCCAACTCGTGCCTTCATGGCAAAAACAGATTCCATTTCTACGATGGCAAGGCGAGAGATGAGATGCTGGGAACCCGGCTCCGAAAGTATTCGATCGACGGAGTCGCTGCCTGTCTCTTGACGATACAGCTTAGTCGGTCATTTCATAAATACACCGACGTATTTTTCAGGCGGCGAGCGAGCGTCGACACGAGTGTCGACGCGGCAGGCACGAGTGCCTGCGCCACGGTTGGGTACGAGACTTTATTTATGAAATGGTGTACTTGGCCAAGGCGCTGGTGTCGAAGAAGTACTTGGGCACTCAGCGCTCTCGCCGCTCTTCCAGTACAGCTTCCGACAGGGAGCCGCGGACTGTCGAGAGCGCCCGCCGCACTTCGTCGAGGGTGATGTCGTCATTCGCGGCTTCCGCCCACTCGCCGGAAGGAACCAATAGAGGATGATCGGGGGAGATATCTGACGCGTCGGAGATGGTGATGGTAACCTGCTGCCGTTCTCCAAACAGGAGTGGTTCCAACGGGTGGAGGACACCGTTCTCGTACACTGCCTGAACCGTCTTCTCCATGCCTCCAGTTTAGTCGATCGAAACCGGGGAGTGCATCTTTGATCCCGGTGGGGGTTGATGCGGACCTGTTAGCGGCCAATTGCGGGGGTTGACGCGGCAGCCTACCTGTACGAGGCGGCGCAGAATGTTGCTTGATTCCGTAATCGTAGGCGGGCACGTGGAACCGGGGGCACGCCGTTTCAACGAGTTGGCGCCGGCCGGTATGGGCGGCACTCCGGGCTTGCAGATCAATGGATGGTGAAGAGCGCCCGGGAGTCTCGGAGCGAATGAAGCGGTATCGGCCGCTCAGAGGAACTGGCAGTCACGGTAACGAGCAGCCTCGATTTGATATGGTGAGAGCGGTTCAGAATACTCGCTTGGAGACCCTATGAAGGCCATCGAATTGGTCGGTGATATCGATGGACGGGCCCGTGTCGGACCACTTTCCGATTTGGCGGTTTCACAGCCCCGACCCTGCGGGCACTCCCCCGCATGGGGCCCGGACGGTCTTTCAGGTGCAGCCCGGGCAAGGCGGTCAGATGGTGGAGGCGCGGTCGGGTGGTCTCGCGTGCGTGGCTTACTCCTGCCTTAAGGCCTGATCGCGGCGGTGCGGTCGGGAAGCGTCCGGGCGAGCGCAATTGTGGCCCATCCCGTTGCCCATTGCGAAATCCACTGGTCGTGCCCGTAGGGGAAGTGGCCGTCAAAATATGGCTGGAACTTGGGCGCCCGGCTGACGACGTGCCACGACCCCTCGGCAGCCTGCGTGTTGAGCAGAAACCGGACACCCTTCTGGTACTCAGGCGACTGCGGAGAGAGACCGCTTTCCGCGAGGGCGTAGAGCACCGTTCCGGTCGCGTAGGCGTCGGCCGGAAGGGCCGGCGTCTGCCCCCAGCCGCCGTCCGGACGCTGTAGAGCGAGAAGGCCCGCTCGAAGACCGTCGATCCGGGAGCCTTCGGCTCCGGACCAGTGGAGCCCGAGCAACTGGGTCACGCGGTCATCGGTAGTGACCGGCGTGGCCGCGCCGATCGCACGGGCAGCGGCGGCCGCGCGCCGATCGTACTCCGCCTTGCGCGCCGGCGGCGCGTAGGTCTTGAACGCGCGAATCGCGAACGCGGCGGTCGAGAAGATCGAGTCGTTCGTCGGCGGTCGCACGATTCCTCCCGAAGCCCAGCTCCCGGAGGCCAGTTGCTGCGCGGCGATGTTATGGACCATGGCGTCGGTGGCCCTGTCCGGCGCGACGCCTTCGTCGGCGAGAGCGGAAAGTGCGTTCGTGACGATCTCCATTCCGGGCAGATCGGTGCGCTCGAGCATGCCTTCGGCGGGGGCGAGGAATTGAAGCCGGGTTGCTTTGGTCAGGTCGCCGGCGAGCTTTTCGTCAACCGCGACTCCTTTGCGGCGCGCGGCCGCAACCGCGGCCGTGACGATGTTCCCTCCGTGGCAACTGATACAGCCGCCTTCGGCGAACATGGTGACGCCCGACTTCTGCAACAGCGGCAGGCTCTTTTGCATGGCAGCGAGCGGAGTGGCCGCTTTGGCGAGCGCCGGCGCTACGACGTCGCGCTTCATCGGCGCAACGCCCGGCGACGCCTCCCGCACGGCCGCGACGATGGCCTGATCTTCGAACTTCAAGGCCCAATCGAGCGCGGTTTCGCCAGCTTTGGATTTGATTTTCGTGTCGGGATGTTTCGACAGAAGCAGTCTTACGATGTCCCGATTCGGATGATCGGTGGCGACGGCCAACATGAGCGGCGTCAAGCCCCGCACATCCTGGGCGTTGAGGTTGGCGCCCGCGTCGAGGAGCGTCCGGACCACGTCCGTGTTGCCAATGGCAACCGCGAGGAGCAAGGGCGTGAAGCTACCCAGGGCGATCGGCCCGTTCTTGACTCGCTCGGCCTCCGGCGGCGAGGTCGAATTAACGTCAACGCCTTTGGCGAGCAGGAGTTTCACGACCTCCAGGTTGCCGAAACTGGCGGCTGTGGTGAGCGCAAAGGGGCCGTTGGGGCCGGCCAGTGCGCCTGCGCCGCCGGTTTCAACGATGAACTTCACCAGGGCGGTGTCATTGGTTCCCGCGGCGTTTCCCAGCGGGCCAAGAACCATGCCTCCGTCTTTGGCGGGCATGCCGCCCGACCCGGGCTTCGCCGGCGCGGCAGTGGGCGGCGTCCAGGCGAGCGACGCCCCCTTGGAGACGAGCAGTTGCACGGCGGGCAGGCTGCCGGCGGTCCCGGCGGCGACCATCACCGGCGTGTGCCCCTGGCGGGAACGGACGTTTACCATCGCGCCGTGATCGACCAGTATCTTGATGCGGTGGAAACCCCCGCCGCACCAATGCAGCGCCGTGGCGTCGAAGCTGTTCCTGGCGTTGACGTCCGCGCCCGCGTCGATGAGGCGCTCCATCATCGCCTCGCTGCCCACGGCGGCGGCATACATGAGCGGCGTCGAGCCGTGGCTGTCCTTCAGGTTTACGCCGTGCGCCTTGACCAGCCGGTCGACGGCCGCCGTATCGTCACTGCGAATCGCGTTGTAGAAGTCGTCGCTCGGGTTGCCGGCGGCAAGCGCGACGCTCCCGGCGGCGATCAGGGCGCAGACGAAAGCCCACGTCTTGCTGCGCATAGGCCCCCTCCGTTACTAAATTTCCAATTAAACCGGGATTTCCAATTTGGCTCCCGGCTTCCATGTAGGCTATCACAGGTTGGCAACCCTTGATTTTCAATGTCGATGGTCTTGGTACTATTGCTGTCCCCCCGTCTCTTCGTCTGCCAGACGCCAATTCCGCCCCATCCCCAAAAACGGAACCCTGGAAGTTGCGTTTTGACCATTCCCACCAACGTCTCTCCGGCCCCAGCCGGCCTTTGTCCAACGCGGATGGAGTTCCCGGGTAATGCGCCAACCGGAAATCGGGCAGTGTCTCAGTTTTGAATTTCCGAGCGCGGCCCGTCGGGCAAGTCGCGCGATTAAGCAGGAACGTACGTCAACCGAATCACGTCATCGACGATTAAATCGCTGGCCACCAGGTGGAGCGGCGGCCGGGGGCCGGCGAAGAATGGCTTGCCAGCACCAAGGACGACGGGGCGGAGGTAGAGCCGATACTCATCGATAAGACCGGCCTCGGTCAGGCTTTGCGCTAGGACTGGTCCGCCAACGTGAATCTCGCCAGCCAATTCAGCCTTCAGCCTGCGTATCACCGTCTCGAAGTCATCCGCGACAAGCGTGGCGTTGGGGCCAACTGACTTGAGCGAACGCGACACGACCCACTTCTGCTGGCTCCGCCACGCCACCGCGAAGTCGCGGTCCTCCGCGTCCCAATCAGGAAGGTCTTCGTCCCAATAACGCATGATCTCGTACATGTGGCGACCGTAGATGAGGCCCGTCAGGCCACGCACCAGCTCGATGAAGTGGCGGAAGGCCGCGGGCACAGGCGGCCCAAGCTTCGCGTGGTCGACGTAGCCATCCAGTGACTGGCTCAATCCGTAGACAAGTTTTGCCATGCTTGCAGATCTCCCTCCCACGTTCTTCAGAATAGCTTGAGCCGACGTCGCGCGGAGGTGAAGTTGAACACTATCTGCGCGCCGCATTGTCGGTGTGATCAATAACCAGAGGTCGGCTTCCCAATCCCGAGATTCAAACTGAGACACTACCGGAAATCGGGGTGTTCGCCGTCAACTTGACGGGAAACGCCCTACTCGTAGAGTTGCACGTGCGTGGAGCCCGGCGCCCTATTTCCGGGGCGTGCCGGCCCAACGGAAGGAAAGGCGGATTCACGGCCAGTGGCGGGACGGCGTGCAGACGCCAATACGGAACGCCGGCCTGGAAGCCAATTCAGTCCGGAGCGATCCGGGCGCTCAGTACCGCTGGCAGGGCAAGACCTTCCGGCGGCGCGATGGACTTCCACAGCCGCTGGGTCCCTGTAGTTACGGGAGAGGCCAGACTGATCGAGAATGTCCTATAATTCCCAAATGCGCATTCTGACCGTTGCCGTGACCGCTTTGGCCTTTCTGTGGGCCGCGCCGCCACCTCGCAAAATCTCGTTTGCCCGAGCGGGGGTAGTTCCGGGTACGATGCAGCTTTTCGTTTCAGCCTCCGACGGCAGCGATGAGCATCCATTGCTGGCTGCGCCCCACGACGATTACGACGCGGTGTGGGCGCCGGATGGCCAGTCCATCGTTTTCACATCCGATCGCAACGGGTCGGGGGATCTGTTCCGCGTCAACGCGGATGGCAGCGGGCTGACGCAGCTTACTTCCGATACCGCATACGAGGATCAGGCGGCGTTCTCTCCCGATGGCGAGCAGCTCGTGTTTGTCAGCACGCGGGGCAGCGGTTATGCGGATATCTGGACGCTCGATATCGCTTCGAGGCGCGCGAAGGCGCTGACATCCGGGCCCGGGGGCGATTACCGCCCGGCGTGGTCGCCCGACGGGAAATGGATCGCATTCTCTTCCGGGCGCGGCATCACGGCGCCCTTCGCCGAAGGCCGTTGGGAGCGCCAGCAAGTGGCCGAGATCTATTTGATTCGCCCCGACGGCTCCGGCATGAAAAAAGTCACCAACACGGGCGGCTTCTGCGGAAGCCCGAAGTGGATGAACGACAGCCGGCAGATCCTGGCGTATTGCTCGACGGCTCAACAGACGATGGAACTTCGACGTTCGGCTCCAGACCCGGGCAGCGAATCGCGGTTGGTTTCCATCGATATGACGACTGGCGCGCTCACAGAGGTACACGCGGGTCCCGGTGTGAAGATGAATCCGTCTCCCCTTCCCGGGAATGACGTGGGCTATATCCGGAAGGGTTTCGCGGATGCCGGTATTTACTATGCGAGCGGTAGCCGTGGTCCGCGTGGACCGATCCGTGCAGCGGCATGGTCGCCCGACGGGAAACGCGTCGTGTTCCACAGACGCTCGACTCCGACGCTGCCGCCACTGGTAAAGATGTTCAGCCGGAATCCGAATTACGAGTTGAATCTGTCGGGTGCGCTGCCCGCGTTCAGCTCTTCGGGCAAACAGTACCTGAGCATGGCCAGAGTCCCCGGCGCGAACGTGGCGGCTCTGAAGGTGAACACGCCGGAGACCGGGCGGTCTGAGGTTTTGTATCAGGACAAGACGCGCAATGCATTCGTCGGCGGATGGTCGCCCCGCGGAGATAAGGTGGTTTTCGCGTTGGGAGGCTTTGCGGCGTTCTTCGACGGATTTCATTCCGAATTCCTGAAGCCTGGCGATCGCGTGGAAGGCGGCGCTCAGATCGCCATTATTAACGCGGATGGCAGCGGGTTCCAGGAGTTGACGTCCGGAGCGGATAACAATGCCTTCCCGTCATACTCGCCCGATGGAGATCGCCTCGTGTTCCGGAGCTTCGGCAAGAACGGCCAGGGGCTGCGGATCATGAACCTCGAGACCAGGGCAGTCACGACGCTCACCTCCGATTACGACAATTTCCCCTTGTGGTCGCCGCGGGGGGATCTGATCATGTTCGCGCGGCAGATCGATGGCGCATACGACATCTTCACGATTAAGCCGGACGGGACATCACTCAAGCGGCTTACGAACGGCAAGGGGAATGACGCGCATATGTCGTGGTCGTTCGATGGCGAATCGATCGCCTTCGCGAGTTCCCGGATGGGCTTTAAGGACGAGGTGGCTTATACGGATGCGCCGCAACCCTACGGGGAGATTTTCGTGATGCGTTACGACGGCACCCACGTCGAGCAACTCACCGACAACCAGTGGGAAGAAGGCACTCCGGGATGGGAGCCGTTGGCGCCCAGTCGAGTTGCCGGCCGGTAGCGCAGCGTAGAGGCCGGACACATCGGCATCATCACGGTCGACGGAGTTCAGATGCCGGGTGTTTACCGATACTGCATGGATCACGGCGCATCTGACCGAAAGTGGGCTTATCGCAGAGTGGCCCGAACGGCCTTCTGGAAAGCGTCAGGCCGCCTCTGCTCAGATGGCCGGCTACTCGGAAACGGCTCGTTTCGGCGGTGCCGCGGAACGCCTTCCCGGCACGCCTTCGCCGGGATGGTCCGGATCGTTTGGGAAGCGATTCCGGATGAACTCGTTGATCGTGAAGGCTTCGCGTGGGATGGGTGCAGGATGTACTTCGCAGCCGGGCGCAGGGTCGCGTATGCCGGGAATACCGCTCTCGAGCTCGCGGCTCAGATCGGAGACGGGCACACGAGCCAACGGCCGGTACGGCAGTGACCTTTCGGCAACGGTGGACGAATCGCCAGAATCCGCGATGGCCTCGCCCCGGCCAACTGGGCCGAAGAAGATAGCGGAGGCCTCGGCCGGACCCACGAATGGACAGACGAATTGCGCGATGCCTGGCAAGACATCTGCACTTCTCGAAGACGGGCGGCCCGGTGAGATCTATTTGGCCCGGTTTCCATTCGGGATATCACCGGGCGGGAACGTCTCTGGCGGCAGNNCGAAAATACCTGCCAGCTCATGAAAATGCGTGGGGCTGGGGCCGGCGGCACGACCCCGCTTGCGGGTCGCGGCGACGCCGGCGTTACCGGCCGATTGAAAATCGGCCAGCAGGATGGAATCTTGCCCCACTCAAAAAGTTGGCAGGCGAAACCGCCTGCCCCACCAAGCCAGCCATCGAGGTCTATTCACCCTTCGTATGCAGTAGAATTGAGCAGGCCGCGGGTCAAAACTCGGCTTTGAAGGAGTTCTCCACGTGAACCGATACCTCCTGTGCGCATCTTTGGCGGTCGTACCCGGGATCGCGATGGGGCAGACCCCCTGCGAGCCACTGAAATCGCTGAAGCTGGCCGATACCACGATTACCTTGGCCGAGTCTGCCGGTCCTGGAGCGTTTCCATTGCCGGGCGCACCGCCCACGGCCGTTGCGCCGGTCCTGCCGGCTTTCTGCCGCGTGACCGCGATGATGAAGCCTTCCTTGGACTCTGAAATCAAGATCGAGGTTTGGCTGCCGGCGGGCGCGCCTGGAATGGCAAATACCTGGCGGCCGGCGGCGGTGGCTGGGTCGGATCGATCAATTACGGGGCCATGGCCACTGCCGTCCGGGAGGGCTACGCAACTTCATCCACGGATACCGGGCACACGGGCCCAACCGCCGAGTTCGCAGTAGGCCACCCGGAGAAGGTCACTGACTTCGCCTACCGCGCAGTCCACGAGATGACGGTGAAGGCCAAGGCAATCATGGCCGCGCACTACGGCCGGGATCCTCGCCTTGCCTATTGGACCGGCTGCTCCACCGGCGGCCGGCAGGGCCTCATGGAAGCGCAGCGCTATCCAGCCGATTTCGATGGGATCATCGCCGGTGCTCCGGCGAACAATCAAATCCAGTTGTGTGCCTGGCGGTTCGCCTTGGAAACCGCCGCGCTGAAAGACCCAGCTCGTGTGGTTCCACTCGCCAAGACCGCTCTTTTGAATCGCGCCGTGCTCGCCCGGTGCGATGCGCTCGATGGCGTCCAAGATGGATTTTTGTCCGATCCGCAAAAGTGCCCGTTCGATCCTTCGACTCTGTTGTGCCGCGGAGCCGACGCCGCCGATTGCCTGACCGCGCCGCAACTGGAAAGCGTCAAGCAGGCATACGCGCCCGCCAACAAGAAAACCGGCGAACGCATTTACCCCGGCCTGGTGCCCGGCAGCGAGGCCGGCTGGGCATTGTTGGCCGCCATTCGGCCCGAGCCCAACGTCATCGACTTGGGAATGTTCCGTCTGGTTGCCCACCAAGACCCGGCATGGGACTGGCGCCGGTTCGACTTGGATCGGGACGTAGCGCTGGCGGAACAAAGAGCCGGGTCCATGACCGCCGTGAATCCGGATCTTTCGGCGTTCAAGGTCCGCGGCGGAAAGCTGTTGATCTACCACGGGTGGAACGACGGCGGCTCCGGCGGCGCGATCTCGCCCTTGAACACGCTCGATTACTATTCCAGCGTGCTTGCCAAAATGGGTCAGAAGGAGGACGACTGGCTCCGTCTGTTCATGGTGCCTGGCATGGCGCACTGCGGCGGCGGTCCGGGACCCGATCAGTTCAATAGTCTTGGGGCGCTGGAACGCTGGCGGGAGTTGGGCATCGCTCCCGAGCAGATCACGGCGTACCATGTCGAAAACAACCGCGTGACCATGACACGTCCGCTGTGTCCATATCCTCAGGTGGCGATTTATCAAGGGACGGGCAGCACCAACGACGCCGCGAATTTCGCGTGCAAGGCCCAGTAAAGTAAACCGGTAAAGTTGGCCCGCGGAATGGTTGATGGACTTCCTGGTACATGCCCGCACTCAATCCAGCCAGGCCTCGTGGAGGCGCACGTGTTTCTCCGGCACCGCTCCGAAACGCCGTTCGCGGCCGCGGAACTCCTGGACCGCGGCGGCCAGGTCGTCGGCGCTGAAGTCGGGCCACATGGTGCGCGAAAATACCAGCTCCGCATAGGCCGACTCCCACAGCAGAAAGTCGCTCAGGCGGTGCTCGCCGCCGGTGCGGATCAGCAGGTCGACGGGCGGACCGAGGGCCTTCCCCAAGGCGTCCAGGGAAAGCTCCGCGATGCCGCGGGCGGCCGCCAGAATGGCGTCGCGCGCCGAATAGTCCACGGCAATCCGCAGCCAAAGCCGCGTCCCGCCGGCGGTGGCTGCTTCGGCCCGCGCCATCGCGGCGCACAGCGCGCCGTCCAGGCGGTCGCGCCGGCCAATCGCCTCCACCCGGATGCCCTGCTCCACGCACCGCGCCGTCTCCTTCTCCAGGTAGACCGCCAGGATGCGCATGAGCGCGTCGACCTCCGCCGTTGGGCGCCGCCAGTTGTCCGAGGAGAACGCGAACAGCGTCAGGATGCCGACTCCCACATCCGGAGCCGCCTTCACCACCCGCTCCACGGCCTGCATGCCGGCGCGATGGCCCGCCACGCGCGGCAGACCCCGCGCGACGGCCCATCGGCCGTTGCCATCCATGATGATCCCGGCATGCAAAGAACTTTGAAATGTAAAGTATTTGGGCATAAAAAAAGGGACCTCAACGGTCCCGCATGGCTTGAATCAGGGCTTCCATGTGATCCAGGTACCGCTCCAGCGCGCGCCGCCCGGCGGCCGTCAGCTTGTAGTCCGTGCGCGGCAGGCGCCCGGCAAACGACTTGGTGCACGAAACGTAGCCAGCCTCCTCGAGCTTGCGGGCATGGACGCTCATGTTGCCGTCGCTGGTGTCGAGCAACTTCTTGAGCTCGACGAAGGTGAGGGACTCGTTGACCGAAAGCGCGCTGAGGATACCCAGCCGGAGCCGCTCGTGGATCAGGCGGTCGAGCTTCTCCGCCGTGACCGCCGCTGGAATTTCTACCGGCGCCAGTTGCGGCCTCTTCTCGCGCCTTGCCGTATTCTGTTTACCCGCCATATTTCACCGCGATAATCGTTCCAAAAACGATGTGCAGGCCGCCGAAGCCGGCCGCCAGCACGATGTCTCCCCGGGATTGCGGCAGCAGCAGGGCCGCCGCTCCCGCCAACATGAAGCAGGCGCCCATCAGCGGCACAACGCGTACCGAGGCGCCGCCGCCCGAGACCACGCCCGTGCCGTAAAGCAGCAGCCACATGCCGGGGAGCAGGCTCGCGAGGCCGGCGCGGTACAAGACCGCGGTCAGCAGTGCCGCCGCCAGCATGGCCGGAGCGGAGCCGGCGATAAACTTACGGCCGGGTCCCGACAAGAGCGCCATGTTCACGCGCCGCGACTTGAGCGACGCCCCCACCACGCCGACGAGCAGCGCGACCAGTCCTTCCACGATCCACACCGCCAGCCATCCGCCAGTGCTGGTTTGCCGATCCGCGACCCACGCCGCGGCCAGCGCCGTGGACCCCATGAGCATGCCGCCAGTGCCCGGAACGGCAGTGAACGAGCCTGCCCGCTCCAGGGTGTCGCGGATGTACTTGAGGTTGTCCATCGCGTGCGCATGCAACTCGATGGGCTCGGGGCGGGGGGTCGCCATATGGTTCATCATACGCCGGTGGCGTCCAAGTTTCAAGTACTTTCCAGCGTAAAGCCCTAAGGACGGAAACGGGGGCAGCCTCGCGCCACTTTTCGCCAGCGACCACCGAACTGGACACCCGGCCCGTTCGTGTTCTGTGGGAAATCATGGCCGCCGGTGTGGCCGGTGCGGCTGCGGCAAGCCCTGTCCGGTGGGAAGCCTGGAATCGGTGCTGCAACGAACACGGTGGGCCGGCTTGCCCGCAGCCTTCCCGCGTTCACCCATGAATTTGGAGCAATGCTCTTCGGACGCGGCGCCTTCGACCTTGCCCGCCGTGTCAGGCGGGCGGTATCGGACGCTGAACTCGGCGCGCTTCCACGACTGCTGTCGGATGCCGAAAAGCAAAAGCTGGAGTTTAAATGGTATACCCCCTTTGGGGATGTTCCCAAAAACACCTGTCTTTGAAACGATGGTTCCAGCCGCAACCTGACTGAGTGCTAACCCGCCAAGAACCTTTTCAGACTCGTGCGGAGCTTCGACGCATTCTTGATCTCGCACTCCCAAATGACTAGCGCTTTCCATCCTAGAGCCTTGATTCTCTGTCTGTTCTCTTCGTCCCGCTGCACGTTTCGCTTCAGCTTTGGAAGCCAGTACTCAGTTCGAGAATTCGGGATGCAGGCATCGGTGCAATTCGGGTGCTGGTGCCAGAAACATCCGTGTACAAAGACTACCCTCCGTCGTCCGGGGAACGCGATATCCGGTTTTCCAGGCAGGCTTCGGACGTGCAGGCGATAGCGATACCCCATCCGATAGAGCAACCGCCTGACAAGAAGTTCAGGCCCCGTATCCTTCGACCTGATACGGCTCATCAAAAGACTTCGCTGGCCTTGAGTCAGCCTGTCCATATTCTTTTGCCGTCTTCGTCCCCGTTTTCAACGGGCTGGCCTTTTTAAACAATCTGCCGACGGTTTTCAGTGTGTCGGCTTTCACAGAGGGCAGCATTGGTACGGACCCAGGAATTTCTCCCCGTCAAAGTGGATAAGGTGATCGTTGTCCGATGCTATCCAAACCTCTGTCTCCCAGGCGATATCAGGTGAGAACTTCCGGAATGTGGCTTTGTCCAGGAAAGCTGTGACGTAAGACAGGTGACGCTGTACATTTTGCCAAAAGCTGCGCCAATGCGAGCCGTCGCTCGGAAGAAATAGGGCCGGAACTGTACACTGCCTCGATCAGGAAAATCCAGTTTTCCGATTCGGAGTATGCCAGCACATCCGGCAATTTCGACTCTTCAATATCAAAACACTTGAGTCTGGCGAGTCGTTCCCGGTTGATGAAGGCGTACTTATTAGCCGTGTCGCCAACATAGAGGACTTCGGCCCCGTGTCCAAATCTTGGAAGGAACTGTTCGATGATAGCCTTCTGAAGTTGATTGTGTCTCCCGCCCAAGAATGAAAGCTCCTGTCCTGAGGGTAGCACTACCTTGGTAATAGGCAGATCCCTTGGGCGGTTAAGAAGTTCGCTTAGAGTTCCATGTTCTTTGACAAACTCCTGAACGGCGTCATCCCAACCCGCCGACCCAAACGCCCGCACGATCTCCGAATACTCAGGATTCAAGCCGTAACGCCTTGT
>OMOG01000341.1:0-13352 GCA_900290305.1 Candidatus Sulfopaludibacter sp. SbA4
AGAGGCGTGATCCCACAAAACAATTCTACACCAAATTGTTTTTTTATAACACAGTAGTACTAGGACAGCGCCCAGGTTGAGCACCTCGGCGCGATCGGCCGACGGCTCGGGAACCTGATTTTCCATATGGAACTCCCCAGCATTTCCGCTCCGACCGGAGCGGAAATGAAGATGACTTTTACTGAAACGAAAGAGTTTGGGTCGAGGCGTTCCGCTCCACTTGCGCGGAAATCGGACTCTTCCCGGTTGGTTTGGAGATGAGCGGCCGAGGACGGCCGGCGCCGCGAAAACTGCGCTAATCCTCTCCTGATTCAAATCTAGCAAGAGACATAACGGGAACCGGGGGAAAGGGGAGTGTGAGGAGAGCGGTTGGTTGGAGTTAAGCTGTTTTTGGTCAGTTAGTTAGATTGTGGAAAAAATATATTTGCTTTTTGCGTGACTGTGATTTTCGGAGGGGCACAAAAGGGCGGATTTTTGGCGGGGTCCGGCCCTTGCTTTAGGGCGTGCCCACACTATTCCCACCTCAAAGCGATAAGGGGATCCACTCTGGTGGCGCGTTGCGCAGGCAGCAGGCCGGAGAGGAGCGCGACAGCCACGAGTAACGCGGCTACCACAAGGAACGTAGGGAGATCGGTGGGTTTCACTTCGAACAGGAACTTTGCGAGGACGCGAGTGACGGCCAGAGCGCCGGCTACTCCGAGTGCTACGCCCACGGTCGCCAGAAGCAGACAGCGCCTCAAGATCATGCGAGTGATGTCGCTCTTCTCAGCGCCTAACGCCATGCGAATTCCGATTTCGCGCGTCCGTTCGGCTACCGCGCAGGCCAGGACGCCGTACACACCGATTGCCGCCAAAAGGAGAGCGAGCATCGAGAAGATCGCAATCAGGCGGGTCTGAAACTGTGGCTCCGCGATGGTTGTCGCGACCAGATCCGTCATGGTTGCGATCGATTGCGGCGGCTGATTCCTATCCACTTCCCGCAGAACGCAGCGCATGGCAGCCGCCAGACTCGCTGGTTGTGCAGCGGTGCGTATAGCGAAGGTCATGGAGGTGAGAAAAAGTGGCCGCCTCACCTGTGCGTAAGGTTGATAGATCGCCGGATGTGCCTTCTCCGTCAGACTCCATTGCCTCACGTCATCCACCACCCCGATAATCGTGAGCCAATCCTCATTCCCGGACTTGGGGTGGTCTTCCAGGGTAAGGCGCTGTCCGAGGGCATCGCCACCTGGCCAGAAGGTTCGCGCCACACTCTGGCTGATGATCGCGACACGCGGAGCGGTAGAGTTGTCCTGGCCGCTAAAAGCTCTGCCGCTCAGCAACCGGATTCCCATCACCCGGAAGTATTCCGAGCTCACGGCGGGCTTATCCACCATGTACCCAGGCGTTGGCCGCCCGTCATAGAGATGAAAGAGCCCCCACATCACACCATTGCTGAGGGGAAGAAAGTTGACTGCGCCTGCCGCCAATACGCCAGGCAGGTTGGATAACTTATCCAAAGTGAGTGCGTGAAATGCCTGAATGCCGGCCGTAGTTTTGTACAGGGAACCCGGAAGATCGACCGTCATGGTCAGAACGTTTTCCGCGCGAAAACCAGGATCCACCGCGCGCATCCGCAGGAAGCTCTTGAGCAACAGGCCGGCGCCCGTGAGCAACACGAGGGTCAAGGCAATTTCGGAGATAACCAGGACACTGCGCAAGCCTTCACCGCGGCCGGTTACGGCGCGCCCGGCCTGACTGAGGAAAGTTCGCAACTCGCGGCCCGTCGCCTGGACTGCCGGCAGTAAGCCAAACAGAATTCCGGTGACAGCCCCAAGCCCCAGAGCGAAACCGATCACCCGGGCATCCAAGCGGATCTCTGCGACGCGGGGAATGATTCCGGCCGGCGCGAGTGCCAGCAGAGCGCGGACTCCAAGAATCGCAAACAATAATCCTGCTATGGCGCCGCCGAGCGATAGCATCGCGCTCTCGGTCAGCAACTGTCGAATCAGCCGTCTCCGCGGCGCCCCCAGCGCCGTGCGCACTGCCATCTCCTGGCGGCGCAGGGATCCTTTCATCAGCATCAGATTGGCCACATTGGCGCACGCGATCAACAACACGAAGGCGACTGCTCCCATGAAGATGAGAAGCGATTTCCGAATCTGGCCGACGAGCAGATCCTGGAGCGGGAGAATTTCGGCGACCCAACCGTTCCTAGCCGGCGCGCCGGCCGCCGCCATCACATGTTGCCAGGGTAACTGCGGGGCCAGGGCTTCCAGTTCCGCCTGCGCCTGCCGCTGAGAAACAGATGGCTGCAATCGCCCGAAGGCGGGCCAGAAAGCGGAGTTGGGGCCGGCTCCGTCAACTGCCAGAGGCAACCACAATCGGGCGTCGCCCGGAAACGCGAACCCGGCCGGCATGACGCCAATCACGCTACGTTTGATTCCGTCCACGGTGATGGACCTTCCCAGGATGTTCGGATCCGCCGCGAAACGGCTGCGCCAGAGTTCCTCGCTCAGCACAGCGACACCTGGGGAGCCGCGTTCCTCTTCCTGGGCGGCGAAAGTTCTGCCCATCGCGGGACTAACACGCAGAACCGGAAAGAAACTCGGCGTGACCACCGCCGCGCGCAGGCGAACGGCGTCTCCCGCTCCGGTCAAGGTGACCTGAGCCTGGTAAAAAGTCGTGACGCGCTCAAAGGCGTGGGTCCGCCGCTGGTACTCGAAATAGTCGTGGTCCGACAGGGTAGGCCAGCCGGCAAAAGGGCCAACGCGCGGCATGTAGGAGATCAGGAACAGCCGCTCTGGTTGGACAAGAGGCAGTGGGCGCAAGAGCACACCGTTTACTACAGTGAAGACCGCGGTGTTGGCTCCGATGCCCAGCGCCATCGCCAGAACAGCCAAGGCCGTAAACCCAGGGGTCTTGCGCAGACTGCGGAGGGCGTAACGGAGGTCCTGGCCGACCGTTTGGATAATCACGATGATGTTCATCTCTTGCGTCTTTTCTGTTGCCAAGGTCCGATTGCCGAAGCGCCGTCGGGCATCCAGTCGAGCGGCTTCCTCCGTCATGCCTGCCTTGAGGTTGTCGCGGATACGCGCGTCGATATGAAACTGCAATTCCTCATCGAGATCCCTGCCCAGATCCTCACGGCGCACCAGGTTCGAGAGTCGATTCCACCAGCTCATATCGGCATCCTTCTAAACGAAACGGAGCACGCGGGTCACGGCTTCGGTCAACTGCGCCCAGTGCCGCTCTTCCTCAGCCAACTGCTTGCGTCCGGATGGAGTAATGGAGTAGTAGCGCGCGCGGCGGTTGTTTTCTGAAGCGCCCCACTCGGCTCGAAGCCAGCCCGACTGCGTCATTCGGTGGAGAGCGGGATAAAGAGAGCCTTCTTCCAGACGGAGAACGCTGGCGGAAATCTGTTCGATCCGCAGAGTGACCGCGTAACCATGCATACGACCCTGCGAAGCCAAGGCCTTCAGCACAAGCATGTCGAGTGTTCCCTGCAGGCGATCATTGGTATGCTTGCGCATCCTCTACCTATAGCCAGCTATAGGGAAAGCATAGCCCACATTCGTCAGAGCGTCAAGCTTTTCCAATCACGATCGGCGCTTCCATCTAGCGGGACTTTCGCAAAACCAGGGTTGTTTTCTTCGTAGTGTGGCCAAAATCTGTTTGACTGAGGACGGTACCAAATGGTACCGTAGGGGAAGTGGAACGTGTCACGAGACGCCAGGCACTCCCGACGCACGAATCTCTTGTGTTCGCCGACCGAGGCCTTGATACAGGCGCGCACCCTCATGAAGCAGGGGTTGTTTCATCCCGGACGAACGGAGTTGCCTAGCGAGCTTAGCGATCTCGGATACCCCGGAGACGAGCTCATGCGGGAAGCCCTCTGTGCGGCGTTTGAAGAGGCCCATCCGAAATGCTATCAGGTCGATCCCGATCCACAGCAGCCGCCAGCATATATCTTCGTGTGGCACTCCACATTTTTCGGAAGGCGGATATACCTTCTGAAAGGGACCCGAAAGAAGCCCGTATTGTGGGTGTACTCGTGTCACCAAGCTTACTTTTGACTATGAAAAAGAATGTCCTCAAGTGCCCCGAATGTGACCGGCGGAACCTGCAGGCTTCGGTCACCGAGTTGACGGGAAGCACACACGGTGAATCCTTCTCGATCAGGAGCGATGCATTGGTGTGCCCGAATTGCGGGTTCAAAACCATGCCCGTCGAGAGGATGGGCGAGTTCGCATTGCGAGTGGCAGATGCGTACCGAGAAAAGCACGACTTGTTGACGAGCGGTCAGATCAGGGAGCGCCGCCTCGACCTGGGCATGAGTCAGCAGCAGTTTGCGAACTACCTTGGCGTCGGCAGCTCCAGCATCAAGCGGTGGGAATTGGGCCAGATCCAGGACCGCGCGATGAACACTCTAATGGTTCTCAAGACGGACATTAAGGCGGCGCAGGATAACGTAGCCGAAGTCGCTTCCCGACTCGGGCAACCCGTGTTCGCTTCAGGAGAATGGCGGCGCTGGATGGATCGGCTTTTCCAGTCACGACCGGCGCTTCCATCTACACCGCTTTCTTCGTTGCAAGACGAACTGGCGAGCGGCTACAACGCGCTCTACAAGGGTGGGATGGTCGCATGATTATTCAGCGAGACAAGGACCAATTGACGAATGCCATCCATCTACACACCAAGGCCGAAATACGATTGGTGCGGCTGGTTGAATCGCGGTTGTATAGCCGGCCTCGAATAGAATCCGTTCCGGCAGAGGGACTCAGTGTCGAAATCGATTTCAAGCCCGGAGCATTCAGCATCGAAGGGGCCTCGCTGACAGTAGACACAGATTTCACTTTCGCTCTTACTCAGGAGGGCGACAGAGACCATCCGGCCGTTCGAATCGATTGCCGTTTCGAGGGGCTGTATCACCTGATCCCGGATTATTCACCAACCACGGAGCAAATCGAGGCTTTTCGGGCGGCTAACGCTGTTTTCAATTGTTGGCCGTTCTTTCGAGAGTATGTCCAGAATATGACCGTGCGCATGGGAATTCCGCCGCCCCCGATTCCCTTTCTGCGATTAGCTGAGAAGCAAGGCTCTGAAGAGCCGGCAAAGGTCCCCACCGTGGCGGTGTCAAAGCGTCGGCGCAAAGTCTGGGGGTAAGGGGTGGGTGGCTCGGTGTGCTCGCATCCTTTTTGCACGGCCCTCGGATTGCACCGTCGCCACCCGGGTACAATATGCACGTGCAGCCGGGCAGTGGGATCTACTTCGTTTTTGTGGCCGCGGTCTTCTTCGCCTACTGGGCGTCGGCGGGATCGAGGCTCCTGCGCCTGGCGGTCATCCTGCTGGCGAACTATCTGTTCTGCGCGCGCTTCGGCCTGTTCTATGTCCTGCTTCTTCCGGTGTGCTCCAGCCTGGATTTCCTGATCGGTCTGGGGCTGATGCGCGCGGGGCGCCCGCCGATCCGCAGAGTGCTGGTGGCGCTGAGCGTCGGGCTGAACCTCTCGGTGCTGGTGGTGTCGCGACACATGGGCGTGCTGCTGAACCGGCACGGGTGGGACTGGATCTTTCCGCTGGGGCTGTCGTTCTACACGTTCCAATCGCTCACTTACACCATCGACCTGTACCGCCGCGATGGCGAGGGTACCACCAGCCTGCTGTCCTACCTCTCGGCGGTAACCTTCTTCCCTACCTTGCAGGCCGGCCCCATCACGCGCGTGACCGAACTGGTGAAGCAGTTGGGGGCGCGTCCGGCGCTGGGCCGGGCGGATGGGGGACGCGCCTTTTTCCTGATCGGCATCGGCCTGCTGAAGAAAGCTCTGATTGCCGATTACCTGGCCGAAAACCTGGTCAATCGCGTGTTCGATACTCCCAAACTGTATAGCGGCGCGGAGGTGCTGATCGCGGTCTATGCCTACTCGCTGCAACTGTACTACGACTTCTCCGGCTACACCGATATCGCGCGCGGCTCGGCGATGCTGTTGGGGATCCGGCTGCCGATCAATTTCGACCGGCCGTACGCATCCGCCAACGTGACCGAGTTCTGGCGGCGCTGGCATATGAGCTTCTCCAACTGGCTGCGGGATTACCTCTACTTCTCGCTGCCGGGAGTGCGCGGGAGGATCATGCCGTATGTCAACCTGGTGATCACCATGCTCTTGGGGGGCTTGTGGCATGGGGTGACCTGGACCTTCGCCATCTGGGGCCTGCTGCACGGCACGGCGCTGGCTGCGACGCGCGGGTGGCTGGCCTGGCGGGGCCGTCCCAAGCAGCCGGCGAGCCCGTGGCGGCACGCGCTGGCGGTTGGCGGCACGTACCATTTTGTATGCCTTACGTGGATCTTTTTCCGCGCGGGGAGCGTGGCGGACGCGATGACGATTCTGGGCCGGATCGGCTCACTGACGGCGAGCTTCGAAAACGTCACGGCGCTGTTCGCGGCGGTGCTGCTGGTGGGGGCGGGCGCGATGTTCGCCGGCAAGCAGTGGTACGCTCTGGCCATGGAGTGGTTCGCGGGCCGTCCTTTTTATGTCCACGCGGCGGCGCTGCTGCTGGTAGCGGTGGCGATCCAGTTTCTGGGCGGACGCGGCAACGCGCCGTTCGTCTATTCGCGGTTTTAGGCCAATGCACGAATTCCCCCTACAAACCGGTTTGACCATCGCCACGGTGGGGCTGCTGCTGGCGGGCCTGCGGCTGGTGGCGCCGGCGGGCAAAGGACCCGAGACCAGGCACTTCGCGGTGATCGTGGACTTCTCGGACAGCGTGGCGCTCAGCCCGCTGAGTCCGCACAAAGAACCCGAGGCGGCCCTGGTGCCCAAGCTCCCCGCGGGAAAGCTGTCGCTGCTGGACGACTCGGCGGGCGTGCTGGACCATTTCTACGCGGCGCTGTGGCGCACCGAGAAACGGGAGGAGGGCGCGGTGACGCGCATCGTACACTACGGCGATTCGCCCACCACCGCCGACCTGATCACGGGAGACGTGCGCGTCCAGTTGCAGAAGCGCTTCGGCGACGCGGGCCACGGCTTCCTCCTGGTGGCGAAGCCGTGGGCGTGGTATCAGCACACCGGCGCGGACGTTTCGGGCTCGGGGTGGCAGATGGCGCCGGCCAGCCGCTTCGTCTCGCACGACGGCATGTTCGGGCTGGGCGGGGTGAGCTTCACGGGGTCGGGCTCGGCGCGCAGCCGCATGGTCTTCGGCAACGGCGGCTACACGCAATTCGAGGCGTGGTACCTGCGGCTGCCGGGCGGCGGTGAGTTCAGCCTTTGGGCGGATGGGCGCGCGCTGGGCCGGGTGGACACGGCGGGCGATTCCAAGGCTCCGGGCTTCGCGGCGTTTCGCACCGAATCGGCCACGGCGGAGCTGGAGATTCACGTGGAGCGGGGCAGCGTCCGGGTGTTCGGCATCACGGCGGAAGGGCCCGGACCGGGGGTGGTGTACGACAGCCTGGGGCTCAACGGCGCGTCGATCACGGTGCTCTCGCGCATGTACAACGAGCAGCACTGGGCGGAGGAGTTGCAGCACCGCAATCCCGCGCTGGTGATCGTCAACTACGGGACGAACGAGGCCGACTTCGCGGAGTTCGTGGACCGGCAGTACGAGAAGGAGCTGCGGGACGCGCTGCGGCGCATTCATACGGCGTTGCCGGAGGCTTCGGTGCTGGTGATGTCGCCGATGGACCGCGGGCGGCGCAATGGGGGCGAGATCGAGACGATGCCGACCATTCCGCGGATCGTGGAGATACAGAAGCGTGTCGCGCGGGAGACGGGCTGCGGCTTCTTTGACACGTACGCGGCGATGGGCGGAGAGGGCACCATGGCCCGCTGGTATGCGGCGCGGCCGCGGATGGTGTCGGCGGACTTGATTCATCCGTACCCGGGGACGGGGAAGATGATCGCGGGGATTTTTACGAGGGAGATCGGGGCGGGGCTGGGGCGGTATAAGCTGCGGGTGGTGGGGAGATAGGGGAAACGCGCGCGGGGGCTGGGGCGGTATAAGCTGCGGGTGGTGGGGAGATAGGGGAAACGCGCGCGGGGTACTTTCCGGTAACGCCATAATATCCGGCCAATGTTGAGCGGAGAGGTCTCTTCCGACGGTACTCCGTTGCATCATTCTTTTTTCGCTCGACATTGCCTTATGGGGTTGGAAGCGCCAGAGATCCTGGACGTAATGTGGCGTTGGTGGAAAGTAGCTCTTCGCTTGCCCGGAAGAGCTCCGAGGAGTTGCCGGCCAATCCAGAAGGAATTCGAGGAGGCCGGTGCCCGCTACCGGTCTTGCGAGAGCTTTTCGACGCCGCCGACGAGCTGCAGTGACCGTTCCTCCGGAGGGTAGACATATCTCCTGAGCAGCATTTCGACTACTTGGCCGGATATTGGGGACGCAATTCTGCGTGGGCTCGACACCGCGAGCTGAGGCCCGTAGGAATTCAATGTACCTTCGGTGTCATCGCACGAATTCAGGTCTTGTTGCAGGCTCTCCAAATAGAATCTGAGCGCGCCCTGGTCCAGATCCGGATACAGCCTCAGCACTTTGGAGAAACGATCATCAAACCTGATCCAGGCCCGCTTGCCCGAGTCGTGAAACGCCAGCGCCACGGCGATGCGCTCCCCAGCTTCTGGAAGCGGCTGCAAGAACAGCACCCAATATTGCGCGATCTGCGGCTCTGCGCTCACGCCGGTCAACTCTTCTTCCATCGTCTTCCACCAGCCTAACAATATTCTGCGCCCGCCCAGCAAGAACTCGGCGGGCAGCCTTACGACAACACCGGCCGCATCTATATCGGTTCCTCGAACGATCTTCTGCTGAACCTGCAGGTCAAGCGGTACCCCGCCCCACAGGGCTCCGGATTGTGAAGTTATTCTTGCGTGGGTACTAACGGCGCAGAGATGACGGACTTCACGACGAGAATCATGATTGCGGCGGCTACCCTGGTGGTCGCGGCTGGCGCGGCTTCTGCTCAGATCCCCCAAACTGTCCGAAAGATAGACTTCCGCTGCTACCCGGCTTGGGCTAACGTAGACCCATACACGCCGGACCTCAGACCCGGCAAACCGAGGCATAGGGGTGAGTGTCGCTGTCGCGCATTCACCGTGCAGGAACGGGGAAAAAGTTGTTACGGGAAGTCATTCGGCCATTCCAAGCGTGGGACGCAGTTGCCAACTGCGCCGCCATGCTCGACCCAGGGGCTGTTTTGAGCGCCTGCCGGGTCCAACGCTCCACCTGCCATACCGGAGCGGAGGCCTACGGCGTGGAGTTTCAGTTGTCAGGCAGGCGGTACACCTGCCCGCTGTACCTCTTCCAAGCGAGGACGCAGGTGGCGGAATTCGTTCCGCCGGAGGAAATGCCCGTGCGCGAAGCGGTCGCCGTCTGATCCAGGCGGCGGCCTGCGCGCCGGGCCTCTCCTGTTTTTCCGACACCCGGGCGCCGGTAGAATGGAAGCGTGCACCCCGCCGCCCATGCCATCCCCGAGATTCTCGAAAAGCTCCACATCGAGCCCCTCAACTCCGGCGCCTGCTATGGCGACTGGATTCCCAACCCTTCCGGCGCCGAACTGGAATCGCTGAACCCCGCGACCGGCGAGCCCCTGGCCAAAATCAAGCTGGCCGGGCCGGACGATTACGAATGCGTGATGGAGCGCGCCGCCGAAGCCTTCCTGGCCTGGCGCATGGCGCCGGCGCCCAAACGCGGCGAAATCGTGCGCGAGGTGGGCAACGAATTACGGGCGCACAAGGCCGATCTGGGAGCGCTGGTGACCCTCGAAATGGGAAAGATCCTGGCCGAGGGAACGGGCGAGGTGCAGGAGACGATCGACATCGCCGATTTCGCCGTGGGCCTCTCGCGCCAGCTTTACGGCCTCACCATGCACAGCGAGCGGCCCGGCCATCGCATGTACGAGCAGTGGCACCCGCTGGGCATCGTGGGGGTGATCAGCGCCTTCAATTTTCCCGTGGCGGTGTGGTCGTGGAACGCCATGATCGCGGCGGTGTGCGGGGATTGCGTGGTGTGGCGCCCGTCTTCGGAGACCCCGCTCACCGCCATCGCCGTGCAGAAAATCTGTAACCGCGTGCTCGACCGCCACGGGTTGAAGGGCGTATTCAACCTGGTGATCGGGCCGAGCAACCCCATCGCCGAGAGCCTGATCCGAGACCGGCGCGTCCCGCTGGTGAGTTTCACCGGCTCCACGGAGGTGGGCCGGCACGTTTCGGAGGTGGTGGCCAAGAGGCTGGGGCGCACGATCCTGGAGCTGGGCGGCAACAACGGCATCGTGGTGATGAACGACGCCGACCCGGACCTGGTGCTGCGCGCGGTCCTGTTCGGGGCGGTGGGGACAGCCGGACAGCGTTGCACCACTACGCGGCGCCTGTTCCTGCAGCGCNNCCTGCTGGGCACCTACCGGCAGGTGCGGATCGGCGACCCGATGGACGAGGCCACGCTCATGGGCCCGCTGGTGAACCGCCGGGCGGTCACGGACATGATGGACGGCATACGGCGCATCCGCGAGCAGGGCGGCGAGATCCTGTACGGCGGCGGGCGCATGATGGGATGCTACGTCGAGCCCACGCTGGTGCGCGCGCGGCCGGACATGCCGATTCTGCAGGAGGAGATCTTCGCGCCGATTCTGTACCTGGTGGAATTCGACGATCTGGACGAGGCTATCCACTGGCACAACGGCGTGCCGCAGGGCCTGTCGTCGGCGATGTTTACCGCCAGCCTGGTTTCGGCGGAGACGTTCCTGAGCCACCGCGGCAGCGACTGCGGGATCGCCAACATCAACATCGGCACCAGCGGGGCGGAGATCGGCGGCGCCTTCGGGGGCGAGAAAGATACCGGCGGCGGGCGTGAATCGGGCAGCGACGCCTGGAAGGCCTACATGCGGCGGCAGACCAACACCATCAACTGGTCGGCGCAGTTGCCGCTGGCGCAGGGAATTCAGTTTCAGGTGTAAGGGGTCATGAAAGTCATCCTCTTCGGCGCAACAGGCATGGTCGGGCAGGGCGTGCTGCGGGAATGCCTGCGCGATCCGCGCGTGGAGAATGTCCTCGCGATCGGCCGCGCAGGGACCGGCCAGCATCGCGAGAAGCTGCGCGAAATCGTGCAGGCGGACGTTGCGAACCTCTCCGCGATCGAGGGTGAGATCTCAGGCTATGACGCCTGCTTCTTTTGTCTGGGCGTCTCGTCAGTCGGCATGAAGGAAGAGGACTACCGCCGCGTGACGTACGACCTGACCTTGTCGGTGGCACGGAGGTTGGCCGGTCCCGGAATGACGTTCGTCTACGTGTCGGGAACCGGGACGGACAGTTCGGAACGCGGCCGGTCCATGTGGGCGCGGGTGAAGGGGGAAACCGAGAACGCCTTGCTCGGGCTGCCGTTCCGGGCGGCGTACATGTTGCGGCCGGGTTATATCCAGCCGCTCGATGGCATCGCGCCGAAAACCCGGTGGGTGAGGGTCGCTCATGCGGCCTTGGCGCCGTTCTATCCAATCTTGAAGGCGCTCTTTCCGAAGTATGTGACGACCACCCGGCAGGTGGCTTGCGCGATGATCCAGGTGGCCGCCCACTCCGTTGCACGGAGCGAAGACGCCCCGACGCGCGTGCTGGAAAACGACGACATCAATCAGGTTCACTGCAGTGGATGATTGCGGCGAATTGTGCCTCGGATTACACTGGTCGCGCATGCGGTATTGCTGCGCATTCGCCGTCGCCGTATCGATGCTGCAACCGGCCATGGCGCAGATCCGGTTTGAAGAGGTCGCCAAAAAGGCCGGTCTGGACTTCCGCCTGAAGAATGCCGCCAGCGGCGGCTTCCACCAGGTGGAGTTGATGCCCGGAGGCGTGGCCGCGTTGGATTTCGACAACGACGGCTGCATGGACCTCTTCTTCACCAACGGCGCCACGATTCCCGAGTTGCGGAAGAGCGGCCCGGAGTTTTGGAACCGGCTGTACCGCAACAACTGCGATGGCACGTTCACAGATGTCACCGCCAAGGCCGGGGTGGGCGGAGAAGGCTACTCGATGGCGGTGGCCACGGCCGATTTCGACAACGACGGACTGTGCGACATTTTCGTGGCGGGGGTCAATCGCAACATCCTCTACCGCAACCTGGGGGATGGCCGCTTCGCCGACGTGACGGCCAAGGCCGGGCTGGCCGGCATCGACCCCAAGCGCGGCAAGATGTGGTCCATCTCGGCAGGCTGGCTGGATTACGACAACGACGGCTGGCTCGACCTGTTTGTCTCCAACTATGTGGCATGGGACCCGGCCGCGGAGCCGGTGTGCGGGGCTGCCGGGAGCCGGTTTTATTGTCATCCGAAAGAGTACGCGGGGCTGCCCAACCAACTGTTCCACAACAACCGCGACGGCACCTTTACGGACGTCTCGGAGCGCTCGGGAATCGCGAGGCACATCGGCAAGGGAATGGGGGTGGCGTTCGCCGATTTCGACGGGGACGGATTCACCGACGTATTCGTGGCCAACGATTCCGTGCGGCACTTTCTGTTTCGCAACCAGGGCGACGGGACCTTTCGCGAGATCGGCCTGGAAGCGGGCGTGGCACTCCGCGAAGACGGCGCCGCCATTGCGGGCATGGGGGTGGACTTCCGCGACTTCGACAACGATGGCCGGCCCGACCTGGTGGTCTCTGGGATGATCAACGACGGCTTCCTGCTGTTTCGCAATCTCGGCAAGCGATCGCTCTTCGAGAACTTCGCGCAACGGGCGGGCCTTGAAATGGGCACGCGCCAATTGACGGGCTGGAGCCTCGGCATGTACGACCTCGACAACGACGGGTGGCGCGACCTGTTCTTCGCCTGCTCGCATTTCCCGGCGCTCGAACCCTACATCGGCCGGGGCGCTGCGCTGGCGAACCGCGTGTTTCGCAACATCGGAGGGAAGCGATTCGAAGACGTCTCGGCGGGCGCCGGAGCGGACTTCCAGCAGGCGGCGCTGCACCACGGAACGGCCTTTGCCGATTTCGATAACGACGGCCGCATCGACGTCGTGGTCACCACGCTCGATGGTCCCGTGAAGCTGTTCCACAACATCACGGCCGGCGCGGGGCACTGGCTGGCGATCCGGCTGCGCGGAACCCGGAGCAACCGGCAGGGACTGGGAGCCGTGGTCACGGTGACGCTGCCCGACGGGCGCATGCTGTACGGTCATGCCACCACCAGCGTCGGTTATGCTTCCTCCAGTGAGCCGCTGGTGCGGTTTGGGCTGGGTCCGCACACGGGCGTGAAGCAGGTGGAGGTCCGGTGGCCGGGTGGCGCAAGCCAGAAGCTCAGCGACGTGAGGGGCGATCGGATCGTCGAGATAGAGGAGGGGAGGTAATGGTGGGCGGCCCAACCACCCCGTTAGCCCGCAAGCCGGCCGATGTGGCGCGGG
>OMOG01000341.1:13362-15490 GCA_900290305.1 Candidatus Sulfopaludibacter sp. SbA4
ACCCGTTAGCCCGCAAGCCGGCCGATGTGGCGCGGGCACTCGTGCCTGCCGCGTCGGCACTCATGCCGACGTCGGTCTTCGCCACTGTGGCAAGACCACCCGCGGGCGTCGAGACGAGTCTCGACGCGGCAGGCAAGAGTGCCTGCGCCACGAAATGGGGGTTAGCGAGGGGTTGCGCGATCCGGATAGCCCTCCTGCTGTTCTTGCTAGCGCCTTGGACAGCCGCACAGGCACCGCCTTCGGCCGGTTATCCGGCCTACGAAAAGGCCAACCGCCTGTTCGTTGCCGGGAAGTATCAGGAATCTTTCAATGCCGTGGACGAAGCCCTGAGGATGGATCCGAAGCTGGTGCCGGCCCTGACCCTCAAAGCCAAGCTGGCCATGGCGGCGAACCGTTACGACGTGGCGCGGGAGAGCCTGGAGCGGGCCATCGCGGCGGATCCCTCTTCGTGGTACGCGCAGTTTTTGTACGGATTTCAGTTCTACCGCCAGAACGAGCTGCCGGCAGCGATTCAGGCGCTGGAGAAGGCCCGCCGGTTGAATCCGCGCGATGCACGCACACCGCTCTACCTGGGCCTGGCGCGGGAGAGCCTGGGCCAAACCAAGGAGGCTCTCGAGACGTATCGGGAGGCGATCCGCTTAGGCGAGGCCTCGGGCCAACTCGATACCGATATGCTGTTGAGCTGCTCCCGCCTGCTGCTGCGCTTGGGCGACTTCGAGGCATGCCGGGTTTGGATCGATCGCGCGCTGAAACTGGCGCCGAACTCTCGCGATCCGCACTTCGAATCCGCGCGCCTGTTACTGAAGGCGGGAAACGCCGCGGGAGCCGCGAAAGAAGGGGAGATCGCGCTCGGGCTGCACATCGGCGACGTCACCGACCGCCAGGTGCATTTCCTGCTGGTCCAGGCTTACCAGACGGGTGGCCGGGAGCAGGATGCCGAGCGGCACGCGGCGGCGATTCGGGCCGTCGAAGAACGCGAGAGAAAGTAGGCGCTTACTCCCGGGGAACGTCACTTCTCCCGGAAAGGCTCCTGCCGTTCGTACATCGCGATCCTGGCTTTCAACGCCGGGACCAAGGGCTGGCCAGCCACATCCAAAGCTCGCCGCGCGGCATCGACGGCCTCGCGGAAGCGGCCCGTCTCGGCATATGCGGCCGCCAGCGCATCGAGCATCCGGGGATCTTTTCCGCGGGACAAATCGACCGCCTTCGCCGCCAGTTTGAGCGCCTCGGCGCCATTGCGCACAGCGACCTCCGGACTGGTGGCGAACAGCCATGCCAGGTTGGATTGCGCCTGGGCGAACTGGGGATCGGCCGCGATGGCCTCTCGAAACTGCGCCACCGCTTCACCGAACCGTCGCCTCAGCGAGAGCGCCACCCCGAGATCGTTGTGGGCCTGCGCGTCCCGGGGATCGAGCGCCAGCGCCTTCTGGAATTGCGCGATGGCTTCGTCGAGGCTGGATTTCCGCAGCAGTGCCAGCCCCAGATTGTATTGATTGCCGGCATCTCCCGGGTTCAGTTGCACTGCCCTGCGCAGGCGCGGGAGGGCTTCGTCGACCCTGCCTTTCTGCAGGTCGGCGACGCCCAGGTTCTCCAGTGCACGGGCCAGGTTTTCCCGCACCTCCGCGAACTGGTCGTTAGACCGCAAGGCCGTTTCCCAGCAGGCGATGGCTTCCTCGAGCTTTCCCACTCGGGCTAACTCGAAACCCAGATTGTTGTTGGCGCGGGCGTCCTCTGGATTCAGTGCCAAGGCACTGCGCCAGGCCGCGGCCGCTTCTTCGTGCTGCCCCTTCTGCGCCAGTTCCCAAGCGCGGTCGAAGCGCGTGTAGAACTCGGCGGCCGGCGTCTCGATCTTCAGCAGGCCGCCCGCCGGAATGTTAACGAACTCCGGAAGATTCACCGCGCGGTTGGCGGCGGTGCTTCGCTCGACCAGGATCGGCGGGCTGTCGTTTCCCTCTTCGTCGATGTGCGTCAGGTACATCTGGGTGTAAGGGGATCGGGCCTTCGAGGAAAACACCAGCCACCGTCCGTTGGGCGAGAAGCTATGCCACGAATTCATGAGCGGAGTGTTCGCGCGCATTCGCCGCGCGACGCCGCCGGCGGCCGGTACGATGTAAAGCTCGCTATCGGG
>OMOG01000406.1 GCA_900290305.1 Candidatus Sulfopaludibacter sp. SbA4
CAATTTGTGCAAAATCCTGAAGTAAGTGGCGTTGAGCTGGCGTCGGGGCTAAAAGTAAACCCTCAATTGCAACTCGATTCTCCGCGGAACCTCATCCAGCGGCACCACCGAGACACTCCCCGGCGGCGCGGCGTGCATTCCGTAGAACGCCTGGCCGAACGTTCCAAACCCGGTCTGGGCGATCTGCGGGTTTCCCAGATTGGCATGATTCAGCACGTTGAATAGATCGGCGCGAAACTGCATGCCGCCGTTCTCCCCCAGCCATCGCAGCTTGAATGCCTTGCCGATGGAGGCGTCCACGTTCCAAAAGCCCGGCCCGCGCAGACTGTTCCGCCCCAGTTGGCCCGGCGTATCTCCGGGATTGCAGAACGCGGCAGGATTCAGTAACTGCACTCCACCGGGGACCGCGACCGGCGTACTCAGTACGGGACTGACTCCGCCTGCCAGGCTCGGGCGATTGTTCAATAAGACCGGATCGTTGGGTGAGTTTACTGCCCCGCTGCACAAGGGAAACACGGATGCCGCCAGGGTATACGGAAAGCCCGCGCGAAAGCCCGCCAGGCCCGCCACCTGCCAGCCGCCGAGCGCGGCGCGCTGCCACCTCGTCTCCGAAGGGGCCGGCAACTGCAGCACGGAATACATGACCAGGTTCTGGCGCTGGTCGAAATCCGAGTCGGCGCGATCGAGCTGGTTGTCGAATTGACGGGTGAATACGGACGTGGAGTCACTCTGGTTATCGATCGAATGGCCCCAGGTATAGGCGGCTTGAAACAGCGCGCGGCGGGAGCGATGCCGTAGCAGGCCGGTCAACGCTGTGTATTGAGAATAGCCGGAGCCGGATAGATAACTAATATCGGGCAAGCCTGGATTCAGGCGCGAGCTGTCCGTTCCGAAACTGTTCGCGCGATTGATGACGTCCCTGGCAACCAGGTTAGTGCCCACGGCGCCGGTATGGTTGACTTCCAGCGACCAGCCGCCCGCCAGCGAATCCTGAACACCGGCAAACCAGGCCTGCACGCGCGGCGCCGGAAGGTGGCTGGCGAGTAAGAGAGGCTGCGGAAGGTACGGGATCGGCACGTTAGGAAGGCCGGACAACGCATCGAGCTTGAGCTGGGAGTAATTCGGAGTCAGTGAGCCCGTGGCCGAGAAGAACGTCACTTCTTCCTGGTCGTTGTACGCGGTGCTGGCGTCGGGCTGGCGGTCGTAGAAGATTCCATAGGCGGCGCGGAACACGTGTTTTCCTTTGCCGGTCAGATCGTAGGAGAGGCCTAGCCGCCCCGCCCAGTCTCTCCGGTCGGGCTCGGATACGGAACGGCAGCAACCGCCGCCAAACACAAACTGCGCCGCGGGCAATCCGCTCATTACCGAAGCGCCCGGCCCCAACTGGATGTAGGCGTCCTGGACTCCGGTGTTGGCAGTGGCGCCGAAGGAGTCGTAGCGGAGGCCGAGGTCGAATCCCAAGCGGGAGGTGGCGCGGAAGCTATCCTGCACGAAGCCGTAGAACTCGCTCCGGCGATAGTCGTGGTCACTGGCGGGCAGGGAGTAGGCGCCTCCGGCAAGAACGGACGCCCGCGCGAGTCCCACGGTAAAGGCCAGCGCCTGGTCTTGGGCGAAACTCTGCAGATCCTGGAACTGATATTGGCCGGATTGTAAATAGGGGGTAGACGAATGGCTGGCGCGGAAGTAGAAACCTCCGCCGAAAGTCACCACGTGCCGGCCCCGCACGAGAATCGTGCTATCTGCGATCTCGAACAAGTCTCCGCGTGTGGCGTACCCTGCAGCGGCGCTTGACCCGGGGAGACTGATACCTTGGGCATAGAACTTACCGGCGTCGGCGCCAACGGTAAGTTCCGGTACTTCCGGGTGTTGCTGCGGGATCGAATCGGTGCTGCGGAGCCAGCCCGCCCTGATTTCACTCGTAGCCGTGGCGGAGAGGGATGCTGCATAAGTGGCGGCGGCGGAGTAGTTGCCGGAAGTTCGCGGCGAGGTAAACGCGGAGTACAGGCTGAAGACCGCATACGGGTCGGTCTCCCGGCTCGTGACTACCCGCCCACTGATCCGGTCCCGGCCGCCGCGCAAGGTATCGTCGAGGCGCGCGATGCCGAAGCCGCGGTCAATGGCGATGGGATTCGAAAAGAGGTATGGCGCCGAGAGGTTGTCACAAGGGGACGATCCTGGAGCCTTGACCAGGGGCGGCGGAAAGCGCTCCAGCAGCGCCAGCGCCTGGCTTCCGGCGGCGAGGGGGCAGTTCCGAAAACTGTCCAACACCGGCACCTGGTAGCTGAAAGGGTACTCGGCAGTGCGCGTGCGGTAGTCCTCGTAACCCACAAAAAAGTGCCTGGTCTTCTTCCCGGCAGGTCCGCCGGCCCAGCCACCCGCATGGCGCTCGCGGTGCTCGGGCCGTGGGAACCCGTTGGTGTTGGACTGGAAGGCATTGGCATCCAGGGCTTCGTTGTCGATGTAGGCGTATGCCAGGCCATGAAACGCAGAGCTGCCGGACCGGGTGACGGCATTGGCCACAAAGCCCGTGGCGCGGCCCAATTCGGCGGAAAAGTTGTTGGTGGAGACGCGGTATTCCTGAATGAACTCAGGACCGAACGACGTGTTGCTGTCGATTCCATCGAGAAGAAAGAGGCCCGAACCTGGACGCTGCCCGTTGACCGATAACCCGGAAGTAACTCCCGGCTGAAACAGCAGAAGCTCGTAAACGTTGCGGCCCGAAAACGGCAGATTGCTTACCTGGCCGGGATCGATGGCTTCCGAGATCGTGGGCTCGCGAAAGTCATCTGGGCCTTTCGGCGGCCCTACCAGCAGGGCGTGGCTTGGATCCACGTCGGGGCCAAAGAACGGCACGATGGCCTTGGTGCCGGGCAGAAAGACGCTCCGGTATTGTCCCTTTTCCCAGACATCGCTGAGCGGCCGCAGGCGGAAGTTCAACTCGATTCTCGACGCCACGTACAATTCGATCTCATTCACTTCTTGTTGTTGAAAGGCGGGAGCGCTCACAGTGATACGGTATGTTCCCGCCGAGAGCAGCGGGAGATAGTAGAATCCCGAGGCGCCGGTCAGCGCTTTGCGTTGTATCTCCGCGGACGAGGCCGTGCAGGCGACCGTAGCGCCAACCACCGGTGCGCCGGTTAGCGCATCCACCACCCTGCCGGAAATGAGCCCCTGAGTGGTTTGGCCCAAGCAGGCGGAGGTCCAGAGGGCCACCACGATCCATAAATGCAGCCTGGTGCGCGGAAACACAGAGGATATTATACGGTATAATGGCCCCTACCCCGCGAGGCAGCCGGGATCGATCAAGCGGTGAGACCATTCTCGAGTTCCGTCCGCTACGCACTATGTGCGGGAGTATTGTGCGGCGCATGTTTTTCCCAGACCCAGCCCCCCTCGCCGTTGTGCGTTTCGACCATGGGACTGCCGCCTCCCGGCACCAACGCGGCCGCGACGTACATTGTGAACCCTCCCCGCATTGACTTCGGCAACGTACTGGTGGGCTCGAGCAGCACCAGCCAGTTCTGCATCACGACGACAGCCGCGAATACTTTCCAGGCATCATCGGGAGACTTCCACACGTTTCAAATCGAGGACGCCAACCAGCGACCGACGCAAGCCTATACCGTGACTACCGGACTGTACGCGTTGCTCACGGTGCAGTTCACTCCGCTGGCTGCTAAAGACTACAGCAACGCTGTCCTGGTCACCGCCGGTGGAGGATCCCCCATGATCGTGGCCTTGGAGGGCACGGGTGGATCTCCCCCCACGATCGCGGGCATTAATTCGTCCCTGTCCGGAGGCAATGAGACCCTGACCATTACGGGCAGCGGGTTTGAGCCGGGTCTTACCGTCACCCTGGGATTGCCCGGAGGCACTTACTCGACCATCAGCGGCGCCCAGATCGGCAACGTCTCCAGCAGTTCGTTCCAGATGGTTGTGGCCTTGTCTTCGGCGGGCGCTTACACGCTGCAGGTGAACAATCCCGACGGCGGGAAGTCCAACGTGGCCGGCTTCAACGTGTTGCCTGCCACGCCCGGGATCTCCAGCATCACGCCGGGAAACCTGACAGCCGCCACCTCCAGCCAGACACTTACGGTATTCGGCAGTGGATTCGAAGCCGGCCTTACTGTCACTCTGGGACTCCCCGGGGGCGCTTCATCGGTTATCGGCGGCTCGCAGATCCAAAATGTGTCTATTAGTTCCTTCCAGATGGTGGTGACCCTGGCCGCGCCGGGCACTTACACCGTGCAGGTGAACAATCCCGACGGTGGCAAGTCGGCTAACGGCGCCTTCAACGTGTCGGTGTCGGCCCCCGCGATCTCGGCCATCTCGCCGTCCGGTCTGGCGGCCACGCTCGGCAGCCAGACTCTCACCCTGTCGGGCAGTGGGTTTCAGGCTGGCCTTGTCGTTACCCTGGGACTCCCCGGCGGAGGCTCGCTGACCATCCCCGGCGCGCAGGTTGGGAGTGTCTCCGCGGTTTCATTTCAAGTGGTCGCTATCTTCGCGTTGCCCGGCACTTACACCCTGCAGGTGAGTAACCCGGATGGGGGCAAGTCCAATGTGGCCAGCTTCCAGGTGTCGGCCGGCGCGCCCGCCATCACGAGTGTTGCGCCCCAAAACCCGGCCATTGGGAACCAGGTGCTCACGGTAACCGGCAGTGGGTTCGAGCCTGGTCTCACCGTGACACTCGGCCTTCCCGGAGGTGGATTCTCGACCATCAGCGGCGTCCAGATCGGGAGTGTTACCGCGGGCTCTTTCCAGGTGGCAGTGACTCTGGCCGCGGCCGGCGCCTACACGTTGCAGGTGAACAATCCGGACGGCGGAAAATCCTCTCCTTTCACCTTTGGCGTCGCGACGGCGCCGGACATCGCGGATGGTGGCGTGGTCAACGGCGCCAGCTTCCTGCCGGGCATCGCGTCGTCGGGCTGGGTGACCATCAAAGGGACGGCTCTGTCACTCACGACTCGTCAGTGGAGTCAGTCGGATTTCGCGGGTAATCTGCTGCCAAACGAGCTCGATGGGGTATCTGTGGCGATCGACGGACTTCCCGCGTATGTCTATTTCGTGAGCCCGGCTCAACTCAACGTGCTGGCGCCGGACGATCCGACGGTGGGGCAGGTGGCAGTGGTGGTCAAGAATTCGCTGGGGACCAGCAACACGGCCACGGCTTCCAAGGCGTCTCGCGCGCCGGCATTCTTCATACTGAGCGGCAGTTACCCGGCTGCGGTTCACGCCAATGGCGCGCTGGTAGGGCCGGCCGGCCTGATTCCCGGAGTCACATCCACGCCGGCCAAACCTGGTGAAACCATCGTGCTGTTCGGCACGGGCTTCGGCGATACGAACCCGCCCCTGCCAGCCGGACAACTGGTAACACAACCTGCCGACCTGACGCTGCCCGTGACGGTGTTGGTCGGAGGTCTCGCAGCTAACGTCTCTTATGCAGGACGGACCGGCTCGGGACTCGATCAGTTAAACGTCCAGATTCCGGGCGCCCTGACGGACGGCGATGCAACGCTTGTGGCCCAGATTGGCGGCCTGCAAACCCAGGGTGGTGTGCTGCTCTCTGTCCGGCAGAGTGCCGCCCAAGCCAAATAGACGGACCGAGACAGTAAGACCGCTCCCTGACGGTCGCGGCTCCGATGCGTATTGTCAATGAGGCCAACAGAGCCACGACCGTCAGGGAGTGGTCCGCTACTTCAACTTCTCCAACGCCGC